>CALJUL010000013.1 GCA_937975725.1 uncultured Pseudoxanthomonas sp. | reverse complement strand
CCCTTACCCCCTCAAGGGCACTGCCCATCCCCCGCACTTGGCATCAAGAGCGGCGACACACTCCGTCACATGTCCCGGGCCCCCCGGGCCATATGGGATACTGCGCGCATGCCCGACAACTCCCCACGCCTGCTGACCGTCGCAGTGACTTCGCGCGCGCTGTTCGACCTGGAGGAAAGCCACGCGCTGTACGAGCGCGAGGGCGTGCAGGTCTATAGCGATTACCAGCGCACGCACGAGGACGACGTGCTGGCGCCGGGCATCGCCTTCCCGGTGGTGCGCAAGCTGCTGGCGCTGAATGCCGGCGCGCCGGCCGACATGCCGCGGGTGGAAGTGATCCTGCTGTCGCGCAATTCGGCCGACACCGGCTTGCGCATCTTCAACTCCATCCAGCACTACGGGCTGGGCATCGTGCGCGCCACCTTCACCGCCGGTGAGCCGACCTGGCCCTACGTCAAGCCGTTCGGCACCGACCTGTTCCTGTCGGCCAATCCCGAATCGGTGCGGCGCTCGCTGGAGCACGGCATCGCCGCGGCGACCATCCTGCCGGCCAGCGCGCCGCAGCAGCGGCACGAGCACCAGTTGCGCATCGCCTTCGACGGCGACGCGGTGATCTTCGGCGACGAGAGCGAGCGCATCTCGCGCGAGCAGGGCGTGGAGGCATTCGGCCGCCACGAGCAGGCGCGCGCACGCGAGCCGCTGTCCGGCGGGCCGTTCCGCAACTTCCTGTCGGCGCTGCACCAGTTGCAGCAGGTGTTCCCGGCCGACGAGCGCTCGCCGATCCGCACCGCGCTGGTCACCGCGCGCTCGGCACCGGCGCACGAGCGGGTGATCCGCACCCTGCGCGAATGGGGCGTGCGCCTGGACGAGGCGCTGTTCCTGGGCGGGCGCCACAAGGGGCCGTTCCTGGAAGCCTTCGGCGCGGACATCTTCTTCGACGATTCCCAGCACAACATCGACAGCGCGCGCCGGCACGTCGCCGCCGGCCACGTGCCGCACGGCGTGGCCAACCCCTGACGCCTGCACTCGGCGCGGACGCCATGTCCGTCTCCCTTGCGCTTTCGCGATGAACCCTGAAGGCGGGGGCAACGGGGGCCGTCCGCCATGTCGAACGGGGAGTCATCGCCATGTGCCTGCAGGAACGGAACGGCCGTCTGCACCTGCTCCACCGGCGCCGCGAATGGGGCGGCGAACGGATCATCGAGGAGAAAGCCTACGACCTCGGCGTGGACGCCGCCCACAGCCGGGTCCTGCACCAGGCCGGTCACGGTGCGGATTTCTGGGCCTATGTCGACGACGGCGAAAACCTGCATTACGTCAGTTTCTGGCTGCCGAAGAAATCCAGGCGCCTGCGCCTGCCGCGCGCGCAGGTGCGGACGCTGGACATCGTCTCGCCGTACTTCGCCCGCGCCGGCGGCAGCCTGTTCTGCCGCGGCGTGCGGGTTATCGAGGCCGACCCGGCCAGCTTCGCCGTCGTCCCCAGGACGCGCTTCGCCCGCGACACGCGGCGCGTGTACGCCTTCACCATCACCGAGGGCCTGGACAAGCAGGAGTTCGACGGCGGGCCGCTGTATTTCCTGCCGCAGTGCGAATACTTCGCCGACCGCCGGGGCTTCTACCACCAGAGCAGTTGGACCAACCGGATCGAGCCGGTGCAGGCCGAGGAGCGCATCAGCGTGCACGGCAAGAACGCGGTGCTGCGCGCCTGCCTGTGGAACGGCGAGGATGCGGCCGACGAGCAGGAACTGGCGGTGCGGTCGACGCTGATGGACCGCGTGGTCAGCGTAGGCGATCTGTTCCGCCGGCTGCTGCCCGGCGCCAATGCGGCGTGGAACCGGCATTCCCGCGCGGCTGCGCCGGCGCTTGCGCTGAGCCACTGACCTGGCTGGCCGACCGGAGCGGCATGCAGGGCGAATGCGGTGGAGCGGTCTGTATGGATGCCGCCGCCATGCAGAAGGCAGCAGGCCTTAGCGATCCAACGCGCATCGCGCGCGCGATGTCAGTCCGCGCGAAGACCGGATGCGTCCGAGGGCGCCGCCGCCAGCAGCGGCAGCCGGATGTCGGTCAGCCGCCAGCGCAAGCCCTGTCGGGTGAACACGAACACCACCGGCTCGCCCTCGGCATCCGTCACCGTGGCGGTGAAGCGAGAGGGCGATTCGTAGCGGTGGCGGGCTTCTTTCAGCGGGTCCGCGGGCACCGCCGGCGCATAGGTGTCGCCGCCGACCGTCTCGCCGATGGCGCGCTTCCAGGTGGCGCGGCCCTCCAGCAGCGCGGCGATGCCCATCGGCGTGACCAGCGTGTCCACGCCGCGGCCGACCGCCTTGTTGGCCATGGAAAGGGCGGCGGCGCCGAACAGGTTGGCCGCCACGTCCGCGCCGGCCTTGCGCGCCAGGTAGTCCTCGGCCTGCGCGCGCAGGTTGACGCGCAGCACGGGGAAGTCGACATGCTTCTGCAGCCTGCCGGTGTCCTGCTCGGCCAGGGCGGTGCGGATGCCGTGGATCGCCAGCCAGGGGCCGGCCGCGACGTAGCCGCCCATGCACAGCAGCAGCAACAACACCAGCGCGATCCACTTCTTCATCCGCATCGCCTCCGGTTCAGAACTCCAGGTCCAGCGCCGCGCACAGGTAGTCCACGAACGGCCCCAGCGCCACCAGGTCGGCCGCAACGGTCTGGCGCAGGCGCGGGCCGGTCATGGTGGCGTCGTCCAGCGGCCGCCAGAAGATGAAGTTGCGGTGCTTGAGGTCCTCGACGAACTCGAAGTCGGCGGGGAAGCCGCGCGGCGCGCGCACCAGCATTTCCTCCTCGCCGAACGCGAAGCGCCTGCGGAACTTCGGCTCGTGCGCCGCCTTCCTCCAGCTTTCGGGGTTCTCGAAGATGAACTGCCGCACGCGCCGCTGGGTGTGCGCTTCCGGATGCCAGAGGCCGGCGCCCAAGAAGCATTCGCCCGGTTGCAGGTGCAGGTAGAACGAAGGCGCGGCCACCTGCTTGCGCCGCTCGTGATACAGCCGCGCGCCCTGCCAGGACTTGTACGGCGACTTGTCGTTGGAGAAGCGGGCGTCGCGGTAGATGCGGAACAGCGAGCCGCCCACGGTCTTGGGGTCGGAGCGGAAATGCAGGCTGATCGCCGCCAGGTCCGGTTGCAGGTCGGTGAGCAGGTGCAGGAACGGCTGCCGCACGTGCTCCTCGTACTGCGCCTTGTGCGCGTCGAACCAGGTCTTGTCGTTGTGGCGCGCCAGCCCGCGCAGGAACTTGAAGCTGGCATCGGAGAAATAGGTGGCCATGGACCGGATTGTAGACAACCCGCGGTCAAGGAGCGGGCAGGGGCTGTCCTCGATGATCGGGCCCCGGAGGGCGAATCGGCCGGGACCATGCGAACCACAGGAACCCGCGTGCGCGGGGCGGGGATCGGTTTACGCGCGCCGCGGGAAAATCGTCCGGTTCCGGTCCTGGCTCCGTACTCAGGACATCAAGCCTGCATCGCAAGCGAAACGCCGCCGCGATCTACAACCCGGCCCGGAGGTCATCGCGCCATTGCT
Organism: uncultured Pseudoxanthomonas sp.; assembly: GCA_937975725.1. Classification (GTDB taxonomy): domain Bacteria; phylum Pseudomonadota; class Gammaproteobacteria; order Xanthomonadales; family Xanthomonadaceae; genus Pseudoxanthomonas_A. The sequence goes on along the minus strand of CALJUL010000013.1, from coordinate 41,600 downwards.
GGATGTGGTCCAGCAGCGCTTGTCGGTTGCCGTCGCCGGCGTGGGCGGTGCGCAGGGCGGCCAGTTCCAGGTCGAAGCTGTCGAAGCTGTACTCGGACAGGCCCGAGTCCGTGCACAGGCGCGCGTGGCGGTAGTCGTCCCAGCGCTGGCGCTCGGTAGGGGCGAGCGTGCCGGGCCAGTTGCGCGCGCGGTAGCGGAACAGCAGTTCCGGCAGGCGCGGGTCGCGGAAACCGAAATCGCGCTGGCCCAGCAGGTCGGGCGGCGTGGTGCGCACGTCGGTGAATCGGCGCTTGTCGGCATCGCCCAGGAAGCCGTCGTACAGCGAGCCGTCCACGTCGCCGGGGGCGAATTCGCGCTCGGCCGCGAACACCTGCCGGACCTTCTCCGCCAGCGCCGGGCCGGCCGCGCGCAAGGCCTGCGCGTGCGCTTCCACGCGGCCGGCGTCGATGCACAGGCGTTCCAGGTCGGCGGGCCGCAGGTGATTCCAGGCCACCAGCGCCGGTGCCTTGTTCAGGTGCACTTCCTTCAGCGGCACGCGCTGCTCGCCTTCGGGCAGGTCGGCGGCCGGAGTGTAGAGGCGATCGGCGATGTCGCCGGCAGACAGCGAGAGCAGGCCGTCCGGTCCGGTTTCCAGGTCGTACACGATCACCCGGTTGTCGTAGCGCGGATGGCGCGCCAGCGGCAGAACCGGCGCCGCGCACAGGCGGCTGGCCGGATAGCGCTGCGACACGTGCAGTACCGGCTGCATCGCCAAGGTGTCCAGCAGCCGCGCGGCGAAGCGCTTGTCGCGCAGTTGCAGCGCGTAGTCCCACAGCCGCGGCTGCGCCTGCCGCATCCGCCGCGCCAGGCCGATGGTGGCCAGCACGTCCGAGAGCGCCTCGTGCGCGTCGCCTTGGCGCACGCCGTTGGCCGATGCGAGATGCTCCAGGCGGAACGAGGTGGCGCCGTCCTCGCGCACCGGCCAGGCGATCCCGTCCGGCCGCAGCGCGTGCATCAGCCGCATGGCGTCCAGCAGGTCCCAGCGCGAATTGCCACCGCGCCATTCGCGCTCGTAGGGCTCGTGGAAATTGCGGAACAGCCCGTGGCGCACGAATTCGTCGTCGAAGCGCAGGCTGTTGTAGCCCAGCGTGCAGGTCTCCGGGCGGCTCATCTCGTCGGCAATGCGGGCGAAGGCTTCGGCCTCGTTGACGCCTTCGCGCAGCGCCTGCTGCGGAGTGATGCCGGTGATCAGGGTGGCAGTGGGCGAGGGCAGCAGGTCGTCGGCCGGCTGTACGAAGAAGCTCACCGGCTCGTCCATGATGTCCAGCGCCGGCGTGGTGCGCACCGCCGCGAACTGCGCGATGCGCGAACGGCGCGGGTCGGCGCCGAAGGTCTCGAGATCGTAGAAGAGGAAGCTGGCGGACATGGGTTCGCTCTGCGGTCGGCGGGTCATCGACGGCGGATGGCGTGGCGAAGCGTCGGGCACGACCCGCCTGGGATGGGGCGCATGCGCGGGAGGGCGCCGCTGGCGCTCATCGCGGCGCATCCTCCAGCACCGGCAGCCGGGCGTGCACGTCGGCGTCGACCGCGGTCCAGTCGATGGCGTCGAGTCCGTCGCGCCCCCGGGTATGGCGGACCAGCAGGTCGCGCTGGATGTCGCTGCGCGCTTGCGCCAGCGCATACGGGATGCGCATGAAGCTGACCATGGCGTAGTGCGGCACGAAGCGGCCGGGGTGGCGCTGCTGCAAGGCCAGTTCCAGCTCGCGCTGGAGCAGGAAGCCGCGGTCGTCCACCTTGTCGCGCATCTCCACGTAGTTCTCCAGCGCCATCGCCTGGATCGCCCGCGCATTGGGCTTGCGCTCGGCCTCGAAGGCGGCGAACGCGGCGGCGGTGTCGCCGGTTTCCTGCAGGTGCCGGGCCAGCGACACGCAGTCCTCGAAGGCGCAGTTCATGCCCTGGCCGTGGAAGGGCACCATCGCGTGCGCGGCGTCGCCCAGCAGTACGGCCTGGCCGCCCAGGTGCCAGCGGTCCAGGTACAGCGTGGCGAGCAGGCCGGTGGGATTGGCTTCCCAGTCGTGTTCCAGTTGCGGGATCAGCGGCACGGCGTCGGGGAAGTCGCGCAGGAACAGCGCCCGTGCGTCGGCGCCGCTGCGCACGCTGGCGAAGCTGGGGTCACCCTCATTGGGCAGAAACAGGGTGACGGTGAAGGTGCGTTCGTCGTTGGGCAGGGCGATGCACATGTAGTGCCCGCGCGGCCAGATGTGCAGTGCGTTAGGTTCCATCATGAAGCCGCCGTCGGCGGCCGGCGGGATTTCCAGTTCCTTGTAGGCGTGGTCGAGGAACTCGGTGCGTTCGCCCAGGTCCTCCCGCCGCAGCATGGCCGCGCGCAGCGAGGAGCCGGCGCCGTCGGCGCCGACCAGGGCGACGAAGGCGGTCTCGTGCAGGCTGCCGTCGCGGTCGTCGGCGAAGCGCGCGCACCCGGAAGCGAAATCCACGTCGTCCAGCCGGCGATGGAAGTGCAGCCGCGCGCCGGCCCGTTCGGCCAGCCCGAGCAGGGTGATGTTGAGGTCGCCGCGGTGCACTGACCAGATGACTTCGCTGTCGTCGCGCCCGTAGCGTTGTAATTCCACTCGACCGTCCAGCGCATGCACCATGCGCCCGCGCATCATCACCGCCTGCCGCATCACCGCGTCGTCGGCATCGGCCATCCGCAGCGCATGGCGCCCGCGCTCGGTCAGCGCCAGGTTGATCGAGCGCCCGCCCGCATAGCCCTGCACGCGCGGATCGCCACGCTTCTCGTACACGTCCACGCGCGAGCCCGCGCGCGCCAGCAGCGTGGCCAGCAGCGCGCCGGCCAGGCCGGCACCGATGATGGTGAGAGAGCGGGTGTCGTCAGTGTCCAATGCAGTGATCCGTCATCCCCGCGCAGGCGGGAGTCCAGTGGCTTGGCTCTGGCCTGTCATCGCGGGCCAAAGGTCGTTCCGGCAAGGGGTGGATTCCTCGAACGGCAGGATTATCCATGCCCTTTCCCACGCTTGGGCGGCTTCTCCCGCGCGATCGCCGGCGACGCGAGTGCGGGAGCGTGCCGTTGCGCCGGCTGGCCAGGATGCAGGTGGCGGGTCGCCAGTCCACAAGCGTCCGTCGCATGGAGAAGCCGCCGGGCTCCCGCCTTTGTGAAACTGGCGGTGTCCTTGCGCGGGAAGAGGGTCAGAATCCGCGCCACGTCTCCACTTCCTCGACGAAGCGGTACACGTCCATGTAGCGGTTGTACAGCGGAGCGGGGGAGATGCGGATCACGTCCGGCTCGCGCCAGTCGCCGACGGTGCCGACCGACAGCAGGTATTCGAACAGTTCGCGTCCGCGTTCGCGGCCGCCGGCCACGCGCAGCGACAACTGCGCGCCGCGCTGCGCCGGGTCCGGCGGCGTGACGATGTGCAGCACGTCGGCCAGCCGCGTGCGGATCAGCGCTTCCAGCAGGCCGGTCAGCTTCAGCGACTTGGCGCGCACGGCCTGCATGCCGCCGGCCTTGTCGAACAGGTCCAGCGACGCGCGCAGCGGCGCCAGCGACAGGATCGGCGGATTGCTCAACTGCCAGCCGTCCGCGCCGGGCGTGGGCGAAAAGTCCGGGCCCATGCGGAAGCGGCTCTCCTTCTCGTGGCCCCACCAGCCGGCGAAGCGCGGGCGGTCGGTGCGCGCGTGGCGTTCGTGCACGAAGCAACCGGCCACCGCGCCGGGGCCGGCGTTGAGGTACTTGTAATGGCACCACACGGCGAAGTCGGCGCCGCTGTCGTGCAGTCGCAGCGGCAGGTTGCCCGCCGCGTGCGCCAGGTCGAAGCCGACCACGGCGCCCTGAGCGTGGCCCAGCCGCGCGATCTCGGCCAGGTCGAAGGCCTGGCCGGTGCGGTACTGGATGCCGGGCCACAGCACCAGCGCCAGGCGCGGGCCGTGCTCGGCGATGGCGCGCTCGATCGCCGCCATCGACAGCGTGCCGTCGGGCTGGTCCGGTTCCACCTCGATCAGGTCGGTGGCCGGGTCGAAGCCGTGGAAGCGCACCTGCGATTCCATCGCGTGCCGGTCGGACGGGAACGCGCCGGCCTCCATCAGGATCGCCGGCCGCTCGCGCGTGGGCCGGTAGAAGCTGACCATCATCAGGTGCAGGTTGGCGGTGAGCGTGTTCATCGCCACCACTTCCGCGGGCTGCGCGCCGACCACGCGCGCCAGTGGATCGCGCACCAGTTCGTGGTAGGTCATCCACTGTGCGTTGCCGGTGAAGTGGCCCTCCACCGCCTCGTTCGCCCACTTTTCCAGCACTTCGTTCACGTGCGTGCGCGCCGCGCGCGGTTGCAGGCCCAGCGAATTGCCGCAGAAGTAGATCTGGTCGTTGTGCTTGTGGCGCGGGATGAGGAACTCGTTGCGCAGCGGCCGCAGCGGATCGGCGGAGTCGAGGGCGATGACGTGGGTGCGGGACAGCAGGTCGGTCATGGAGCGTGGCTTGCGAAGGATCGGTGGGTTGTCTTGCAGGTGCTTTCCGTAGGAGCGACGTCAGTCGCGACCGTGAAGCGGAAGATGCTGCAATGCCGGATGGAGCGGATTTCGATGACGGCTGTGTGTACGAGATTCCCGGTGCAGCGGGGCGTGCGGTCGCGACTGACGTCGCTCCTGCAAGCTGCGGCAGCCATCAGGCGAACCTCGAAGCCGGCAGGCCCAGCCATTCCAGTGCGGTGCCGTGGTAGAGGCGCGCCTGGCGGGCTTCGTCCAGGCCCAGCGCGGCGATGCCGGCGCCGGGCTCCTGTTCGCCCAGCGGGAACGGATAGTCGGTGCCCAGCATCACCCGCTCGTGGCCTACCGTGTCCAGCAGGTAGCGCAGCGCGCGCGGGTCGGCCACCCAGGAATCGAAATACACCCGGCCCAGGTATTCGCGCGGGTTGCGCGGGTTGTCGGTGGCCACCAGGTCCGGGCGCATGTGGAAGCCGTGCTCGATCCGGCCGATGGTGTAGGGAAAGCTGCCGCCGCCATGGGCGAAGCAGACCTTCAGTTGCGGCAGCCGTTCCAGCACGCCGCCGAAGATCAGGCAGCAGGCGGCGCGCGACTGCTCGGCCGGCATGCCGACCAGCCACGGCAGCCAGTACTTCGGCATCGAGGCCGCGCCCATCATGTCCCAGGGATGCACCAGGAGGGCGGCGCCCAGTTCGCTGGCGGCCTGGAAGAACTCGAACAGCTCCGGCGCGTCCAGGTTCCAGTCGTTGACGTGGCTGCCGATCTGCACGCCCTGCAGGCCGAGCTGGTCCATGCAGCGCTCCAGTTCCTGCACTGCCAGCCGCGACGACTGCAGCGGCACCGTGCCGATGCCGGCGTAGTGGCGCGGGTAGTCGCGGCACGCCGCGGCGGTGTGGTCATTGAGCGCCTGGTGCAGTTCCAGCGCATGGTGCGGCCGGGCCCAGTAGCTGAACATCACCGGCACCGTGCTGATGACCTGCACCTGCACGCCGAAGCGGGCGTAGTCAGCGATGCGCTCCTCCGGGTCCCAGGTCTTGGGCCAGATCTCGCGGAAGAACTTGCCGTCCTTGTAGATGCGGTGGCGGCCGTCGTCGCCGTGATGGATCACCGGGAAGCGCAGGTCCCCGTACTTGGCCGCCAGGTCGGGCCAGTCGCGGGGCAGGAAGTGCGCATGGGTGTCGATCTTCAGCATCGGCCGAGTTTATCCGAGCCGACGGACGGCGGGCACGACGCGCCGCAAGACAGACTCTTGTAGGAGGGGCTTAGCCTCGACCGCACGGCCTGGACACGCAGGGGCGATGGTTCAGCGCCCGGGCGCGGGCTGAAGCCCCTCCTACAGCGACGGGTCAGGTATCCGGCATCACGTACCGGTCCGGGGCCGGGTTCAGGTGGCCGCAGGCGCCGCAGGTGCGGCGCTCGCGCGAGGCGTAGAAGCGCTCGAAGACCGGCGGAAAGTCCGTCTCGATGTTCTTCAACGGGAAGTATTCCTCGTACAGCTTGTGGTTGCAGCGCTCGCAGAACCACAGCAGTCCGTCCTGCTCGTGAGGCAGGCGCCTGCGTTCGATCACCAGCCCGATCGAGCCGGGCATGCGCTGCGGCGAATGCGGCACGCGTGGCGGCAGCAGGAAGATTTCGCCGGCGCGCAGGGGGATGTCGCGCACGGCGCAGTCCTCCTGGATGCGCAGCACCATCTCGCCCTCCAGTTGGTAGAACCACTCCGGGCCTTCGTCGTAGTGGTAGTCGGTGCGCGCGTTGGGGCCGCCGACCACCATGACGATGAAGTCGCCGGCGTAGATGCACTTGTTGCCGACCGGCGGCTTGAGCAGGTGGCGGTGTTCCTCGATCCAGGCCTGCAGGTTGAGCGGATGGGGCAGCATGGCGTTTCTCCTCCTCGCCGCGGCGGGCGAGGGCAGGCAAGGGGGGCCGTCCGGCCTTCCGCTCAGCCCTCTCCCGCGGGCGGCAGAGGGGACTTCATCTCGGCGATGCACTTCAGTTCGATGGCGATGGGCGTGGGCAGCGCGGTGATGCCCAGCGTGGTGCGGCAGGGCGCCCGCGCGGCATCGGGGAAATGCTCGGCCCATACCCGGTTGTAGGCGGCGAAGTCGCCGGCCATGTCGGTGAGGTAGACGGTCACGTCCACCAGGTCCTCCCAGCGCGCGCCGCTGGCCGCCAGCACGGCGCGCACGTTGGCGAACACGGCATGCGCCTGCGCCTCGATGCCGGCGGGGATGGCGTTGCTGGCGGGGTCGCGCGGGCCGATCCCGGACAGGAACAGCAGACCGCCCACGCGGCGCGCATGCGGGTAGTGCCCGACCGGGGGCGGCGCGCCCGTCGCCTGCACGCTGTCATTCATCGCGCTTGCCCTTGGTCGGGACGCCGGCCAGGGCGCGGCGGTAGGCCGGTTGCAGTTCGTCGGCGCCGGCCACGCTCATGCCCAGTTCGCGCACGCGGCCGTCGAACAGGCTGTAGACCCAGCCGTGCACCGCCAGCGGCTGCCCGCGCGCCCAGGCGTCGCCGACCACGGTGGTCTGGCAGACGTTGACGACCTGCTCGATGACGTTCAGCTCGCACAGCCGCGCGTGCCGCAGCGATTCGGTGTCCACCTGTTCCAGCAGCGCGGCGTGCTTCTGCGCCACGTCGCCGACGTGGCGCAGCCAGTTGTCGGCCAGGCCCACGCGCGCGCCGGTCATCGCCGCGTGCACGCCGCCGCAGCCGTAGTGGCCGACCAGCAGGATGTGCTCCACCTGCAGGATGTCCACCGCGAACTGGATCACCGACAGCGCGTTGAGGTCGCCGTGCGACATCACGTTGGCGATGTTGCGGTGGACGAACACCTCGCCCGGGTCCAGCCCCAGGATCTGGTTGGCGGGCACGCGCGAATCGGAGCAGCCGATCCACAGGTAGCGCGGCGACTGCTGCTGCGACAGGCGCTTGAAGAAGCCCGGGTCCTCACGGCGGATGCGCTCGGCCCAGTCGCGGTTGTTCTGCAGCAGTCGTTCCAGTTCGGTCGGTGGGTTCATTCGGGGGCTTCGTCCTCAGCGCAACGCCACGCAGACGTTCTTGGGTTCGGTGAAGAAGCGCATCGCCTCCAGCCCGCCCTCGCGGCCGGTGCCGGAAGCACCGGTGCCGCCGAAGGGCGTGCGCAGGTCGCGCATCATCCAGGTGTTGATCCAGACCACGCCGGCGCGCACCTGCGCGGCCAAGCGGTGGGCGCGGTCCAGGTCGCGCGTCCAGACGCTGGCTGCCAGCCCGTATTCGCCGGCGTTGGCCAGCGCCAGCGCGTGCGCCTCGTCCTCGAACGGCTGCAGGGTGACCACCGGCCCGAAGATTTCCTCGCGGTTGGTGCTCGCCTCCGGCCCCAGCCCTTCGATCACGGTGGGCGCGACGTACCAGCCCGGGCGGTCAAGCGCGTGACCGCCCAGCAGGATGCGGCCGCCCTCGTTGCGTGCGCGCTCGATGCAGACCAGCACTTTGTCGTACTGCGCACGCGAGACCAGCGGGCCGAGCCGGGTCGCCGGATCGTCGAGCGGGCCGGCCTGCAGTTCGCGGGCGCGCGCCAGCAGGGCGTCGCGGAATTCGTCGTACACGGCCTGCTGTACCAGCAGGCGCGAGCCGCACAGGCAGATCTGCCCGCTGTTCTGGAAGGCCGAGCGCAGCAGGGTGTCCATGTGCGCGCGCCAGTCGCTGTCGGCGAACACCAGGGTGGCGTTCTTGCCGCCCAGTTCCAGCGAGACCTTCTTCAGTTGCGGACCGGCCAGCGCGGCGATGCGGCGGCCGACCAGCGTGCTGCCGGTGAAGGACACGGCCTTGACCGCCGGGTGCAGCACCAGCGGTTCGCCCGCCGCCATGCCGGTGCCGTGCACGATGTTGAGCACGCCGCGCGGGAAGCCGGTGCGCGCCACCAGTTCGCCGAACAGGCTGGCGGTGGCGGGAGTGACCTCGGAGGGCTTGGCGACCACGGTGTTGCCGGCGGCCAGCGCGGGCGCGATCTTCCAGGTCAGCAGGTACAGCGGCAGGTTCCAGGGCGAGATCGCGGCGACCACGCCCAGCGGCGCACGCAGCGTGTAGTTGAGCCCGGCTTCGCCGTGGTGCGACTCGCTGGCGAACTGGGTGGCGGCATGGGCGAAGAAGCGCAGGTTGGCCACCGCGCGCGGGATCTCGATGCCGCCGGCCAGCGCCAGCGGCTTGCCGGCGTCTTGCGATTCGGCTGCGGCGAAGGCATCGGCTTCGCGTTCCAGCGCTTCGGCCAGTTTCTCCAGCCAGCGTGCACGGGCGGAGGCGGGCAGCGAGGACCAGGCCGGGAAGGCCGCGACGGCGGCGTCCACCGCCTGCCGCACTTCGGGTTCGCCGCCGGCGGCGACTTCGGCATAGACCTCGCCGGTGGCCGGCGCGTGGACCGGCAGCCAGCCGGTGCCCGGGCGCGGTTCGCCGTCGATGAAATGGCTGAAGCGTTCCATGCCGTTAGCTTACCCGCATTGGCAAGAGGCTCCGTGCGGCTCAGATGGACTGCATGCGGCCGCCGTCGACCGCCAGGCTGACGCCGTTGACGTAGGCCGCCGCCGGCGAGGCCAGGAAGGCGATGGCGGCGGCGATTTCGGTGGGCTCGGCGAAGCGCCCGGCCGGCACGCTGGCGAGCATGGCCGCGGCGACGGCCGCTTCGTCCCTGCCGCTGGCCTGCACGCGGTCGCGCAGGATCTGTTCCAGCCGCCCGGTGCGGGTGTAGCCGGGCAGCACGTTGTTGACGGTGATGCCGTCGCCGGCCAGTTCCCGGGACAGGGTCTTGGCCCAGCCGGCCACGGCGCCGCGCACGGCGTTGGAGACGCCGAGGTTGGCGATGGGCTCGCGCACCGAGGTGGAGACGACGTTGACGATGCGGCCCCAGCCGGCCGCGCTCATGCCGGGCACCAGCGCCTGCGCCAGCGCCTGGTTGGCCAGCAGGTGGCGCTGGAACGCGGCCAGATAGTCGGCGGCGTCGGCGTCGATGGCGCGCCCGCCCGGCGGCCCGCCGGTGTTGTTGACCAGGATGTGGACCGGATGCTGCTCAGCCAGTGTTTCCGCCGACTGCCGCAGCGCGGCGTGGTCGGCCATGTCGGCCGCACGCCAGCCGTGGCGCTGGTCCTCGGCGACCCGGGGCAGGGCATCGGCGACCGCGGCCAGCACGTCGCCGCGCCGCGCCAGCACGGTGACGTCGGCGCCCAGCAACGCCAGTTCATGCGCGGCCGCACGGCCGATGCCTTCGGAAGCACCGCACACCAGCGCATGCCGCCCGGCCAGGTTCAGGTCCATTCGTGCGCCTCCACCGATCTCGACGCGCAAAGTCTAAGCCAACCCCCGTAGGAGCGGCTTCCGCCGCGACCGCACGGCTGAAGAGCGGGGAGACGCGGATCAACGCGGATGAACGCAGATGACACGGATAAAAGCTCTGAGGGAGCTGATTTCGCCTTATCCGCGTTGATCCGCGCCAATCCGTGGCCCAAAGGCTTCTTCGCGTCCGCGGTCGCGGCGGAAGCCGCTCCTACGGGGAAGGGCGCCGCGAGAGGCGGTCGAGCATGAGGGCGGCGATCTCGGCGTTGTCTTCGCCGCCGAGTTGTTGCAGTCCGGCGGCGACGCCGTGCACGTTGGCGGCGGGGTGGTTCTGGTTGAGCTTGAATTTCAGCTCGATGCGCTCGGCGCTGAAGCGGAAGCCGACGATGCCGCGCAATTGCCGCACATGGTCCTCGCGGCCGTGCTCGAAGCGCCAATCGCTACCCACGCGCGCTTCGTGGGCCTGGCTGAGGCGGTCGACGATGTCGGCCAGCGCCGCGGTGTCCTCGGTGGCCTCCAGCGTGCCGTACAGGTGCGCCACCGCGTAGTTCCAGGTGGGCACGCGCGCGGCCTCCTCCTTGTCCGGATACCAGTTGGGCGAGACGTAGGCGTGCGGGCCGTGCACGATCAGCAGGGCCGGACCGGCGTGGCCCGCCTGCGGATTGGGCCGCGCCCAGTGTCCCTCGACCAGCACGCGCTCGCCATTGCGTGAATACAGCACGGGCAGGTGGGTGGCGAAGGGCAGGCCGCCGGCGTCCGCCGTCACCAGGGTGACGAAGGCGTCGCGGGCCAGCAGCCGGTCCAGTGCGGCCAGGTCGGTCTCGGCGAAGGCGCGCGGCGTGTACATCGGCCAGCGGCGGTCAGGCGCGCGTGCCCAGCGCCTGCACCATCAGCGGGCGCAGCGCTTCGTCGCTCCCGGCCGAGGGCGGCGCGACCTCGTGCAGGGCGAAGCCGCGCGCCAGTGCGTCCTCTTCGTCCAGGCCGTCCCAGGCCACGAACTCGGCGTCGAACAGCGCCGCGCGGGCGCTGTCCTCGCTGTCGTAGGGCAGGGTGTTGCCGTCGCTGTCCAGCACCTCGGCGGTGCCGGCCTCCAGCACGCGCAGGCGCGCCCAGATCAGCGTGCGGCCCAGCGAGGCCAGGTACCAGTCTTCGCGCATGTGCGGATTCATCCCATCGCCTCCGACCACAGCCACAACAGGCCCGCCATCGCCAGGCCGAAGAAGATCACGTACAGCGAGATGCGCGCCGGCGTCGCCAGCCCGGACAGCGAGGCGTCCGCGATCCGCCGGTAGCCGCCGGCCAACAGCCAGCGCAGCGCCGCCGGCCGGAGGAACGCGCCTTCGCCCCATTGCGCGCCCAGCGCGGCGTGGCGGTCGCGCACGTGCACCAGCGTCAGCGGCCAGAAGATCACGAAGGCGCAGAACCCGGCGATGGCGACGCCGACGAAGCAGAGCGCGAAGAACAGGATCACCGCATGTCACTCCAGATAACGTCCCGTCGCCCCGGCGGAAACCGGGATCCATGCCGCTTCTGCGCTACGACTGCGAAGAGGCCCGGATTCCGGCGTTGCCGGAACGACGGTGTTTTCAGAACTCCGCGCTGCCCGGTGCGCGCGGATAGGGGATGGCGTCGCGGATGTTCGACAGCCCGCACACGTACACCACCAGCCGCTCGAAACCCAGGCCGAAGCCGGCGTGCGGCACCGTGCCGTAGCGGCGGAAGTCGCGGTACCAGCCGTAGTGCGCCGGGTCCAGGCCGAACTGCGCCATGCGCGCGTCCAGCACGTCCAGGCGCTCCTCGCGCTGGCTGCCGCCGATGATCTCGCCGATGCCCGGTGCCAGCACGTCCATCGCGGCGACGGTCTTTTCGTCGTCATTCAGGCGCATGTAGAACGCCTTGATGTGCTCGGGGTAGTTCATCACCACGACCGGGCGGCCGACGTGCTCCTCGGTCAGCCAACGCTCGTGCTCGGTCTGCAGGTCCAGGCCCCATTCGACCGGGAAGTCGAACTGCTTCCCCGACTTCTGCAGCAGGCCGATGGCGTCGGTGTAGTCGATGCGCTCGAACGGCGCGTTGATGAACGACTCCAGCCGGGTCACCGCGTCCTTCTGCACGCGCTCGGCGATGAAGGCCATGTCGTCGCCGCGCTCGTCCAGCACCGCTCGGAACAGATATTTCAGGAAATCCTCGGCCAGGTCGGCGTCGGCGGCCAGGTCGGCGAAGGCGATCTCCGGTTCGATCATCCAGAACTCGGCCAGGTGGCGCGTGGTGTTGCTGTTCTCGGCACGGAAGGTCGGCCCGAAAGTGTAGACCTTGCTCAGGCTGAGGCAGTACGCCTCCACGTTGAGCTGGCCGGAGACGGTCAGAAAGGTCTCCTTGCCGAAGAAGTCGCGCGAGAAATCCACCGTGCCGTCCTTGCCGCGCGGCAGGTTGGCCAGGTCCAGCGTGGACACGCGGAACATCTGCCCGGCGCCCTCGGCGTCGGAGGTGGTGATGATGGGCGTGCTGATCCAGTAGAAACCGCGCTCGTGGAAGAAGCGGTGCACGGCCTGCGCCAGGCAGTGGCGGATGCGGGTGACCGCGCCGAACAGGTTGGTGCGCGGGCGCAGGTGGGCGAACTCGCGCAGGTATTCCAGCGAATGCTGCTTGGGCTGCATGGGGTAGGTGAGCGGGTCCTCCACCCAGCCGACCACCTCGATGGACGCGGCCTGGATCTCGAAGCTCTGGCCCTGGCCCTGCGAAGCCACCAGCGTGCCGGTGGCGACGACCGCGCAGCCGGTGGTCAGGTGCTTCACCTCGGATTCGTAGTTCGGCAGCGTGTCCGGCGCCACCACCTGGATCGGGGCGAAGCAGGAACCGTCGCTGACGTTGACGAAGGACAGGCCCGCCTTGGAATCGCGCCGCGTGCGCACCCAGCCGCGCACCGTGACCTCGCCGCCGGCCGGGAGCTTGCCCGCCAGCGCATGTTCGACGCTCACCACCGTCATGGCTTGAATCCTTCGGTATCTGACTACATGGATGGAACGCGGAGTTTACAAGAGCGGCCGCCGGAACGCGGCGCCGCGGAAGCTATAATCGCCGCCTACGCCGGAGGCATGAACATGGCCATCACCCTCACCCCCGTCGCCCTGGAACGCGTGCAGCGCTTCGTCGCGCAGGCGCCGGACGCGCTCGGCCTGCGGTTCGGCGTCGCCCGCACCGGCTGCTCGGGCTGGGGCCACGTGGCCGACCTGGCCCGCGAGCAGCGCGAGGACGACACGGTGTTCGAGTTCGGCGGCGTGCGCATCTACGTGGACGCGGACAGCCTGCCGCTGGTGGACGGCACCGAGATCGACTTCGCCAAACAGGGCCTGTCCGAGACCTTCGTCTTCAGGAACCCCAATGCCACCGCCGAATGCGGCTGCGGCGAGAGCTTCACCACCGCTGCCGACCTGGCCTGAACCGTGCCGGCACGGCCCGGCGCCGCTCCGGGCCGCCCCGAAGGCGGGCGATTTCGGCCCGGCTTGCCCCTAAGTCCCTGAACTGCCATAATTTCCGGCTCCCGACGGCTCGCTGCCGCCGGGTTCCTTGCTCCACCGCGCTCCTCACAGGGCGGACGGGGAGCTGTCCAGCCCGGCCGGGCGATCCTTGGCCGGGTCCAACATCCGAAAGGTAAACGACGATGCGTCACTATGAAATCGTGTTCCTGGTCCATCCGGACCAGAGCGAGCAGGTGCCGGCCATGATCGAGCGCTACAAGGCGCTGATCGAGGGTGGCAACGGCAAGATCCACCGCCTGGAAGACTGGGGCCGCCGCCAGTTGGCCTACCCGATCCAGAATCTGGTGAAGGCCCACTACGTGCTGCTCAATATCGAGGCCGACCAGGCCGTGCTGAGCGAGCTGGTCGAGAGCTTCCGCTTCAACGACGCGGTGCTGCGCAACCTGGTCATCAAGCGCGACGGCCCGGACACCGAGCAGTCCCTGATCATGAAGAACAAGGACGAGAAGGGCGACAAGCCCGAGCGTGGCGAGCGCCGCCGCCGTGACGACGAAGAAGGCGAGGCCACCAACGCCTCGAACGATTCCGACAACGCCGAAGCCGCCTGAGGAGCACACCCATGTCCAAGTTCTTCCGTCGCCGCAAGTTCTGCAAGTTCACGGCCGAGGGCGTGAAGGAGATCGACTACAAGGATCTCAACACCCTGCGCCAGTATCTGACCGAGACCGGCAAGATCGTGCCGAGCCGCGTCACCGGCACCAAGTCCCGCTACCAGCGCCAGTTGGCCACGGCGGTCAAGCGCGCCCGTTACCTGGCGCTGATCCCGTACACGGACAACCACGACGTCTGAGCAGACGGGCGGGCGAGGGATAGGCCGGCGGCGTTGCCGCCTGCGGGGAGTCGGGAAGGCCAGCGCCGCCTTGACTCCTTGCGGCCCGCACAGCGGGCGACCGACCGCCTTGCCCGCCCCGCCATCCACCGTCCATTCGGACAGCAACCGTTGCGGCGGCCCGGCCGTCGCTAACGAATACGGAGAAACCCCATGGAACTGATCCTCCTGCAGAAAGTCACCAACCTCGGCGTCCTGGGCGACAAGGTCAATGTGAAGCCCGGCTACGGCCGCAACTACCTGGTGCCGCAGGGCAAGGCCGTGCCGGCCACCGCCGCCAACATCGCCGAGTTCGAGGCCAAGCGCGCCGAGTACGAGGCCAAGGCCAAGTCCGTGCACGACGACGCCGAAGCCCGCGCCGCCAAGCTGGAAGGCGCCAGCGTGACCATCAAGGCCAACGCCTCCACCGAAGGCAAGCTGTTCGGCTCGGTCGGCCCGCGCGACATCGCCGACGCCTTCACCGCCGCCGGCATGCCGCTGGAAAAGAGCGAGGTCATCATGGGCGAAGGCGCGCTGCGCAACATCGGCGAGTACGAGCTGGTGGCCAAGCTGCACGCCGACGTGCAGGCCGCCATCAAGGTCGTGGTCGAAGCCGAAGCCTGATCCGGGCCGTCCTGCCGGATGCCGCGAAGGCGCCGCAAGGCGCCTTCGTTGTTTCCGGAGCACGCGCTCCACAGCACGCGCTCCACGCGCAACAGACAGGCAGCGTTCCTGTCGGTGCCCCCTGTAGGAGGGGCTTCAGCCCCGACAACGGACCCCGCATGCGCCAGGGCAATTCGCCCCCACACGCGCCGCGACAACTTCCCTCATCTGCAATGCCCGCAATCCATCGCGACGCGGACTGACGAAGCCCCTTCCCACAGCAACGAAGAAACGCGGCCAACTCCCGTAGTGCCCGACCCCTTCACGCCGGTCCACGCCCAAACCATCCAATCTTTCCCCGTCTCGCCCCGATCTCGCCCCCTGAGACGCAAACCGCGCAGGCTGCCGACGGTTATCCACAGCTTGTTCCATCGCGAGCCCACAGGCAGGACGCCTAGCATGACCGGTCCGGTCTTCCCCCAGGTTGTCCACGCCCATGTCCGCACGTTCCGGTTTCCGCCTCGACCCGCACGACGCCCGCATCGAGCAGTTGCGGGTGCCGCCGCACTCCACCGAGGCCGAGCAGGCGGTGCTGGGCGGGCTGATGCTGGCGCCGGAAGCCTACGACCGCGTCAACGACAAGCTGACGCCCAACGACTTCTATCGTCGCGACCACCAGTTGATCTACCGCGCCATCGGCGAACTGGCCGAACGGAACCGGCCGTTCGATGCGGTGACCCTGGGCGAGTGGTTCGAGTCGCAGGGACAGATGGAACTGGTCGCCGGCGGCGCCTACCTGATCGAACTGGCCAGCACCACGCCCTCGGCCGCCAACATCACCGCCTACGCCGAGATCGTGCGCGACAAGGCGGTGATGCGCCAACTGATCGAGGTCGGCACCGGGATCGTCAACGACGCCTTCCAGCCCGAGGGCAAGGAGAGCGGCGAGCTGCTGGCGGTGGCCGAGCAGAAGGTGTTCGCGATCGCCGAGGCCGGCGCGCGCGGGCGCACCGACTTCGTGGGCATGAACAGCGCGCTGAAGGACGCCTTCGAGGTCCTTCAGAACCGCTTCGAGAACGGCGGCAACGTCACCGGCCTGCCCACCGGCTACACCGAGTTCGACATGATGACGGCCGGCCTGCAGCCCACCGACCTGATCATCCTGGCCGCGCGCCCGGCGATGGGCAAGACCACCTTCGCGCTGAACATCGCCGAGTTCGCCGCCATCAAGTCGAAGAAGGCGGTGGCGGTGTTCTCGATGGAAATGTCGGCCGCGCAGCTCGCCCTGCGCCTGATCTCCTCCAACGGCCGCGTCAACGCCACCCGCTTGCGCACCGGCCAGTTGGAGGACGAGGACTGGAGCCGTGTGACCGGCGCCATCCGCATGCTGAAGGAGACCAAGATCTTCATCGACGACACCCCCGGCCTGTCGCCGGAGGTGCTGCGCTCCAAGGCGCGCCGGCTCAAGCGCGAGCACGACCTGGGCCTGATCGTCATCGACTACCTGCAGCTCATGTCGGTGCCCGGCAACAGCGAGAACCGCGCCACCGAGATCTCCGAGATCTCGCGCTCGCTGAAGGGCCTGGCCAAGGAACTGAACGTGCCGGTGATCGCGCTTTCGCAGCTCAACCGCTCGCTGGAAACCCGCACCGACAAGCGCCCGGTGATGGCCGACCTGCGCGAGTCCGGCGCCATCGAGCAGGACGCGGACATGATCGTCTTCATCTACCGCGACGACTACTACAACAAGGAAACCTCGCCGGACAAGGGACTGGCCGAGATCATCATCGGCAAGCAGCGTTCGGGCCCGACCGGCTCGTGCAAGCTCAAGTTCTTCGGCGAATACACCCGCTTCGACAACCTGGCCCACGACGCGGTGGGAAGCTTCGAGTAGGCCGCCGCCGCCGTTCCGGTTTCTTCTGCGCAAGGACCGCTCCATGCGATGCGCGCTCATCTGGTTCCGGCACGACCTCCGGCTGGACGACAACCCGGCCCTGCGCGCCGCGCTGGAGGGCGGCTTCGTTCCCGTGCCGGTGTACGTGCATGCGCCGGAGGAAGAGGGCGAATGGGCGCCGGGCGCGGCGTCGCGCGCCTGGCTGCACCGTTCGCTGCACGCGCTCGATGCCTCGCTGCGGCGTCGCGGGTCGCGGTTGACCGTCCGCGCGGGGCCGACGGCGCAGGCGTTGCCGGCGCTGCTGCGGGAGACCGGCGCGAGCGCGGTCTTCTGGAACCGCAAGTACGAGCCCGCCACCCAGCCGCGCGATGCGGCGATCAAGGCGGCGCTGCGCGGGCAGGGCGTGCATGCGGAAAGCTTCAACGGCAGCCTGTTGCTGGAACCTTGGGAGGTCGCCACCCAGCAGGGGCAGTCGTATCGGGTGTTCACGCCGTTCTGGCGCGCGGCGCAGGCGCGCTGGCACCTGCCCGCGGCCTGGACGGTGCCCGATGCGCTGCCGGCGCCGATGGCGCTGGACGGGCCCGGCGTCGACGCGCTCGGCCTGGCCGCCGCGCCGGCCTGGGACGCCGGTTTCTGGGAGACCTGGGACCCCGGTGAGCAGGGCGCGCGCGATGCCTTGCAGGCGTTCGCCGAAGGCGCGCTGCGCGGTTACCGCAGCGACCGCGACCGTCCGGATCGTATCGGCACTTCGCGGCTGTCGCCGCACCTGCGTTTCGGCGAGATCGCGCCCTGGCGCGTGGCGGCGGAGCTCCAGCGCCTGCGCAGCGCCGCCAACGGCGCCGACGTGGACGGCCTGCTGCGCCAACTGGGCTGGCGCGAATTCGCCTGGCACCTGCTGCACCATGCGCCGCAGACCGCCACGCACAACCTCAACCCGCGCTTCGACCGCTTCGACTGGGCCGCGCCCGATCCGGCCCTGCTGCGCGCCTGGCGGCAGGGCCGCACCGGCGTGCCCATCGTCGACGCCGGCATGCGCGAACTGTGGGCCACCGGCTGGATGCACAACCGCGTGCGCATGATCGCCGCCAGCTACCTGACCAAGCACCTGCGCCTGCACTGGCTGCACGGCGCGCGCTGGTTCTGGGACACGCTGGTGGACGCCGACCTGGCCAACAACACGCTGGGCTGGCAGTGGGTCGCGGGCACCGGTGCGGACGCGGCGCCGTATTTCCGCGTGTTCAATCCGGTGACGCAGGCGCAGAAGTTCGATCCCGAGGGCCGCTACATCGCCCGCTGGGTGCCGGAACTGGCGGCGCTGCCGGTGCCGCTGCGCTTCGCGCCCTGGCAGCGGCCGGAACTGCTGGCGCGGACGGCGCCGGACTATCCGCGCCAGCCCGTGGTCGGCCTGGAACAGGGTCGCGAAGCCGCGCTCGCCGCCTACCGCAACAGCGCCGGCTGAGGCGCGTTGACGCCTTTCGCCGGCGCATGCTTCACTCGCCGGCAGGCAGAGGAGGGCTGCATGGCCACGAAGAAAGCGCCGCCGCATCCGCGCCGCGAGCCGATGTCGCGGGTGGATACCGCCTGGTTGCGGATGTGCCGTCCCACCAACCCGATGATGATCACCGGCGTGCTGATGTTCGACGAGCCGATGACGCTCGACCGGCTCAAGTGGGTGGTGACCGGGCGCTTCCTCGCCTATCCGCGCTTCCTGCAAAAGGCGGTGGACACGCCCGCCGGCGCCTCGTGGGCGACCGATCCGGATTTCGACCTGGACTGGCACGTGCGCCTGTCCGCGCTGCCGGGCCGGCACGATCCGCGCTCGGAGAAGAAAGCGCTTGAACGCTTCGTCAGCCAGATGGCGTCCACGCCGCTGGACAAGACCAAGCCGCTCTGGCAGTTCCACCTGATCGAGCGCTACGGCACCGGCTCGGCGCTGGTGGCGCGCATCCACCACAGCTATGCCGACGGCATCGCCCTGGTGCAGGTGCTGCTGTCGCTGACCGACACCAGCCGCCGGCCGGAGAGCGGCAAGGACCTGCGCTCGGCCTGGCTGAAGCAGGACGGGGCCGGCGTGGTGCGCCGGGTCGGCGCGATCGACCGCTACATGAAGCTCGGCGGCAAGGTGCTGGGCAAGGGCATGGAGATGTACCGCGATCCCTCCCTGGCCACCATGCTGGCGAAGGAGGGCGGCGAGATCGGCCGCGAACTGCTGCATGCGCTCTCGCTCTCCGACGACCCGCCCACCGTGCTGCGCGGCCGGCTGGGCGTGAGCAAGCGGGTGGCCTGGGCCGAACCGCTGGACCTGGACGAAGTGAAGGCGGTCGGCCGCGCCTGCGACTGCACCGTCAACGACGTGCTGATGGCCGCGGCCGCCGGCGCCCTGCGCGGTTACCTGCTGGAACGCGGCGAAGCCCTGGAAGGCGTCACCCTGCGCGCCACCGTGCCGGTCAACCTGCGGCCGCTGGAGCACGCGCGCAAGCTGGGCAACCATTTCGGCCTGGTGTTCCTGGACCTGCCGGTCGGCGAGGGCAACCCGATCCGCCGGCTGGAGTGCGTGGCCGAGTGCATGAACAACCTGAAGAACTCGCGCCAAGCCATTGTCGCATTTGGACTTCTTGCGGCACTGGGCATGGCGCCCTCGGCCCTGCAAGGGGTGGCGCTGGAGCTGTTCAGCCGCAAGGCCACCGCCGTGGCCACCAACGTCCCCGGCCCGCAGCAGCCGCTCTACATGGGCGGCAGCCGTGTCCGCGAAATGATGTTCTGGGTGCCGCAGACCGGCTCCATCGGTCTGGGCATCTCGATCCTGAGCTACGACAACCGCGTGCACTTCGGTCTGATCGCCGACGCCCGGCTGATCCCCGACCCGGACGCGGTGATCCGCCGCTTCGGCCCGGAGTTCGAAAAACTGCTGTACCTGGCGCTGATGGGCGACTGGGACGCGACCCTGGACGCGACCGGCGCGGCGGCGCTGATCCCCGACGCTACCTGAATGAACAGGGCCCGACTCGCGCTTTCTACACATCCGGCTGGGTAGTCTGGCCGGCACGGGACACCCCGCATCGATCCCGTACCGACACCCCAAGGAGGACGCATGAACGTGATGTTGAAGACCGGCGCGCTGGCCGCGCTGACCGTGACCCTGCTGGGCGGCTGCGCCAGCTACACCGGGCAGACCTCCGACCCCAACGATCCCAACCGCACCCAGCGCGGCGCCCTGATCGGCGCCGGCATCGGCGCGGTGGCCGGCCTGCTCAGCGGCAGCGACGCCACCGAGCGCCGCCAGCGCGCCCTGGTCGGTGCCGGCGTCGGCGGCCTGGCCGGCGGCGCCATCGGCGCCTACCAGGACCGTCAGGAAGCCGAACTGCGCCGTCAGACCGCCGGCACCGGCATCGGCGTGAGCCGTGACGGCGACGTCATCAAGCTCAACCTGCCGGACGGCGTGACCTTCGATTTCGGCAAGGCCGACCTGAAGTCGCAGTTCTACCCGGCGCTGAACAACGTCGCCGTCACCCTGCGCGAGTACAACCAGACCATCGTGGAAGTTAGCGGCCACACCGACAGCATCGGCTCGGACGCGGTCAACCAGCGCCTGTCCGAGCAGCGCGCCTCGGCAGTGGGCAACTACCTGATCGGCCAGGGCGTGCAGCGCGAGCGCTTCGAGATCGTCGGCATGGGCAAGCGCTACCCGGTGGCGAGCAACGACACCGACGCCGGCCGCGCGCTCAACCGCCGCGTCGAGATCCGCGTGCTGCCGGTGCGTTCGTAACCGCGCAGCACGGTGTCATCCGGAACGGGCCGCGCAAGCGGCCCGTTTTCCTTGCGCGGCCATGACCGTGGCAACCGCGGCCCTGCGCGATCCCGGGAGCGGCCGAATGCCGGCTGTCAACCCGTTTCCAGCGCCGCCGTCCGTTGCCACAATCGGCGTCCCACCCGGTCCGCCGGGCTTCCCAGTACGGACGCAATGCAAGACCGCAATCCCCAGATCGCCCAGCACATCGCCGCCACCATCGCCGCCGAGATCGGCGCGCAACCCGCCCAGGCCAAGGCCGCCATCGCGTTGCTGGACGAAGGCGCCACCGTCCCCTTCATCGCCCGCTACCGCAAGGAAGTCACCGGCGGCCTGGATGACACGCAACTGCGCAACCTGGAAACGCGCCTGACCTACCTGCGCGAACTGGAGGACCGCCGCGCGGCCGTGCTCGCCAGCATCGACGAGCAGGGCAAGCTGACCGACGAACTGCGCGCCGACATTGAGGCGGCCGACAGCAAGGCGCGGCTGGAAGACCTGTACCTGCCGTACAAGCCCAAGCGTCGCACGCGCGCGCAGATCGCGCGCGAGGCCGGGCTGGAACCGCTCGCCGACGGCCTGCTCGCCGATCCCACGCAGGTGCCGGAAGCAGCCGCCGCCGTATACATCGACGTGGAGAAGGGCATCGCCGACGCCAAGGCCGCGCTCGACGGCGCGCGCGCGATCCTGATGGAACGCTGGGGCGAGGGCGCCGCGCTGGTCGGCGAACTGCGCGCGTGGATGCACGAGGTCGGCGTGATCCGCGCGAAGGTCGCCGAGGGCAAGGAGAACGAGGGCGCCAAGTACCGCGACTACTTCGATCACGTCGAACCGCTGGCGAAGATTCCCTCGCACCGGCTGCTGGCGCTGTTCCGCGCGCGCCGCGAGGAGATCCTGCAGCTCGACCTCGACCCGGGCATGGAGGCAGAGGCCGGCCACTTGCATGCCGAGGGTCGCGTGGCCGTGCATGCCGGCGTGTCCGCGCAGGACCGCGCCGCGGACAAGTGGCTGCTCGATGCCTGCCGCCTGACCTGGCGCGCCAAGCTGCACATGCACCTGCTGCTGGACCTGTTCAACCAGGCCCGCGAGAAGGCCGAGGCCGAGGCTATCGCCGTGTTCGGCGACAACCTCAAGGACCTGCTGCTGGCCGCACCGGCCGGGCCGAAGGCCGTGCTGGGCCTGGACCCGGGCCTGCGCACCGGCGTCAAGGTCGCGGTGGTGGACCACACCGGCAAGCTGGTCGACACCGCCACCATCTACCCGCACGAGCCGAAGCGCCAGTGGGATCAATCGCTGCATGTGCTGCGCGCGCTGTGCGCCAAGCACCAGGTGGAACTGATCGCCATTGGCAACGGCACCGCCAGCCGCGAGACCGACAAGCTGGCCGGCGACCTGATCCAGCAGGCGCCCGAACTGAAGCTGCAGAAGATCGTGGTCAGCGAGGCCGGCGCCTCGGTGTATTCGGCCTCGGAGTTCGCGGCGAAGGAATTCCCGGGCCTGGACGTCAGCCTGCGCGGGGCGGTCTCCATCGCGCGCCGCCTGCAGGACCCGCTGGCCGAACTGGTGAAGATCGAACCGAAAGCCATCGGCGTGGGCCAGTACCAGCACGACGTGGACCAGTTCCGGCTGGCGCGCGCGCTGGACGCGCGCGTGGAGGACTGCGTGAACGCCGTCGGCGTGGACGTCAACACCGCCTCGGCCGCGCTGCTGACGCGCGTGTCGGGCCTGTCGTCGACGGTGGCCGAGAACATCGTGCGCTTCCGCGACGAGCACGGCGCCTTCCGCACGCGCAAGGCACTGCTGGGCGTGCCGCGGCTGGGCGAGAAGACGTTCGAGCAATGCGCCGGCTTCCTGCGCATCGCCGACGGCGACGAACCGCTGGACGCCTCGTCCGTGCACCCTGAAGCCTACCCGGTGGTCGAGCGCATCGTCGCCGGCAGCGGCCGGCAGGTGAAGCAGATCGTCGGCGACACCGCCTTCCTGCGCAGCGTGAAGGCCGAGCAGTACACCGACGCCCGATTCGGCCTGCCGACCATCCGCGACATCCTGAAGGAACTGGAGAAGCCCGGCCGCGACCCGCGCCCGGAGTTCAAGGCCGCGCGCTTCGCCGACGGCGTGGAGGACATCAAGGACCTGCGCGAGGGCATGATCCTGGAAGGCGTGGTGAGCAACGTGGCCGCGTTCGGCGCCTTCGTCGACATCGGCGTGCACCAGGACGGCCTGATCCACATCTCCGCGTTGGCCGACCGCTACGTGAAGGACCCGCGCGAAGTGGTGAAGGCCGGCGACATCGTCAAGGTCAAGGTGCTGGAGGTCGACGTGGCGCGCAAGCGCATCGCGCTGACCCGTCGCCTGGACGACGCGCCCGCACCGCAGGCGCCGCGCGAGGCCCGTGGCGGCGATGCGCGCCCGCCACGCGGACAGGAACGCGGCCCGGCGCGCGACGGACGCCGCGGTCCGGCGCCGGCCAAGCCGAGCGCGCCACCGCCGGACAACGCACTGGCGGCGGCGTTCGCCCGCGCGAAGCGGCCGTAGGCTGCCTGCTGCGGGAGCGGTTGCTTCGCCATGCGGCTGCCGGAAGCCGACGGGACCGAGGAGTCGGGCAATGGCATTGGGGGCGGATCAGGGCGGAATGGCGTGGGTGAAACGTGTCGTCTTGATGTACCTTGCCCGCGTTGATCCATGGTGGGCGCCGGGCAGTAATCGCGACTGGCGTCGCTCCCACGACACGGAGCATTGGGCGCCCTTCGGTTTCCTTAGGCTCCGCTAGGCCCTCTGTAGGAGCGACGTCAGTCGCGACCGGAAGCCCGGGCAAAGCACATGGGACACGGATCAAAGCGAATGGGCGCGGATAAGGCCCCTTTCACCGAGAGGCGTTATCCGGGTAATCCATCCGCGGGGCGAGCGTTCCAAGCGTGCGGTCGCGACTGACGTCGCTCCTATAATCGGGCATGGGATATCACGGCAGTTCCCTGTAGGAGCGGCTTCAGCCGCGACGCTTTGCGCCCGGGTATCTCTGACGGCACGGCGGGTCGGGCCTGAAGGCCCTCCTACAGGGGAGGGCGTGGCGATGCGCGGCGGCGAAGGCCGGTCAGCCGGTCACTTCGCGTCCCGGGCGTAAGGCTTCAGATATGCGTTCAAGCCCTGGGTACGCAGTTGCGTGGCTGCGGCGGTCCAGTCGACGGGTTTGCCGGTCTTGAGGGCTTCCAGCACCGCGACCACCGACAGTTCCACTTCGGGCAGGCCCGAGGCGCCGGGGGCGTTGCGCCGCTGTTCGATGGCTTCGAACAGCACGGCGTTGGCCTCGGTGTACGACAGCGGTTCGGTGGTGCCGTGGGCGGCGCGCCACGCGGGGCTTTCCAGCACGGCGTTGACGTGGGACAGGATCAGCCAGGTGGCGCGGCCGATCAGCTTGAGGTTGCCCGGCTGCACGCTGGTCATGGTGTTGCCGACCACGCGGCCCAGCTTGGCCATCACGCCGGTGGAGTGGGCGTTGAGCAGCATCTTCAGCGCGATGGTCTGGTCGAGTTCGAAGGCGTCGCGCTGCGGCACGGTCACCGCGATCACCGGCACCGGCCGCGGCAGGGCGGCCAGGTCGCGCAGGACTTCGGCGGGCAGGGGACGCCCGGACACCGACACCAGCACCAGGTCCGTGCCGGCCGCGGCGAACGCCTCCAGCCATTGCCGGTTGGCCGCGGCCTGGGCTTCCGCGCCCAGCAGGATCAGCGCGCCGGTATCGCCCGCCTGCGGCCCGCAGCGGCGCATGTTGGCCGGCGAATACGACAGGTCGTACAGCGCCTGCTGTTCGTCGCCGGCGTTGGACAGGCCGCGCAGTGCGGCTTCGCGCAGGTAGGGGTCCTGGATGCCGGTCTCGAACGGCGGCAGATACAGCGCCTTGTCCAGCCCGTGGAACGGGCGGTGCAGCAGGGCGCGCCATGCCTGCTGCGCGTCGTCGGCCGGCGTCCACACCTGGATCCACGAACGCCGCTCCGGCGCATCGGCGGTGTCCAGCGGCGCCAGCCGGAAGGTCGGTGCGCGTTCGGTCACGTCCACGAACACCGGCATCAGCGCGCGCGTGGCGAGGTAGGTGGCGCGGTGCCCGGCCGCGTAGCCGGCGGCTTCGCGGTCGGTCCATGCGGCCAGCTTGGGCGCGGCCGCGGCGGCGATGCGTTGCAGGCCGGCGAAGCCGCGCAGGCGGTCGGCGATGCTGGCCTGGCCGAAGCCCAGCGAGGCCAGTTCGTCGGCCGACAGCACTTCGCCCAGCAGCGCGCGGGTGGCGTCTTCCAGCACCACGCCCAGCACGTACAGGCTGGTGGTGGTGGCCTGCATGCGGGTGGAGCCGGTGATGGCCTGCGGCCCGGTCGGCAGCGGGATCTTGGCGATGCGCGGGTCGTCCAGCACGCGGCGGCTGCGCTCGAACGGGCGCAGCACGTCGTCCGGGTTGTTGTAGACGAACCAGGTGCGGCGCGCGTCGGCGCCGGCCTGGTCGGCGGCGGCCAGCGCGGTGCCGATCACTGCCGAGGTCTCGCCGCCTTCGGTGACGGCGAACACCAGGTCGTCCGGGCGGATGCCGTTGTCCTGCAATTGCAGACGGCCGATTTCAGGCAGGTCTTCGAAACCTTCCAGCGAACTGATCAGGGCGCGGTCGCCACCGGTGATCTCGCCGCGCACGCGCTCGCCCAGGCCGGGGTAGCGCGCCTCGATCTTCGCCATGGCGGGCGACTGCGCGGCGCGCTGCCAGAACGGGCGCCACAGGCCGCTCTCGATGGTCTCGGCCAGGCGCCCGGTCGAACCGGTGCCGTAGAAATACAGGCGGTGGCCGTCGCGCAGGGCGCGGGTGATCTCGCGCGAGGCCGCTTCCAGCTTGCCCAGGCGTTCGGGATCATCGGCGACGCCCTGCAATGCCTTCGCGATGTCCTCGTCCACCGACAGCAGCGCGGCCAGTCCGTCGGCGGTGTCGGCAGCGATGCGCGTGCTGAGGTCGAAGCTGCGCGGATGCCGCTGCTCGGTCAGCAGGGTATGCAACTGGAACTGCTGCTTGTGGGCGACGAAGTCCTGCGATTGCGGCGAGGGCGCCACGCCCAGCTTGGCCGGACCGGACTGCGCGCCGGCGGGGGCCAGGACACCGGCCATGACAAGGAAGGACATGCTGCGCATGATGCGTTTCGCCGTTTGGGACATCGCTTCGCTCACCTGACAACGGAAAGGAGGGCCGGGACCGGCGATCTTCCCCATCGCGCAGTGCCGGACGCGGACTGCTATCGTCATGACAACGATAGCAAACCCGAATGACACTATGCCCCGGATACGTTCCCCGATCCAAGCCGCGGCGCACCAGCGCGCGGCGCGTGCTGGCCTTGCATTCCTCGCGCTGGTGCTGATGTGCGGCGCCGGGCCGGAGAGCGCGCACGCGGCACCGGCCGCCGCCGCGCTGGCGCCGTCCTGCGATTGCGCCGCGGTCGCGCCGCGGCTGGGCATCGAAGTCTTGCTGGAGGACCGCCTGGACCTGCTGCGCGGCAAGCGGGTGGGACTGGTCACCAACGCCACCGGCCTGGACAGCCGGCTACGCAGCGACGTGGACCGCTTCGCCGCTCATCCGGACTTCCGGCTGGTGGCCCTGTTCGGGCCGGAGCATGGCGTGCGCGGCGACGTGCAGGCGGGCGACCACGTGGCGTCTTCCCGCGACGCGGCCACCGGCCTGCCGGTGCACAGCCTGTACGGCGAACACCGCGAACCCGCGCCGGCGATGCTGGAAGGCATCGACGTGCTGGTGTTCGACATCCAGGACGTGGGCGCGCGCTTCTACACCTATCCGTACACGCTGGCCGGCGTGATGCGCGCGGCGAAGCGGGCGGGCATCCCGGTGGTCGTGGCCGACCGGCCCGATCCGCTCGGCGGCGTGCAGGTCGAAGGCCCGGTGCTGGACCCGGCGCTGGCTTCGTTCGTCGGCATGTTCCCCATCCCGGTCCGCCACGGCATGACCCTGGGCGAACTGGCGAGCCTGTTCAACCAGGAATACGGCATCGGCGCGGACCTGCACGTGGTGCCCATGCAGGGCTGGCGGCGCGGCGACGAACCGCTGCGCGGCGCGCTGCCGTGGGTGCCGCCGTCGCCCAACATGCCCACGCCGGACACGGCGCTGGTCTATCCAGGCATGGGGCTGCTGGAAGGCACCAACGTGTCGGAGGGCCGCGGCACCACTCGGCCGTTCGAGACGTTCGGCGCGCCGTGGGTGGATGCGCAGGCGCTGGCGGACCGCCTGAACGCGCAGGACCTGCCGGGCGTGATCTTCCGCCCGGCCTGGTTCACGCCTACGTTCTCGAAGCACGCCGGCCAGCCTTGCGCCGGCGTGCAGTTGCACGTCACCGACCGAGGTGCCTTCCGCCCGGTGCGCACCGGCATCGCGGTGCTGAAGGCGCTGCACGACCTGCACCCGAAGGACTTCGCCTTCCTGCCCGGCGATCCTCCGTTCTTCGACAGGCTGGCGGGCGTGGACTGGCTGCGCGCGGCCATCGCGCGCGGCGATGCGCCGGAGGCCATGGAGGCGCGCTGGCAGCCCGCGCTGCAGGCGTTCCTGCGTGTGCGCCAGCGCTACCTGCGGTACCCGTCGCCGTGAGGCCGTGGCCGCGTCAGCCCGCGCTGCCCGATGCCGCCTCCATGAAGTCGGCGGAGGGCACGAAGAACAGGCTGCCGGTCACCGCCCGGCTGAAGTCCAGCAGGCGGTCGTAGTTGCCCGGCGGCCGGCCGACGAACATGTTCTCCAGCATCGTCTCGATCCGCTGCGGCGAGCGCGCGTAGCCGATGAAATAGGTCCCGAACTCGCCCTTGGCGACATCGCCGAAGGACATGTTGTCGCGCAGGATCTCCAACTGCCGGCCGTCCTCGACCAACGTGGTCAGCGCGTTGTGCGCATTGCTCGGCTTGACCGCATCGTCCATCTCGATGTTGGCCTGCTTGCTGCGGCCGATGATGCGCTCCTGCTCGGCGTCCGGCAGCGCGTTCCAGCCGCGCAGGTCGTGCAGGTACTTCTGCACGATCACGTAACTGCCGCCGGCAAAGGCCGCGTCCTCGTCGCCGACCACGACCGCCTCCGCCGCGGCCGCGCCGACGGGGTTCTCGGTGCCGTCGACGAAGCCGATCAGGTCGCGGTTGTCGAAATAGCCGAAGCCGTGCACCTCGTCGGCGGCGGCGACGGCATCGCCGAGGCGCTCCATCGCGTGGGTGGCGAGTTCGAAGCACAGGTCCATGCGCGCGGCGCGGATATGCAACAGCAGGTCGCCGGGGGTGGCGACGGCGTGGTGCTGGCCGCGGATCTCGCGGAAGGGGTGCAGGTCGCGTGGGCGCGGGGCGCCGAAGATGCCGTCCCAGGCGTCCGAGCCGATGCCGGTCACGCACGAGAGCGCGGCGTCGGGATGGCGCGAACCGACCGAGCGCACCAGCGCGGCCATGTCGCCGCAGAGGCTGCGGCATGCCGCGGCGGCGGCGTGCGTGCGCTGGAGGGTGACGACCAGGAAGATGGCGGCGCGGGTGAGGCTGGCGGTGACCTGTTGGGCGAGGATGGGCTGCACGGAAGGGCCTGTTGCTGGATGAAGGGGAAAGAGGGCGTGCCTACGAACGGGCGGCATGCCAGGCGATGAACTGCGCGGCCGGCAGCGGCCTGGAATAGAGCCAGCCCTGCGCCAGTTGCACGCCCGCTTCGCGGAACGCCGCCTCCTGCTCGGGCCGCTCGACGTATTCGGCCACCACCGTCCTGCCGCTGGCGCGGATCAGCGGTGCTATCCGCCGCAGGAGCGGGCTGTCGCCGTCGGGGCCGATGCTGTGCGCCACGTGCCCGTCCAGCTTGATCGCATCGACCGGCGCCTGGAACAGCACCAGCAGGTTGCCGCCGTCGGTGCCGACGTCGTCCAGCGCGATCTGCATGCCTTCGCGCGACATCTCCTCCAGTTCCTCCAGTCCCAGCCGGTCGGGGATGCCGCGTTCGGTCACTTCGAGCAGGATGCGCCCGCCGACGTCCAGCAGCCTGGACTTGCGCGAGGCGTAGTCCAGCCCGCCGCGGCCGAGCACCTCCGGCGACACGTTGATGCCGACGTGCACGTCCGGGGTCCGCCGCAGCCAGTCGCCCAACTGCTCGGCGACGGTGTCGATCACCCAGTAGGTCAGGGTGCCGGCGACGGGGGTGTTCTCGATGGCGGGGATGAAGTCCATCGGCATGACGACCGTGCCGCCGCGGCGCCAGCGGACCAGGGCCTCGCCGCCGACGCAGCGGCCGCCGTGCGCCAGCGACACCAGCGGCATGTATTCCAGGAACATCTCGCCGCCGACGATCGCCTGGTGCACCTGCCACTCGTCGATGCGTTCGCCTTGCCCCATGCCAGCCTCCTCCGTTGCCGTGCCCGCCGGTCCCGCCGCCGCGGGCGTCACCCGCCCTCCGTGCCGTCGTGGCCGGGGGCCGGCGACACCCGCACGATGGCGCCGGTCATGATGACCCCGTTGGGCACCACCACGTGGTTGCCGTCCGCATCGGTCAACGAAGTGAAGCCCAGCGAGATGGCCTGGACCCGGGCCGGGATGATGCCTACCGGGGTGTAGAGCCGCACCTCGTCGCCGACCCGGATCGCCCGCGACAGCACCAGCGAGAAACCGGCGATCAGGTTGCCCAGCGTGTCCTGCGCGGCCAGGCCGGCCACCACCGAGAGGATGCCCGCGCCGGCCAGCAGCGCAGTGCCCAGGGTGCGCAGTTCCGGCACCAGGTGTGCATAGAAGGCCAGGGCCAGCAGGTAGATCAGCCACTGCCCGAGCACGCTGGCGAACCGCAGCATGGTGACGTCGGTCATCCGCTGCTCCAGCCGCCGCGTGCTGCGCCTGAGCGCCAGCGAGAGCAGCACGGCCAGGGCCAGCACCAGCCCTGCGACGACGGTCGACCCGACCAGGGTGGTGGGGTCCAGCAGCGACAGCGGGGTGGCGGCGTGGTTCATGCGGCGGGGGCGTCGGGGCAGGGGAGGAGGCGTTCGGGATGCGCGTACACGTTGTAGCCGCCGGCGCGGGCGAAGCCGACCAGGCCGATGCCCGCGCCGCGGGCCAGTTCGATCGCCAGCGCGGTCGGCGCCGATACCGCGGCGACCATGCCGATGCCGGCGCGCGCGGCCTTGGTCACCATCTCGTAGCTGGCGCGGCTGGAGATCAGCAGCATGCCCGCGGGCGGCGCATGGCCTTCGCGGTGCAGCGCGCCGACCAGCTTGTCCAGCGCGTTGTGTCGGCCCACGTCCTCGCGCACGCAGCGGATGCGGCCTTCGGCGTCGGCCCAGGCGGCGGCATGGGTGGAACCGGTGGCCGCGTTGAGCGGCTGGTGCAGGGGCAGCGCGTCCAGCGCCCGGCGCAGCGCCGTCGCCGCGAAGGCCGTGGCATGCGCCAGCGGCGCGGGCGCACGCACGGCGTCTTCCAGCAGGCGGGTGCCGCACAGTCCGCAGCCGGCGCGTCCCGGCAGCGTCCTCTCCGCGCCGGCCCGCTGCTGCGCGCCGGGCGCGTCGGCGGACACGCGGATCGCCAGTTCGATGCCTTCCAGCCGCGGCCTGGCCTCGACTCCGAGCACCTGCTCCGGCCGCTCCACCAGTCCTTCGGCGAGCGAAAAGCCCAGCGCGAAATCCTCCAGGTCGCAGGGCGTGGCCATCATCACCGCGAACGGCTCCCCGTTGCAGGCGAAGGCGATGGGCACTTCCTCGGCCACGGCGTCGTCCACGGCGTCCTCGCGGTCGCCGTGCCGACGCAGGACGTGCCGGCCGGTGCACCCCGGCGGCAGCGTCCGCGCAGCCTGCCCCGACTCGAGCATCGTTCCCCCGATGGCGTGGATGGCGCCCGTCGCAGGTGCCGGCGAATCCCCTTGGAGGAAGCGCCGGCCCGCGGGCCACGCCGCGAGAATAGCCCGTTTCACTGGCGCGCGGCAGCGCCGTGCGGGCCGGGCGATGGCTGGAGCCCACCCCGGGAAAGTGCTTAACTGGCGACCTGTCGCATTGCCGGAGCGCTGTCGCCATGAGCACGCAGAAGCCTCCCCGCTACAAGCCCTACGACCAGCCCGCCGGAGGCTGGGGTGCGGCGGCGGCCACTGCCAAGGTGCTGCTGGAGCAGAGCGTGGTGGCCAAGGGCTCGCGCGCATTGCTGGCGATGAACCAGCCCGGCGGCTTCAAGTGCCCCAGTTGCGCCTTCCCCGATGCCGACTGCACCAAGAAGCTGGAATTCTGCGAGAACGGGGTGAAGGCGCTGGCCTTCGAAGCCACCCGCGCCCGGGTGACGCGCGAGTTCTTCGCCCGCCACACGGTCACGGAACTGATGGCGCAGTCGGACCACTGGCTGGAGATGCAGGGCCGGCTGACCGAGCCCATGCGCTACGACGCCGCGACCGACCACTACGTGCCCTGCGACTGGGACAGCGCGTTCGGATTGATCGGCCGCCACCTGCGGGCGCTGCCGGATCCGGACCAGGCCGAGTTCTACACTTCCGGGCGCACGCCGAACGAGGCGGCGTTCCTGTACGCCATCTTCGTGCGCGAGTTCGGCACCAACAATTTCCCGGACTGCTCGAACATGTGCCACGAGCCCACCAGCCGCGGCCTGCCGCCGGTGATCGGGGTGGGCAAGGGCACGGTGGTGCTGGAGGATTTCGAGCACGCCGAGGCGATCTTCGTGATCGGCCAGAACACCGGCACCAACTCGCCGCGGATGATGACCCACCTGGTCGAGGCGCGGAAGCGCGGCGTGCCCATCGTCACCGTCAATCCGATGCCGGAGCGGGCGCTGATCCGCTTCACCGAGCCGCAGGACGTGGTGCAGATGGCCACCTTCGGCTCGACCGCGGTCAGCAGCGAGTTCGTGCACGTGCGCATCGGCGGCGACCTGGCGCTGTTCAAAGGCATGATGAAGGTGATGTTCGAACGCGAGGCCGCGGGCGAGCGCGTGCTGGACACGGCGTTCATCGACGAGCACACCGTGGGCATGGAGGCGGTGCGGGAGGACGCGCTGGCGCAGGACTGGGCCGACATCGTGCGGGTCTCCGGCATATCGGAAGAGCAGATCCGCCGCTGCGCGGAGATCTACATCCGTTCCCGCGCCACCATGATCTGCTACGGCATGGGCCTGACCCAGCACCAGCAGGGCTCGCGGCTGCTGCAGCAGGTCGCCAACCTGCTGCTCCTGCGCGGCAACATCGGCAAGCCGGGCGCGGGCATCGCGCCCATCCGCGGGCATTCCAACGTGCAGGGCGACCGCACGGTGGGCATCGACGAGCGGCCCCCGCCGGCCTACCTGGACCGCGTGTGCGAGGTGTTCGGCTTCGAGCCGCCGCGCAGGCACGGCCATCACACGGTGGAGTCCATCGACGCCATGCTCGCAGGCACCGCCAGGGTGTTCATCGGGCTGGGCGGCAACTTCGTGCGCGCCGTGCCGGACACCGACCAGGCGTACGCGGCGATGCGCCGGCTCGACCTGACCGTGGGCATCGCCACCAAGCTCAACCGCGGCCACCTGGTGCACGGCAAGGAAGCGCTGATCCTGCCGGTGGTGTCGCGCTCGGAGCGGATCGTCACCGCGGCGGGCGAGCAGTTCGTCACCATCGAGGACGCCATGTCCAACGTGACCGCATCGCGCGGCGTGCTGGAACCGGCCAGTCCGCACCTGATGCCGGAGGTGGAGATCGTCTGCCGCATGGCGATGGCGGCCCTGCCGGACAGCCGCGTGCCCTGGGCAGGCTATATCGACGACTACGACCTGATCCGCGGCAAGATCGCCGAGGTCTATCCGGAGATCTATGCCGGCTTCGCGGAAAAGATCCGCCAGCCGCACGGGTTCCACCTGGACATCCCGCCGCGCCGCCGGGTCTGGCCCACGCCCAACGGCAAGGCCAACATGCTGGTGATGCCGGGGCTGGAAGCGAACGATCCGGTCGCCGACCCGGACATGCTGCGGCTGGCGACGGTGCGTTCCCACGACCAGTTCAACACCACCATCTACAGCTACAACGACCGCTACCGAGGCGTGTACAACGACCGCATGGTGCTGTTCATGAACGCGGAAGACCGCCAGGCGCGCGGGCTGGCGCCCGAGGCGCGGGTGGCGCTGGAAACCATCAGCGGCGACGGCAGGCAGCGCCGGGTCGAGGGCCTGACCGTGCTGGACTACCCGATGCCGCGCGGCGCCGTCGCCGGCTACTACCCCGAACTCAACCCGCTGCTGCCGCTGGACTACTACGACCGCCTCAGCGGCACCCCGGCGGCCAAGTCGATCCCGGTCCGCGTGTTCGCCCTGGACACTGCCGCCGTGACATCCGCGGAGGGCGGCCCGTGAGCGATCCCTACGAGACCCTGGGCGTGGCGCGCGACGCCAGCCTGGACGACATCAAGAAGGCGTATCGCCGGCTCGCGCGCAAGCTGCACCCGGACCTCAACCCCGGCGACAAGGCGGCCGAGGAACGCTTCAAGGACGTCGCCAATGCTTACCGCCTGCTGGGCGATGCGGACAAGCGCAAGCGCTTCGATGCCGGCGAAATCGACGAGACCGGCGCCGAGCGCCCGCAGCACCGCTATTACCGCGACTATGCCGGCGCCGAACCGGCCTACGGCGACGATGCCGGCTACGCCGACTTCGCCGAGGGCGACGATCCGTTCGCCGAACTGCTGCGCCGGAGCGCGCAGGCGCGCGCCCACCGCCGCGGCCAGGACCTGCACTACCGCATGCCGATCAGTCTGGCCGACGCCATCGCCGGCACCCGCACACGGCTGACCCTGCCGACCGGCGGCACCCTGGACGTGGCCGTGCCGGCGGGGATCGTGCCGGGGCAGACGCTGCGGCTGCGCGGCAAGGGCGCGCCCGGCGGCGAGCACGGCCAGCCCGGAGACGCGCTGATCGAACTGGAGATCGTCCCGGACCCGCGTTTCGCCGTGGACGGCGATGACCTGTCCCTGGAAGTGCCCATCTCGCTGCGCGAGGCCGTGCTGGGCGGGCAGGTCCGCGTACCCACGCCCACCGGCCACGTCGATCTGAACGTGCCGCCCGGTTCCGACGGCGGTAGCCGCCTGCGGGTGAAAGGGCACGGCCTGCCGCGCCGCGGCGGCGGGCGCGGGGACGAGTACGTCAGGCTGCGCATCGCGCTTCCCAAGGGCGGCGATGCCGAACTCAAGGATTTCGTCAGCCACTGGAGCGCGGGGCAGGCGCACCGTCCGCGCGAGGAGCAGACGGCATGAACGTCGACCTGGAAG
The DNA here is from genome assembly GCA_937975725.1 of uncultured Pseudoxanthomonas sp. Classification (GTDB taxonomy): domain Bacteria; phylum Pseudomonadota; class Gammaproteobacteria; order Xanthomonadales; family Xanthomonadaceae; genus Pseudoxanthomonas_A. The sequence continues at coordinate 7,945 of CALJUL010000013.1, read as the reverse complement.
ATTTCCTGGCCCAGTCCGGCCTCGGCCGCGAGACGGTGGCCGTCTGGATCGAGAAGGCGTGGATCACCCCCGCCGGTACCGCGGCCCGCATGCAACTGACCGAAGTGGACGTGGCGCGCGCCTACCTGGTCCGCGACCTGTCCGACGACCTGGGCGTGAACGAGGAGGGCATCGACGTGGCGCTGCACCTCATCGACCAGATCCACGGCCTGCGCCGGCTGCTGGCCGAACTGCGCGGCCAGGTCGCCGGGGCCGGGTTGCCGGATCCCGGGCGCGACGGCCCGGCCTGAGCGCGCGGCGTGGCCATGCAGCGCGAACCGCTAGGGTTGCCGCGGCAGGAAGGCCGGCAGCAGTTCGTCGCGCACGATGGCCTGGGCCGCCTGTGGCGTCAGTTCGTCGCCGACGATGTCGATGCCGCGCGCCGCTTCCTCCAGCAGGGCCTCCACGTCGGCCGGCGAAAGCAGCCGCTGTTCGACCAGCCTGCGCACGAGCGCCTCCAGTATCCGTTGCGTGGTGCGGCCGTCTTCGGGCCATCCGCTGCCTGCCATGTCGGGCTCCTGTCGCCGGGGGACGGGCCGCCCCGGCATGCGGGCGACCCTTGTCATCAGTCTGCCCGGGAGGCACGTCCATGAGCGTGAAATTCAAGATCGGCGACCATGTGCGCTGGAATTCCGAGGCCGGCTGGGTATCGGGCACGATCATCGCGGTGCACACCCGCGATTTCGCGTACAAGGGGTATACCCACCATGCCTCGGAAGACGATCCCCAGTACGAAATAAAGAGCGACAGGACCGACCACATCGCCGCCCACCGGGGAAGCGCGCTCCAGCGCGCGTGAGCGCCGATGGCCCTGCCGTTCTTCACCGTCGGGCATTCCGACCGCGACATCGCAACGTTCGTCGCGCTGCTGCGCGAAGCGGACATCGGCTTCGTCGCCGACATCAGGAAGATGCCGATGTCGCGGGCCAACCCGCAGTTCAACCACGACGTCCTGTCCGCCAGCCTCGGCGAAGCGGGCATCGCCTACGCGCACGAAGCCGCCCTGGGCGGCTTGCGCGGCCGGCAATCCGACGTGCCGGCGCAGGTCAACGGCTTCTGGCGCAACCGCAGCTTCCACCATTACGCCGACTACGCCCTGTCCGACGCGTTCCATGCCGGACTGGAAGCGGTCCGCACCCGGGGCCGCGAGCGCCGCTGCGTGCTGATGTGCGCCGAAGCGGTCTGGTGGCGCTGCCACCGCCGCATCGTCGCGGACTATCTGCTGGCGGGCGGGGAAAGCGTCTTCCACCTGATGGGCCACCATCGCCTCGAACCCGCCCGCCTCACGCCCGCGGCAGTGCGGCGTCCCGATGGCACCCTGGTCTATCCCGCCGGGGAAGAAGCCGCCTGACGCGTTCCGGATGATGCGCGGTCGTCATGCGGCGCGAGGCGCATGTATGGCCGTGGTGTGTCGCGGGGCTCATCCAGGGGCAGGGCATCCACGACGACAGGGCGCCCATGCGTCGGCAAGAGAAAAGCCGATGCAACAGCCCCATGGGCGTCGTCTGAGCGAAGACTTTCATCCCGGCGCGCCATGACTTGGTGACATCGATGATCGCGTGCCGGCTGGGCGCCATGTCCGGCCAGTTCGCCGAGGTGGTGGAGGAACTCGCCAAGTCCGGAGTGTCGTTCCACCCGTGCAATTTGCGTCGACGCTAGCGGTCGCGCATCGCCAGGTACACCTGCTCGATCACCGCGCGGTAGTTGGAAATCGGGAACGTGTCGCCGAGGAAACGGTCCGGATTGGCCGCGGGGTCGACCACCGGCGTGTTCTTCTTGTTGGTCAGCAGCACGATGCCCAGCCGGTATTCCGGATCGATCACCGTCGCCGTACCGGTCCAGCCGGTGTGGCCGTAGGCGCGCGGCGAGGCGTAGCGTCCGAAGAAGGTTGGTGGGTTCTCGCCGCGGTTCAGCCGCCAGCCGAGCCCGAAGCTGGGGTCGCCGGCGGACGGCGCGGTGAACCGCGCGATGGTGTCCGTGTCGAAGAACACCTGATCGCCACTGCGTCCGCCGTCCAGCATCACCTGCTGCAACACGGCCACGTCCTCGGCCACCGAGAACAGGCCGGCGTGGCCCGCCACCTGTTCCAGCGAATAGAACGCCTTTTCGTCCTGTACTTCGCCGCGCACGGTGCGCGTGCGCACGTTCTCGAAGTGGGTGGCGCCGCCGCGGGTATTGCCGTGGGTCTCAGTGGCGGCGAACTGTTCCGGCCGGAAGCCGCGCAGGCGCGCATGGCCGCGCAGCGGCGCGTACAGCGTGCGTTGCAGGTCCAGCGGCGCGTAGAACGTCCGTTCCACGTATTCGTCCAGCGGCATGCCGGCGATCCGCTCCACGATCAGACCCAGCAGCATGAAGCCCAGGTCGCTGTAGACGTGTCGGCTGCCCGGCGCATGGTCCAGCGGCGTGCGCGCGAGCTGCCTGTAGGTGGTAACGCGGTCCTGCGAGAACAGGTCCCCCATGACTTCGCGGCGGTAGTACTGCGGATTGGCCATCGCCCCGGAGGTGTGCCGCAGCAGGTCGGCCACGGTCACCCGGTCCTTGCCCGTGACCGCGGCGTCCGGAGCGTCGACGTATTCGGGCACGTAGCGCTGCACCGGCGCGTCGAGGTCGATCCTGCCCTCGTAGGCCAGCCGCTGTACCGCGAACGTGGTGGCGTAGACCTTGGTGTTCGACGCCAGGTCGAAGAGGGTGTCGGTGGTCATCGGCTGCGGATCGGCCACCGGGCCGTGCTCGTCGTAGCGCAGCGCGTAGCCGTAGGCGCGCACCGTCACCAGCCGGCCGTCGCGCATGATGGCCAGCACCGCCCCCGGGAAGCCGCCGGCCACGGCGTCCTCGATCAGCGCATCGACGCGGGCCAGGCCCTCGGCGGTGAACCCGGCCGCCTCGGGCGTGGTGCGGGGCAGGCTGGCGGCATGGCTGGGCAGAGCGGCGGACAGGCACATGAGCAGGGTCGGGAGGAAGCAGGGCAGGCGGATACGCATCGTGCCGGGCAGCATGGCGGCGGGAGGCCATCATCATGCATGCATCGCCGCCGTGTTGCATGCCATGCCCGGTTTTCCCATCTTGCATGGCGCGGTAGCCGAGGGGTAAGCGGGTGCGATCGCGCGCTGGTTTTGCGCGCAAACGAAAAAGCCGGAACCTCGCGGTTCCGGCTTTTCGTTGAATGGGGTGGGGTCTACCGCATAGTGCCTTGAAACGACCAAACTGCGCGGACTCCATGTCGATTGCTGACTTAGTTACCGCCAAAGTTACCGCCAAGATGCTACCGCTTAGGCGCGCTGAGCGATGGCCTCGGCCACCCATTGCTCCACCTCGGCGGATACCCAGCGAGTCGTGCGCGGGGACAGCTTTACGGGCTTCGGGAATGTGCCTTGCCGGCTTCGTTCCCATATCGTGCTCTCGCCTAGCCCGACGATCTGCACGACTTCGGCGATGGGGAGCAGGCGAGGGGCGGGCGGGTTGGCGTGCTGGTCGTGCATGGGGCTTCCTCAGAAATGACGAAGCCCACCGGCAGGGTTGCTGCGGGCGGGCTTGGAGTGGTCGGTGGGTGGTCCGGCTGTGGTGCGCCGGGGGTAGAGGGGGGAAAGCGCGGACTTCCGAGTGTTAGATACCGTCACGGAAATTGGCGGTGAAACATTTGGACCTGTGTGAAGCGGCAGCGGAACTGTCTCAATCCATGCGACGGTGAGCCTTCATGCTGCCCCAAGACACATGAGGAGAACTGCGTGAAGATCAACATGGCGCATCTGAGGGAAAGGGCGGCGGCTGGGGGATACATAGACTTTGCCGTGTTTGACGCGCGTTCCAGCTCTGGAACGGACTCAGACAACAACCGCCTTTTGGGTGAGTTGACTGTGGCGGCACGCGCGCAGGGCTTGAAGGTGGATCAGTCCGCCCTTGCGTTCGCGAAGAACGGGCGGATCATGTTCTACGGTTCGCCGCACCTCGTGAAATACCTGTCTAGGGGGTGGATTCCGCATTGGACACACACTCTAGACCACTGACGTGAATCGCATACCCGTTGCGGGCAGGGCATTAGTGCGGTGCCGGCGCGTCCTTGCGCCGGCCGCTGTGCACTATCAGTGCCCCTTGGCGGGGCGTGTACGGTAGCCACGGAGGAAGTCAGGGAAGGATGGGAGCGGCGCGGCTCCGGCCTTGTCCTCAGCGTGTCGGACGGCCGCCGCCTGGGCGTCCGCCATCGCCGATAGTTCGCCAAGGGTGTCTGACGTGCCCCACGAAACAGGTGTCGGCGCGTGCTTTAGCTGCTGGTTGACAGCCTGTGCGCGTCGAACACCATTCGCCTTGCGCTCGTCCTCGTAAGCCTTATGAGCGCCTGCAATCTCCAAGGGGTTAAACGTTGCGGGGCGTCCGGTGCGTGGGTTGTATGCGGTGATTCCACCCGGTAGCACGACCACGAACAGGTTTGGATCATCCCGATGGGGGGCTGCAAAGACACCGGCAGCGACTTCTGGAGTGATTTCTCCGGCCTCAGTCATGGCCTTTGCCACTTCTTTAGCGAAGAACTCAATAGCCGGCACCGCATCCTTTCGTGCGCCGCCACGTGCTACCCAGTTTCCGTTGACCTTGATGAGGTCACCCATAGCCCGGCGCTCGGCGGTCGCCAGCGCAACAGCCGGGGACGCATCGGGGTTTGCCAGTTGAAGGCGGATGGCTTCCTGCTCCAAGCGATGCCGAAACCACCACGGCCGTGCGGAGCCGTCAGGCATTTCTGCGTTCTCCCGCAAGTATCCGTTGGCGGCCTTGGAGATTTCCGTGGCGACTTCCGCGCGGCGGCCCTTGCTGGCACCTGTAGGAAGCGCATTAAGCGACTCCTGCGGAGACATGCCGAAGCGGCTCACGTTGTCGTGATGCTGCGCGAACAGCGTGGCGTTCTTCTCGGACAGGTAACGATCGGCCACCACCGGGTCGAGCCGGGCGAGTTCCTTGTAGAGGTCGTAGTTCGCGCCGAGGTTGTTCTTGGTGGTGCGCCCCAGGAGGTCCTGCAGTTGGGGAATCACGACACCGATGCGGGTGTACTTCTCGATCACTGCCTGCCGCTGCTGGCGCGTTCCGGACACCGCACCTTCCCACTCCTTCTGCGCAGCCTTGGAGAGCTGCGAGTCGGTCATGGACAGGGCGTGCCCGGCGTTGATCGCGCCCAACACTTCGCGGTGCTGGCGCGCTGCGCGTGCTTCTGCTTCCAGGTGTCGCAGGCCCGCCGTGTTCTCGTTCTCCCACTTGGAGACGAACGACAGTCGATCCTTGCCGCTCAGGCCCAGCTTGTCAGCCTCGGCGTTGATCTTGTCCGCCGTGAAGATGCCGCGCTGCGCCAGCCCGGTGAACCGGAAGTGCGAATCGGCCTGCATTGCGGCCTGCTGCTCTTCCTGCGCCCGTGCGCGGACGTTGGAGCCTGCGGCCAGGGCGCTCTTGAACTGCTCGCTCCAGTTCTGCCCGTTGGCCCCCGTGCGGTCCCACAGGGGAACGTCGTGGCCGGGCAGGGAGGACTTGAGGAACTGCTCCGCCTTCGCCGGGTCAATCTCGCCGGACGCGAACAGCTCCACCATGCCCTCAGAGAGGATGTCGGCGGTTTCGTTGGCGTCCAGGTATGCGAACTGCTCGGTGTCGAGCGCCGACTGGAACTGTGCGAAGCCCTCAGGGGTCAGGAGGTTTCCCGAGGCAATCTCGTTGCGGACCATGACCGCCAGGTTCTCGCGCTGGCTATCGAAGATTTCAGCCAGCTCGGTCTTCTGCCGGTACTCGGCGACACCGGCCTGCATCTGCTGTAGCTGCGGCTGTAGCTGTTTGAGGATGTCCGGATGTTGGAACTCGGGCTGCTGCAACAGCGACGCCGTGTGCTTCTCCAAGATCGGCGCGATGTCCTCGCCGGGTCGCAGGGTCGCGACCTCCTTGGCGATGTCGCGCTTTGCCTGGTGGATGCGGTTGACACCTTCCGTCAGGAAGTAACCCCGCCGATAGCCTTCCGTGGCATCGACGAGGTCGTCTTGCGTGCGCGCTGCGGTGCCGCTTCCGGTTTCCGAAGTGCGGTCTGCGGAGCCGCGCGCAACGTCGGCGTCGAAGTCCTCACGTGCCTTTGCGTTGGCACGCGCCGCCTGGACATTGCCGAGGCGAGTGAAGACGCCTGCGGCGGCCTGGCCCAGTCCAGAGTAACCACGCGCGGAATCTTGGTCCGCCTGGACGGCCAGGCCCGGCGATTCGGAGCTGCGGGAGTGGACATGGAACCGTTCGATGATGTTGCGGGATTGCTTACGCATGGTCGGCAGCCTCCATGGTGGACGGAGTTTCGTAGCCATGCCGTGCGATGGCGAGGCATAGCGCCAGTGCTTCCGCTGCGGCTTCTTCATTTGCCCACGGGGCGGCCAATCGGAAGTTCTCGGGCAGCAGGTTCAGCGGGTTGCCGTCGATGTAACGCACGCGGTAGCCCTTCGGTCGATCCAGCAGCAGGCGTGCGAGTGGGCTATGCGAGCCGCTTCCGGGGATCGTCGCGACGACATATCGGTTTCCTTTCCCATCGTCGCTCATGTAGGTGACGCCAGACAGACCGTGACGATGCTTGGCGTTGTCGAACAGTGCGGCTTCGGTAATTGCCGGGGTGTCGCTGCTGTAGGTCGGCAAGCGGACGAGGCGGCGTCCGGTCACATCGGTGAAGTATTCGGGGATTCGGTCGGGATCAAATTTCATCGTTGGCAACGTTCATTGAGAGTACCCACGGCAAAGTCTGGCGTGGTCGAAGAGACGACACCGGAGTGGGTTGGGGTAGGTGGAGGCGGCTGGTCACGAACCGGCATACGGTCCAGAGCGGGCCACTTGGGACCGGCAGCGCGTGAGGTAGGCGAGACCAATCAGCGACGCGATATCCAGCGCGCGAACCCCTTGCATGGAAGACGCGCGGCGTGATACTTGTCTAACAGTTATTACAGTGCTCTTTAAGTCTTACTGTAAAGAGTAGTTTTAAGGTTTAACCGTAACGGGTACACCAAAGAGAAACATCACGAGTCATCGTGATTCCTACAGTGCTCCTGAGTAGCCTGAGCATCCTCCCGCTACGATCTTCCTCTTCGTCAGAATCAGTGGCGCATTGAGCGTCGCGCTGCGACGCTCGCAATCGTGGGCGCTATGGAGTCCCACCCCAACACCTGCGCGCGCCTTACGGCGCGTCTCCGTGCGTTTCTGTGGTATTCGTGGGCAGCTCCATCACGTCGAGAATCGAAAGGTGGTTGTGGTGTGCCCTTGATGCTGCGGACGCACGCGGCCCCGGGAGAGACAGTAGTAGTCGATCCATCACCTGCCCGTTGCTGAGTCGGCAGCCCTCCATGAACTCTAGTTGTCGCTGGTAGTCCTTGAAGCGGTCGAAGGCTTCCCGCGAGAACGGAACGATTCGGTAGATGAGAGTCTTGCTTGGCCCTTCGTGCTGGTCTGTCATTGCGCCTCTCCTGTGGCAGCCTTTCGCGCTGCTGCCTGCCGGGCCATGAAGGCGGCGAAGTCAACACGCGGCTCGCGTCCTTCGTTCACCCTCAGGTTGGCGCGGCGGAGGTTGAGTTTGTCACCATCGGCGAAGGTCACTCGCTCGCCGTCGCCGGCCCCCACGATCAGCCGTGCGACAGAGCACACACCTTGGCGAGGGACGTTGGTCACGACGTAGCCGTGACGGTTTGCATACCAATTCCAGGTGATACGCGCGGCGGCAATGGCGTGCATGTCTTCCAGGTCTAGGACGGCATAGCCGCCACGGGCGAGGGGTACGCGGCAGCGCGCGACGCCATCGGTATCCGTGAAGGTTTCGGGCTGACGGCTGGGGGTCTTTCGGGTCTGCATCTTCTGCTTCCTGGGGCTACGCCCACGGTGACGCCCGACGAGGCCGGGAAGCTCCATCGGGGGTGGGCTGGAT
>CALJUL010000012.1 GCA_937975725.1 uncultured Pseudoxanthomonas sp. | reverse complement strand
GCGGCATGTGGAAGACGCTGAAGGAGATCAACGCCGCCGGCACCACCATCATCCTGACCACGCACTACCTGGAGGAGGCCGAGAGCCTCTGCCGCAACCTGGCCATCATCGACCACGGCATCATCGTCGAGCAGGGACCGATGCGCGCGCTGCTGGCCAAGCTGGACGTGGAGGGCTTCCTGTTCGACATCGACGGCGAGCTGCCGGCGCAACTGCCGGCGGTGGAGGGCACCACCCTGGTGGCGGCCGACGCGCACACGCTGGACCTGGACATGCCGCGGGCGATGGACCTCAACCGCGTGTTCGCCGCGCTCAACGAGGCCGGCATCCGGGTGCGCTCCATGCGCACCAAGAGCAACCGGCTGGAGGAACTGTTCGTGCGCATGACCGGCAACGGCGGCGCCGGGGAGAAGGCGGCATGAACGACGCTTCCGTCCGCCGCCGCAACCTGGTCGCGCTGGGCACCATCGTCCGCCGCGAGATCGCGCGCATCCTGCGCATCTGGGGCCAGACCCTGGTGCCGCCGGCCATCACCATGACGCTGTACTTCCTGATTTTCGGCGGCCTGATCGGCTCGCAGATCCGCGACATGGGCGGCTACAGCTACATGGAGTTCATCGTGCCCGGGCTGGTGATGATGAGCATCATCCAGAACAGCTACGGCAACATCAGTTCCAGCTTCTTCGGCGCCAAGTTCGGCCGCCACGTGGAGGAGCTGCTGGTCAGCCCCATGCCCAACTGGGTGATCCTGCTGGGCTACGTGCTGGGCGCGGTGCTGCGCGGGCTGCTGGTGGGGGTCATCGTGCTGGTGATCGCCATGTTCTTCACCAAGGTGCGCATCCCGCATCCGCTGGTGACCGTCAGCACGGTGCTGCTGGGCGCGACGATCTTCTCGCTGGCCGGCTTCGTCAACGCCGCCTACGCCAAGAAGTTCGACGACATCGCCATCGTGCCGACCTTCATCCTGACCCCGCTGACCTACCTGGGCGGCGTGTTCTATTCGGTCAAGCTGCTGCCGCCGTGGGCCGAGGTCCTGACCCACGCCAACCCGATCTTCTACATGGTCAACGCCTTCCGCTACGGCCTGCTCGGCACCAGCGACGTGCCGCTGTGGGTGGCCTACGCGCTGATGATCGGCTTCGCCGTCGCGCTGGCCGCGCTGGGCCTGTGGCTGCTGAAGAAGGGCGTGGGGCTGCGTAGCTGATGCGCCTGCTCATGCTCGGCGCCGGCGGCACCGGCGGCTACTTCGGCGGCCGGCTGGCGCAGGCCGGCGCGGACGCCGCCTTCCTGGTGCGCCCGGCGCGCGCGGCGCTGCTGCGCGAACGCGGGCTGCGCATCCGCAGCCCGCTCGGCGATGCCGACGTGCCGGTCGACGCGCTCACCGCCGAGACACTGCCGGCGGCGCTGGCGGCGACATCGTTCGACCTGGTGCTGCTGAGCTGCAAGGCCTACGACCTGGACAGCGCGATGGACGCCATTGCGCCCGCGGTGGAGGCCGGCGCCGCCGTGCTGCCGCTGCTCAACGGGCTGCGCCACTACGAAGCGCTGGATGCGCGCTTCGGCTTCGCCAACGTGCTGGGCGGGCTGTGCTTCATCAGCGCCACGCTGGGTGCCGACGGCGAAATCCTGCACCTGGGCAAGCCGGCTTCGATGACCTTCGGCGAACGCGTAGGCCAGGCGCCGGACGCACGCCTGCGGGCACTGGCCGCGGCCTGCGCGCGCGCAGGCATCGACCATGAGCACACGCCGGACATCGCGCAGGCGCAATGGGTGAAGTACGGCTTCCTCGCCGCGCTCGCGGCGGGCACCTGCCTGATGCGCGCGCCGATCGGCGCCATCGTGGCCGGCGAGGGCGGCGCAGCGTTCATGGCGGCGCTGTACGAGGAGTGCCTCGCGGTGGCGGCCGCCGAAGGCCATCCCATCCCGGCGGCCGCGCAGGCGACCGCGCTGGAGACCCTGACCAAGGCCGGTTCGCCGATGAAGGCTTCGATGCTGCGCGACCTCGAAGGCGGCCACCGCCTCGAGGCGGCGCACATCGTCGGCGACATGGTGCACCGCGCCTCGGCCCACGGCCTGGCGGTGCCGCGCCTGCACGCGGCGTGGGTGTCGCTGCAGGCCTGCGAAGCCCAGCGCGGCGGATGAATCCGCCGGTACCGCCCCCGTGGCTGCGGCGGATGGTCGTGCTGGGCATGGGCTACGTCGGCACGTCGCTGGCGCAGCGCCTACGCGGGCATGGCGTCGATTGCATCGGCACCACCCGCAAGGCCAGCGCAGATGATGCGTTGCGGCGGTGCTTCGATGGCCGCGCGCCCTTCGAGCCCGTCCTGCTCGCGGCGCTCGCGCAAGCCGATGCGGTGCTGGGTTCGATACCGCCGGATGCGCAGGGCGATCCCGCGCTGCGGTTCCTGGCCGACGCACTGGCCGGCAACCGGCGCCTGCGCTGGCTGGGTTATCTCTCCTCCACCGGCGTCTATGCGGACCGCGCCGGTGGCCGCGTCGATGCGGCCTCGCCCGCCGACGCCACCGACGACGTCGCCCGGACGCGGCTGCTGGCCGAGGCGCAATGGCGCGCGTTGGCGGAACGGCACGGCGCCGCTTGCGGCATGTTCCGGTTGGCAGGTCTCTACGGTCCCGGCCGCAACGCCCTGCGCCAGCTCGCCGACGGCCAGGCGCGCCACGTGGTGAAGCGCGGCCTGGTGTTCAACCGCATCCACGTGGAAGACGCCTGCGACGCGCTCATCGCATCGCTGCATCGCACCCATGGGACCGCGACCTACCTGCTCGCCGACGACCTGCCGGCACCGCCGCAGGACGTGCTGGCGCACGCGGCGGCGATCGGCAGCCTGCCCTTGCCGCCGGCGCAGCACTACGACGCCGCCACCGCATCGGCGGCGCGGCAACGCTTCTACGGCGCCAGCAAGCGCATCGACAATCGGCAGACCTGCGAAGCGCTGGCATGGCGCCCGCGCCACCCGGACTATCGCCACGGCTTGCAGGCACTGTGGTTGGCGGGCGAGGGGCGTTCGCCGGCCGGTTGAGTCCGGTGTTTGCCGGAAGGCAGGCGGCAGGGAGATGTTTGCCTCGCCACCGCAACCACATCCGTTCCCCGTTCCCGCTGCTACTGCCGCCGTTACGGACATTGCTGGATAACGGTGCCACCCGAAGCGCTGCAATGCCTCGCCTTCGGCAACGTGCGGCATGATTCGAGTTTCGATAGCGCCATGCCGGCATCGATTGTGTCGGACAAAGGAAGCGTTGCTGGTTGAAGAACACCTGCCGGCGGCAGGCCGCAGGCGCAGGCACGGAATCATTCCGAGGCGACGGCCAGCCATGACGAATGGCGACCGCCATAAGTTGGCTGTCCCGCGACGGTCGATTGCACTAGTGTCCTGGGTCGCCCTCGACGGACATTGCTGCTTGCCGCCGAAGCGCGTTTCCTCCGCTACATGGACCGCCCATGAACCGATCCTCTTTCTCCGGCCTCAAGCCCCGTCCCTGGTTATTGGCGGCGGCCTTCGCCCTAGCGCTGGCCGGGTGCAATAAAGACAGCACCGTGGCCACGGCCGAGCCCGCCGCGGCGGAAGACCAGGACGCCCAGCCCGTCGCCATGGACGATGCCGATAGCCAGGCGGCAGGCGAAGCAACCGCGCCCACCGCGCCCGCGACGCTGGAAGACGTGGACAGCGCGGACGATGCGGACGAAGACGAAGCCGGCCCCGCCCAGCTCGCGCAGTTCGGCGGGGCCGCGGCGGCGAGCGCGGAGTTGTGCGGCAAGCCCTACGACGCGGCCGCGCTGGCCACCATGAAGGAGAAGCAGAAGCAGCTCTACGTGGCCACCGGCGGCGATCCCTCGCAGTACGAGGCGGACTTCCAGGCCGGCTATGCGCGCGGCAAAGCGGACTTCCAGGCCGTGGGTGCCGACCAGCGCCAGCAGTTCTGCGGCCGCATCGATAGCTGGCGCTGAACTTCCTGCCGCTGCCCGGCTGCGGCGGCCGTTGCGCGCTCAGGTGGCCGCGCGTTCGGGCAGCCGGAAGAACGCGCGCGCCGTCGCCGTCGTCGCAGCGGCCGTGGTGTCGGCATCCTCGTCGCGGTCGCGCGCCAGTTCGGCGACGATGTGGGCCAGGTACATCGGCTCGTTGCGGCGGTGCGAGGGCTGCGGTCTGACCGTGCGCGGCAGCAGGTAGGGCGCGTCGGTCTCGATCATCAGCCGGTCGGCGGGGATGTTCTTCACCAGTTCGCGCAGGTGCAGGCCGCGGCGTTCGTCGCACAGCCAGCCGGTGATGCCGATGTGCCAGTCCCGGTCCAGGCAGTCGAACAGCTCCTGCCGGGTGCCGGTGAAGCAGTGCACCACCGCCGGCCCCAGCCGGCCGTCGAAGTTCTTCATCGCCGCCAGGAAATCGTCGTGCGCGTCGCGCTGGTGCAGGAACAGCGGCTTGCCCGTGTCGGCGGCGATCTGCAACTGGCGCTCGAATGCCCGGCGTTGCGCCGGCCGCGGCGAGAAATCGCGGAAGTAGTCCAGCCCGCATTCGCCCACCGCCACCACCTCCGGGTGCGCATGCAGCGCGCGCAGTTCGGCATCGCATTCGTCGGTGTATTCGCTGGCATGGTGCGGGTGCACGCCGGCGGTGGCGAACAGCACGCCCGGATGCGCCTGCGCCAGGGCCAGCGCCTTCGGCGAATGCTCGCGGCTGGCGCCGGTGACCACCATCTGCGCCACGCCCGATTCGCGCGCGCGCTGCATCACCGCATGACGGTCGTGGTCGAAGCTCTCGTGGGTCAGGTTGGCGCCGATGTCGATCAATTCCATGCGCGTATTCTACCGGCCCGGCCCCATGGACGCCCTGCAGGAGCGACGTCAGTCGCGACCGCACGGTCGAAAAAAAGCAGGAGACGCGGATCGACGCGGATGAACGCAGATGACACGGATAGAGCTTCCAAGGTCTTGATCCGCCTTATCCGTGCCGATCCGTGTCATCCGTGGCTTGAAGGCTGTTTGGGTCCGCGGTCGCGACCGACGTCGCTGCTACAGGGGGAGGGAGGGAAGGCTTTATCCTTGTGCGGCATGCCGCCGCCCGCATTTCCCATCGCCCCGTTGCTGCCGGACATCGTCCGCAGCCTGTCCGAGCATCCGCGCCTGGTGCTGGAAGCCCCGCCCGGCGCCGGCAAGACCACGCAGGTGCCGCTGGCGCTGCTGGACCAGCCCTGGCTGGAGGGGCGCAGCATCGTGATGCTGGAACCGCGCCGCGTCGCCGCGCGCGCCGCCGCCGGCTTCATGGCCCGGCAGCTTGGCGAAGCGGTCGGTGAGACCGTCGGCTACCGCATCCGCTTCGAGAACCGGGTCGGGCCGCGTACCCGTGTGGAAGTGGTGACCGAGGGCATCCTGACCCGGATGATCCAGGACGACCCGATGTTGGAAGGCGTCGGCGCGGTGCTGTTCGACGAATTCCACGAACGCCACCTGGCCGGCGACCTGGGCCTGGCGCTGGCGCTGGACGTGCAGGCGTCGCTGCGCGAGGACCTGCGCATCGTGGCGATGTCGGCCACGCTGGACGGCGACAGGCTGGCGCGCTTCCTCGACGCGCCGCGCCTGACCAGCGAAGGCCGCGGCTTCCCGGTGCAGGTCGCGCATTTCCCCGCGCGCCGCGACGAATCGCTGGAAGCGCAGGCGCGCCGTGCCATCGAACACGCCCTGCGCGAGCATCCCGGCGACGTGCTGGTGTTCCTGCCCGGCCAGCGCGAGATCGCGCGGGTGGAGGCGATGCTGGATTCTTCTTCCCCGGAGAAGGGGAGGGTGGACGGCGCGGCGCCGGGCAACGCCTCCGGGCATCTTCTCCCGGAGGGGAAAGGGAAGGACGCCCTCGTCGTGCTGCCCTTGCACGGCGAACTGCCCGTGGAAAGGCAGTCCGAAGCGCTGCAGCCCGACCCGCAGGGCCGCCGCCGCGTGGTGCTGGCGACCAACGTGGCCGAATCCTCGGTCACCCTGCCCGGCGTGCGCGTGGTGATCGACAGTGGGCTGGCGCGCGAACCGTCCTACGACCCCAACAGCGGCTTCTCGCGGCTGGACGTGGTGGCCGTTTCGCAGGCGTCGGCCGACCAGCGCGCCGGCCGCGCCGGCCGCGTCGCGGACGGCTGGGCCTACCGCCTGTGGCCGCAGTCGCAGCGGCTGGAACCGCAGCGCCGGCCGGAGATGGCCCTGGTCGAACTCGGCGCGCTGGCGCTGGAACTGGCGGCATGGGGCAGCGACGATCTGCGTTTCGTCGATCCGCCGCCGCCCGGCGCGCTGGCGGCGGCGCGCGATCTGCTGCGCCGGCTCGGCGCGTTGACCGCGGCGAACGCGATCACGCCGCTGGGCAAGCGCATGCTGGCGCTGGGTACGCATCCGCGCCTGGCCGCCATGCTGCTGTCCGCCGCCGACGGCGAGGACCGCGCGCTGGCCTGCGACCTGGCGGCGCTGCTGGAAGCGCGCGATCCCCTGCGCCAGGGCGGGGATGCGCTGGCCGCGCGCTGGCGTGCGCTGTCCGCCTTCCGCGGCGGCCGTGCCCCGGCGGACGCGCACCGTTCCGGGCTGGCGGTCATCGACACCGCGGCCCGGCAATGGCGCCGCCGCGCGCGCGTGGACGCGGCGCCGCCGTCCTCGCTGGAAGCGCATCGCCTGGGCGACGTGCTCATGCACGCCTTCCCCGACCGCATCGGCTTCCGCCATCCGCAGGACCCGCGCCGCTACCTGCTGGCGAACGGGCGCAGCGCGCGCCTGTTCGACGACAGCGCGCTGTTCGGCGAACCGTGGATCGTCGCCAGCGAACTGCGCCACGAGGCGCGCGACGCGCTGGTGCAGCGCGGCGCGCCCGTGGACGAACGCCGGCTGCGCGCGGATTTCGCCGACCGTTTCGTCACCGAGGACACCGTGCGCTGGGACGCCTCGCGGCGCGCGCTGTCCGCACAGCGCGAATCGCGCTTCGACCAGATCGTCGTCGACGCGCGCCCGGCCGGCCGGGTGGACCCGGCGCTGGCCGCTGCCGCGCTGACCCAGGCCGTGCGCGAGCTGGGCCTGGACGCGCTGCCGTGGCCGGAATCGCTGCGGCAATGGCGCGAGCGCGTGCGCTGCCTGCGCGACTGGATGCCGGACCTGGGCCTGCCCGACCTGTCCGACGAGGCGTTGGCGGCGTCGCTGGACGATTGGCTGAAGCCCGCCTTCGCCGGCAAGACGCGGCTGGACGCGCTGTCCGAGGACGAACTGGCCGCCGCGCTGAAGTCCGGTACTGACTGGCCGCTGCGCCAGCGCATCGACCAGCTCGCGCCGGTGCGGATCGTGGTGCCCTCGGGCATGGAGCGCCGCATCGACTACGCGCACGGCCAGCCGCCGGTGCTGGCGGTGAAGCTGCAGGAACTGTTCGGCCTGGCCGACACGCCGCGCGTGGCCGACGGCCGCGTGCCCCTGCTGCTGCACCTGCTGTCGCCGGGCGGCAAGCCGTTGCAGGTCACCTCGGACCTGCGCAATTTCTGGAACACCACCTATGCCGAGGTCCGGAAGGAAATGAAGGGGCGCTACCCCAAGCATCCCTGGCCGGACGATCCCTGGAGCGCGCAGGCCACGCACCGCGCCAAGCCCAGGGGCACCTAGCCGTCCGCCGCGTGCTGCGAGGGAGGGCAGTGGTCCGGCATGAGAGCGGCAGGACCGCCTGCGGCCGGCGTCGCAGGAACGGCCGCTGGCAGTGGGGCGATGACATGCCGTGCGGCAGGACCGTTCAGCCCTCGGCCAGTCGCGCGCCGCGGTGCTGACGCGGCTTGAACATCCATGGGGGGACACTGGACGCCTCACCCATGCAGGGAAATGCCATGAGCAAGCTCACGATCATCACCGACCGCGCGCTGGAGTTGGCCAGCCAGGCCGGCAGCAGCCTGAAGCACGCCGTGCCCCGCGCCGACACGCTGCTGAAGACGGGCGCCGCCCTGGGCGCGGCGAAGACCGGCGGCAGGATGGCCGTGAACTTCGTGCGGCGGAACCCGGCCATCGCCATCGCGGCCGGCGTCGGCGTGGGATTGCTGGCGCTGGCGGCCTACCGCAAGCGCAGGCGTGCCCAGGCCGATGCGCCGATCGAGGGCACGTCGCGCCGGATCGAGGCGCGCAAGTCCAACGGCAGCGGCAAGGCGTCCGCGCACAAGCCCGGCACGCCGCGCCGGCCGCGCAGCAGCGCTTCATCTTCGAGCAGTGCGGAAAGCTGAGGTTCGCCGCGGGCGGGCGCGTCATCGGCCTGCCTTGCTGCGGGGTTCCATTCCACGAATCGGGCGGCTGGCGATGGGCGGCGCGTACCGAAACATGGACGTGCCCTGCATGGGTGCCGCACGCGGAAGGCACCCATGCCCGTGCGGTCATGGCCGGCCTTCAGGGACGGGATAGCAGGTCCATCGCTCCTACAGGAGCCGCGGCTCCACTTCGTGCCATTGCCCGGGCAGCAGGCCGTCCAGCGCGATGCCGCCCATCGCCACGCGCACCAGCCGCAGGGTCGGCAGGCCGATCGCGGCGGTCATGCGCCGGACCTGGCGGTTGCGGCCTTCGGCGATCGTCAGCGATAGCCATGCGTCCGGCACCGTCTTGCGGAAGCGCACCGGCGGATCGCGCGGCCACAGCGGCGGCAGCGGATCGAGCCGCTCCACCTTCGCCGGCCGCGTCGGTCCGTCGTTCAGCACCACGCCGCGACGCAGCGCATCGAGCTGTGCATCGTCCGGCGCGCCTTCCACCTGCGCCCAGTAGGTCTTGGGTTGCTTGTGCCGCGGATCGGTCAGCAGGTGCGCCAGCGCGCCGTCGTCGGTGAGCAGCAGCAGGCCCTCGCTGTCGTGGTCCAGCCGCCCGGCCGCGTACACGCGCGGCGGCAGGCCGAACGCCGCCAGCGTCCGCCGCGGCGGATCGCTGCGGTCGGTGAACTGGCAGAGCACGTCGAACGGCTTGTTGAAGGCGATGAGCACGGCGGGCGGGATCGGGATTGCGGCGGCCCATGATGCCGCACGCGCCACGCAGCGGTGGCGCGGGTGGCGGTCAGCCGCCGGGATTTCCCGCGTCCGCCCGTCCGCTCACAAGATGCCGGGCCTCAGGGCTTCACGAACCGCAGCGTCATGCGGTCGCTCTCGCCGATGGCCTGGTACTTGGCGCGGTCCGTTTCCGGGTGCTGGTTGGTCGGCGGCAGCGTCCAGACGCCGTTGGGATGGTCCTTGGTGTCCTTCGGGTTGGCGTTGACCTCGCTCTTGCCGTCCAGGCGGAAGCCCGCGGCCTCGGCCAGCGCGATCACCTGCGCCTCGCCCACGTAGCCGCTGCGGTCGTCGGCCGGTACGTCGCCCTTGGCGCGGTGTTCCACCACGCCCAGCACGCCGCCGGGCTTGAGCACGTCGAAGAAGCCCTTGAACATGCCTTCGGCCTGGCCGGCGCTGCGCCAGTTGTGAACGTTGCGGAAGGTCAGCACCACGTCTGCCGAACCCGGTGCACCGAACACCGGCGCCTTCGGGTCGTACTTCGCGAAGACGGCCTTGTCGTACTGCGCCGGGCCGCCGGCGAACTTCTTCTCCAGTCCGTCCAGGCCGCGCTGCTGGTAGTCGCGGCTGCGGCCCTCGGGCACCGCCATCGGGTCCACCACCGCGGCGACGTAGCGGCCCTGCGCGCGCAGGTAGGGCGCCAGGATTTCCGCATACCAGCCGCCGCCGGGGGTGATCTCCACCACCGTGTCGCCCGGCTTCACGCCGAAGAAGGCCAGGGTTTCCTTGGGATGGCGTTGGCCGTCGCGCGCGGCATTGGCCGGATCGCGCCAGTCGCCCTTCAACACCGCGTCCAGCGCGGCGGCATCAGCGGTGGCGGCGGGCTTCGCAGGCGGGGCGGGCGAAGCCGCCGGTGCCGGCCGGGCGAGGGCGAGCGAGGCAAGGATGGCAAGACCCAGGGCAACAGGCTTCATCGGGATGTCCTCCAGAAAAACGTGACGCCGAGCCTAGCACGCAGCCGGTGCGCGCCGCGTGCGCGCAGGCGCGCGCGCGACGGAGCGTGGCGCCGATGCGTTCAACCGAGCGGTGCTTCGCCTGTCTCCAGCGCACGCAGCCGCGTCGCGCCGTCGTACAGGTAGGCGTACCACTCGGCCTGCACGCGCTCGACCGGGCCGATGAGCGCTTCGAAATCCTCCAGTGAACCGCCCCGGCGCAACAGTTCTCGGTAAGCCGCGGCGTACTGACCGCCGCGATGGTGGAACAGGAAGTGGCTCAGGCTCCAGTAGTGCACGTAATAGGCGTTGAAATGCCGGTCGAAGTCGGGACCGCCCTGCCCGGTGATCAATTGCCGTAGCGGAATGAAGCGGCCGGTGTCGACGTCCGCCTTCAGGTCGCCGCTCAGCGACAGGTCGGCCAGCCACCAGACCGGATAGGCGGTGATGTCGATGCGGCCGGGAATCAGCGCGCCGTCCTCGTAGCGGCTGGCGCCGAAGTAGCAGGCCACGCCTTCGCTGGCCCAGCGCGGTAGGCGGAACCCGGCGGCTTCAGTGTTCAACTGGTGGGTTACTTCGTGCAGCATCCAATGCAGCGGATTGCCTGCGTCGCGCGCGTAGTAGGCGTAGCTGGCCGGTGCGAGGTAGTACGCCTCGGCCCAAGGACGGCTGCGGTTGTCGCGCTTGAAGGCGTCGCGGCTGCCGTACAGCACCAGCGTCATGCGCGAGGGCTTCGCCGGCTGCGACGCCACTTCCGGGAATACCCGGCCATGGGCGGTGTACAGGGCTTCCACTGCCGCGGCGACCCGGGCCGTCTCCTCGCGCGTGGCGGTGCTGTGCAAGCGGAAGTGCGGCGTGTCGAAGATGGCCGCGCCTTCCGGCACCCGCAATGCGGTGCGCGGTGCCGCGGGTGCCTGCGCCTGTGTGTCGCCGTCCTGCGCGCGCCGCATAACGTACAGGCCCGCCCACGCCGCGGCGGCGGCGAGACCGGCCGCCAGCACCGCCACGAACGCGCGCCGCGCTTTCATCGCGCGTCGGGTCCGTGCGGTTCAGCCGGCGCGGCCATCGTCCGGCACGGGCAGGCTGACGTTCATGATGGTCGGGTCGTCCGGGTCCATGCGCACGCTGAAGCCCAGGTGCTCGCACATCGCCAGCATGGTGCGGTTCTCGCGCAGCACCTGGCCCTCGATGGTCTTCAAGCCCTGCCAGCGCGCGTACTCGATCATGATCTGCATCAGCCGCCAGCCCACGCCGTGGCCCTTCAGGTCCGAGCGCACCAGGATGCCGTATTCGCCCTTTTCGTAGTCCGCGTCCGCGTGCAGGCGCACCGCGCCCAGCATCTCGTGCGTGTCCGGGTGCACCGCCACCAGCGCGATGGAGCGGGCGTAGTCGAGCTGGGTGAGGCGGGCGATGAATTCGTGGCTGAAGTGGCGCACCGACTGGAAGAAGCGCAGCCGCAGGTCCTCGTCGGTGACGTGGGTGAAGAACTCGCGGAACATCGCGTCGTCCTCCGGCCGCACCGGGCGCACCTGCACGGCCTGGCCGTCGGCGAGGATAATGGTGCGCTCCCATTCCTTGGGGTAGGGAAAGATGGCGAAGCGCGGGTGGCCGCGGCCCTTGTGCAGCACGCGGCCGCGCGCCACCGCGATGCGCGCGTCCACCGCGACCACGCCGTCGCGGTCGGCCAGCAGCGGGTTGATGTCCAGTTGCTGGATCTCGGGCACGTCGGCGGCCAGTTGCGCCAGCTTGACCAGCACCAGCGCCACCGCGCGCTCGTCGGCCGCGGGCACGTCGCGGTACGCCTTCAGCACCCGCGAGACGCGCGTGCGCGCGATCAGTTCGTGCGCCAGCCGCAGGTCCAGCGGCGGCAGCGCGACGGCCTGGTCGTTGATCACTTCCACCGCAGTGCCGCCGCGGCCGAAGGCGATCACCGGGCCGAACACCGGATCGTCGGCAATGCCGGCGATCAGTTCGCGCGCCTTCGGCCGCAGCACGGTGGGCTGCACCAGCACGCCTTCGATGCGGGCATCGGGACGGCGTTCGCGCGCGCGCTGCAGGATGCCGACGGCGGCTTCGCGCACGGCTACTTCGCTGGGCAGGTTCAGGCGCACGCCGTCCACGTCGGATTTGTGCGGGATGTCGGGCGAGAGGATCTTCACGGCCACCGTCGTGCCCTGTGCCAGCAGCGGCGCGGCCAGGCGCACGGCTTCCTCGGCGTCGGCGGCGCGCCACAGCGGCGCGGTGGGGATGCCGTAGGCGGCCAGCAGCCGCGTGGTCGCCAGCGGGTCCAGCCAGCTCTGCCCGGCGTCGAGCGCGGCGTCGACCAGTGCGCGCGCGGTCGCGGCATCGGGGCTGAAGTCGGCCGGCAGGCTGGGCGGGGTTTCCATCAGCGCCGCCTGCACTTCGCGGTGGCGCACCAGGTACATGAAGCCGGCCACCGCGTCGGATTCGCTGCGATAGCGCGGGATCTGCGCCGCGTCGAGGATGGCCTTGGCCTCCGGGTCGTTGCCCAGCCACACGGTGAAGACCGGCTTGCGCGGCGAGCGCGTGGCGCGCTTCGCCAGCACGGTGGCCATGGCCTCGGCGGCTTCGGCCGAGGACGACAGCACGGTGGGCACGTTGACCGCCAGCAGCGCGTCGTTGCCGGGGTCCTCCAGCAGCGCTTCGATGGTGTCGGCGTAGCGCGCGGCGTCGATGTCGGTGAGCAGATCCACCGGGTTGGTGCGCGACCAGCCCACCGGCAGCAGCCGGTCCAGCCGGGCGCGGGTCTCGTCCGACAGGGTGGCCAGCGTGCCGCCCTGTTCGTACAGGTGGTCCACCGACAGCGCGCCCACGCCGCCGCCGTTGGTGAGGATGGCCAGCCGCCGGCCGGGGAACGGCCGCACCTGGCCCAGCGTGCGCGCGGCGGCGAACAGTTCGTCCAGCGAGCGCACGCGCAGCAGGCCGGCGCGGCGGAAGGCGGCGCCGTACACCGCGTTGGGCCGCGCCAGGTTCTGCACGTGCGTGCTGCCCGGCGGCGTCTCGTGCGGGCGCATGCGGTGGCCGGACTTCACCACCACCACCGGCTTGGTGCGTGCGGCGGCGCGCGCGGCCGACATGAACTTGCGCGCGTCGCGGATGGCTTCCACGTACAGCAGGATGGCGCGCGTGCGGTAGTCGGTGGCGAAGTAGTCCAGCAGGTCGGCGAAGTCCACGTCCAGCGCATCGCCCAGCGACACCACCGCGGAAAAGCCCACCGGCTGGCCCATGCTCCATTCCACCAGCCCGCCGGAGATGGCGCCGGACTGGGAGATCAGCGCCAGGTCGCCGGCCTTGGGGAAGCGCCCGGCCAGGCTGGCGTTGAGCCGCGCGTGCGGCGCGATCACGCCCAGGCAGTTCGGCCCCAGCACGCGCAGGCCCTTCTCGCGGGTCAGCGCCTCCAGTTGCGCGGCCGGCGAGCCGGGGCCGCTGCCCATCGCGGCGGTCAGCACCACCACCGCGCCGGCGCCTTTCTCCGCGGCCTCGGCGGCCAATTGCGGCACCGTTTCCGGAGGCGTGGCGATGACCACCAGGTCCGGTGTCCACGGCAGGTCGCGCAGGTGCTGCACGGCGGTCACGCCGTCCATCGGCGCCGGCCGGCGGTTCACCAGCCCCACCGGGCCGTCGAAGCCGGCGCCCAGCAGGTTCTCGACCACGGCGCGGCCCACCGAGCGCGGCCGCGACTGGCTGCCCACCACCGCCACGGCGCGCGGGCGGAAGATGGAGGAGAGTCGGTAGGTACTCATGGCGGAGGGAATCGGCTCGTGTGGGCGCTAGCGTAGCGCGCGGGGCATGACGGCGGCGTGGCCCGGCTCATGCCAGCTTCAGCGCATCGGGATAGGGCGGAGTATCCGGGTAATCGCCCGCGGCCAGGCGCGACTGAAGGTCGCGCCACCACGCCGGCCGGAACAGTTCGCCGTGCGCGGCCTTCAGCGCCTTCGCCAGCCCGTCGGGCAGGCCCAGGAAATGCGGGAAGCGTTCCGGGAACACGTCGCCCGGCTCGACGTGGAACCACGGCCCGTCCGCCATCTGCTCCTCGTAGCTGTCCGCCTGCGGCCAGTCGCGGAAGCGGCAGGCGGTGACCAGCCGCAGTTCGTCGTAGTCGTAGAACACCACCCGCCCGTGCCGCGACACGCCGAAGTTCTTCAGCAGCATGTCGCCGGGGAAGATGTTGTTGCACGCCATGTCGCGGATCGCCTGGCCGTAGTCGACGGCCGCCGCGCGCGCGGCCTCGGCCTTCTGCTCGCGCAGGTACAGGTTGAGCGGGCGCAGCCGCCGCTGCACGTAGCACAGGTGCAGGATCACGTCCTCGCCGTCCTCGCTGAGGGACTGCGCGCAGCCGGTGCGGAGCTCCTCCAGCAGTTCCGGCGCGAAGCGCGCGCGCGGGAAGCGCAGGAAGCGGTAGGGCTGCGTGTCCAGCAGGCGGCCCACGCGGTCGGACTGGAACACCAGCGAATACTGGTCCTCCACGTCCTGCCGGCTCATCGCCTTGGGCCAGGCGAAGCGGTCGCGGATCACCTTGAACACCAGCGGATAGCTGGGCAGGGTGAACACCGCCATCACCATGCCGGGCGTGCCTTCCGCATGCACCAGCTTCTCGTCCGGGTGCGCGCCGAAGTGGTGGAAGAAGGTGCGGTAGCGCTCGGTCTTGCCCTGCTTGGCACGGCCCAGCACCGTGTAGATCTCGTCGATCGGCTTGCCCGGCAGCAGCGAGCGCAGGAACACCACCGCGTCGCCCACCGTCGCCAGGTCGGCATGGAAATAGCTGCGCGAGGTGCCGAACAGGTGCGCCACGTCGGCGCGCCGGGTCAGCACGGCTTCCGCCTTCAACTGACCACCGTCGTTGACCAGCGCGATGACGCAGGGCGAGAAGCGGTGTTCGCCGAACACGCGCCCCACCAGGTAGGCGCGGCGCTCGCGGTAGAACACCGTGTCCAGCAGCTCGATGCCGCGCACCGGGTTCGCGCCCCAGTGCGCCAGGTCGTCCTGCAACCGCACCGCGATGGCCGCCGCGCAGCGCGTGCGGTGCGCATAGGGGATGTCGAAGCGGTAGTCGCCCAGCAGCCGCGCGAAGGCGTCGGTGGGCCGCTGCTCGGACACGGCGTAGCTGTGGCGCGCGACCGGATGGGTGATGGCGTCGGTGGGCTCCACGTCCAGCGCGACGAACTCCACCGCCGGGTCCACCCCGCGCGTGCCGAAGAAGCGCCGGCTCAGCGTGTTGTAGAAGGTCTTGTACAGCTCGCGGTCGATCTGCCCGGAGACCAGTCCTTCGAAGGCATCGCGCGCCCGCGACCACAGCGCGCGGTCGTGGGCCTGGTCCTGCAGGATGGATTGCAGGCGCAGCGCGCATTCGGCGATGCACAGGTCGTACAGTGCGATGCGCTCCACCGCGTCGGCGCGCGCGCCGGCCCAGTCCATCGCCTCGAAGCGCCGCTTCGCCCGCTGCGTGACCTCGGCGAAGCGCGCGTGGTAGTCGGCGAAGGCGTCGTGTATGAGCGGGGCGATGGCGTCGGCGTGGACCATGCGCCGATGTTAGCCGTGCGCGGCTGGAGTCATGGCTCCACCGCCACGCCGGCCTGTTCCAGCAGCCACGCGCGCACCTTGCGGAAGCCCGGGTGCGACAGGCTGCGCTCGGGATACACCAGGTAGTGCGCGAAGTCCGCCTGCAACCGCTTCCTGGTCAGCGTCGCCAGCCGGCCCGCCTTCACCAGCGGCTCGGCCAGCGTCCAGCGCGCCAGCGCCACGCCCACGCCCTGCGCGGCGGCCTGGTGCAGCGTCTCGGTGTCGTCGAACTGGGCCACGTAGCGCGCCGGGGGCTGGCCGCCGAAGTGCTCGAACCAGTCCTTCCAGCGGTTGGCCGGATCGCCCAGCAATGGCAGCCGGGCCATCTGGTCGGCGGCGGGCCTGCCGTGCTGCTTCAGCAGCGCAGGGCTGGCGACCGGGGTGATCCATTCGTGGAAGAGGAATTCCGAGCGCACGCCCGGCCACTGCCCGCCGCCGAGGCGCAGCGCCAGGTCGACCGGCTCGCGCTCGAAATCCACCACGTGCGTGCTGGCCTGCAGGCTCAGCCCGAGTTCCGGATGTTGGGCCAGGAACGCCGGCAGTCGCGGCACCAGCCAGGCGGTGGCCATCGAGGGGATCAGGCTCAGCGTCACCGTGTGCTCGTTGCGCAACGTCGCGCGGCGCAGTGCGTGCTCGATGGTGTCCAGCGGCCCGGAGATCGCATCGAACAGCCGCTGGCCCTCGGGCGTCAGCTCCACGCCGCGCGGCCCGCGCACCAGCAGGCGGTGGCCCAGCCGCTGTTCCAGCAGGCGCATGCGATGGCTCAGCGCGCTGACGGTCAGGTGCATGGCTTCCGCCGCGCGGGTCAGGTTGCGCAGGCGCGCGGCGGCGACGAAGGCGTCCATCTGGTCCAGCGGCAGCCGACTCATCTTGAATGCACCTCAAGGCTGGGTTGCGGAGCTTTCGCTTTTTGCCTGCGGATCATGTGCCTATGTTGGTCTTCATTCAAGCCGGCACGGCCGGCGCCACGGAGCACTCCCATGCGTACCGGAACCACGACTCCCTGGTGGCGGCAACTGGGCGGCATGAGCCAGGGCATGCTGTTCCTGCACGGCCACATCGTCCGCCCCGATGCGTCCTTGCCCGAACCCTCGCGCACGCACCACGCGCACGATGCTGCCGGCCAGGCCCGGCACCAGCGCGCGCTCCAGCGGCTGAGCGCCCGCCGCTTGCACGGCATGGCCTCGCTGTCGCTGTTCCGTTGAAGCGCACTCCCTTGCAGGCGTGCCTCGTGGCAGGTGTAGGAGCGACGTGAGTCGCGACCGGAAACTTCCGCGTCGCGACTCACGTCGCTCCTACAAAGGCAGAGAAAGAATGCAGGCGCTGTTGCACCCCGCTGTAGGAGGGCCTTCAGGCCCGACCTGGATGTACCGGTCGCTCGATATTCGCGGTCGGGGCTGATGCCCCTCCTACACGAATGCGGCGGCACAAACGCGACGCCCGGCGGATGCCGGGCGTCGGGACAGCGGTGTTGCGTGGTGCTGCGGCAGGTCAGCCAGTGAACGCCGCCAGCGCGTCGTTGAAGGTCTTGCTGGGGCGCATCGCCGCGCTCGTCTTCGCCAGGTCGGGGTGGTAATAGCCGCCAATGTCCAGCGCCTTGCCCTGCGCGCCGTTCAACTCGGTGATGATCGCCGCCTCGTTGTCGGCCAGCACCTTCGCCAGCGGCGCGAACTTCGCCTTCAGTTCGGCGTTGTCGTCCTGCGCGGCCAGCGCCTGCGCCCAGTACAGGGCCAGGTAGAAGTGGCTGCCGCGGTTGTCGAGTTCGCCGACCTTGCGCGCGGGCGAGCGGTTCTCGTCCAGGATGCGGCCGTTGGCCACGTCCAGCGCGTTCGCCAGCACCTTGGCGGGCGTGTTGAGGTAGCGCTGGCCGAGGTGTTCCAGCGACGCGGCCAGGGCGAGGAATTCGCCCAGCGAATCCCAGCGCAGGTAGTCCTCTTCCAGGAACTGCTGCACGTGCTTGGGCGCCGAGCCGCCGGCGCCGGTCTCGAACAGGCCGCCGCCGGCCATCAGCGGCACGATCGACAGCATCTTGGCGCTGGTGCCCAGCTCCATGATCGGGAACAGGTCGGTCAGGTAGTCGCGCAGCACGTTGCCGGTGACCGAGATGGTGTCCTCGCCCTTGCGGATGCGCTGCAGCGAGACCTTCATCGCCTCTTCCGGCGCCAGGATGCGGATGTCGAGATTGTCGGTGGTGTAGTCCTTGAGGTAGCGCTCGACCTTGGCGATCACCTGCGCGTCGTGCGCGCGCGCCTTGTCCAGCCAGAAGATGGCCGGGGTCTTGCTCAGGCGCGCGCGGCCGACGGCCAGCTTCACCCAGTCCTGGATCGGCGCGTCCTTGGTCTGGCACATGCGCCAGATGTCGCCGGCCTCGACCTTGGTTTCGAACACCACCTTGCCGGCGTCGTCGGTCACGCGCACGATGCCGTCGGCCGGGATCTGGAAGGTCTTGTCGTGACTGCCGTATTCCTCGGCCTTCTGCGCCATCAGGCCGACGTTGGGCACGCTGCCCATGGTGGCCGGGTCGAACGCGCCGTGGGCCTTGCAGTCCTCGATCACCGCCTGGTAGATGCCGGCGTAGCAGCGGTCGGGAATGACGGCCTTGGTGTCCTGCAGCTTGCCTTCGGCGTTCCACATCTTGCCGGAGTCGCGGATCATCGCCGGCATCGAGGCGTCGACGATCACGTCGCTGGGCACGTGCAGGTTGGTGATGCCCTTGTCCGAATTGACCATCGCCACCGCCGGGCGGTCGGCGTACACGGCCTGCAGGT
This sequence comes from uncultured Pseudoxanthomonas sp., assembly GCA_937975725.1. Classification (GTDB taxonomy): domain Bacteria; phylum Pseudomonadota; class Gammaproteobacteria; order Xanthomonadales; family Xanthomonadaceae; genus Pseudoxanthomonas_A. The sequence goes on along the minus strand of CALJUL010000012.1, from coordinate 4,041 downwards.
CGGCCTTGATCGCTTCCTGCAGGTCGGCCGGCAGCGCACCCAGGCGCGCGTACAGGTCGCCGATGCCGTTGTTGGCGTCGAAGCCGATCCGGTCCAGCACGTCGGCGTGCTTGGCCAGCGCGTCCTTGTAGAACTCCTGCACGACCACGCCGAACATGATCGGGTCGGAGACCTTCATCATCGTGGCCTTCAGGTGCAGCGAGAACAGCACGCCCTTGGCCTTGGCGTCGGCGATCTGCTCGTCGATGAAGGCGGCCAGCGCCTTGCGGCTCATCGTCGAGGCATCGACGATCTCGCCGGCCTTCACCTTCACCTTGTCCTTCAGCACGGTGACGGCGCCGTCGGCGCCGACCAGTTCGATCTTCAGTGCGCCGTCGCTGGCCAGCGTCGCCGACTGCTCGCTGCCGAAGAAGTCGCCGGCCGCCATGTGCGCCACGTGCGACTTCGAATCCGCGCTCCACGCGCCCATGCGGTGCGGATGCTTGCGGGCGAAGTTCTTGACCGACAGCGGCGCGCGGCGGTCGGAGTTGCCCTCGCGCAGCACCGGGTTCACCGCGCTGCCCTTGACCTTGTCGTAGCGCGCCTTGGCGTCCTTTTCCTTCTCGTCCTTCGGTTCGTCCGGGTAGTCCGGCAGCGGGTAGCCTTGGGATTGCAGTTCCTTGATCGCGGCCTTCAACTGCGGCACCGAGGCGCTGATGTTGGGCAGCTTGATGATGTTGGCTTCCGGCTGCGTCGCCAGTTGGCCCAGTTCGGCCAGGTCGTCGCCGATCTTCTGCGCGTCGGCCAGGTATTCGGGGAACTGCGACAGGATGCGCCCGGCCAGCGAGATATCGCGCGTCTCCACGGCGATGCCGGCGGGCGCGGTGAACGCCTTCACGATGGGCAGCAGCGACTGGGTGGCGAGGAACGGGGCTTCGTCGGTGAGGGTGTAGATGATGCGGGGGGTATCCGACATGGGATCAGGGCTCTCGGCAATGGACGATGGGCAAGTCAGCGCGCCATTGTCGCCCCTCGCCGCACGGAGGGCAAAACGAGGGGGTATGGACCGGCCAGAGGAGCCTCTACCAAGGCAGGACCCGCATGAGCAGTTCTTGGTTTCCGCCATTTGCTATGCAAAGGGGCGTGGAGGTCTCCACGCCCCTGTCCCCCGGCCCCTTAGCGGAACATGCCGGGAAGGAACGGACCGATCTTCTGCAGGAACGACTTGTCTTCGATGATCTTTTCGGTCGAATCGACCTTTGCGGTGACGCCAGAGAAATCAGCCGCACCGCCACACACCAGTTCCAGTTCGTCGTCTTTCAGAACATTCATGACTCTTCCTTGTGATGATGCCCTTCATTGGGCGACGGAGAACATGTCGCATATCCGCCTCCTTCGTCCACTAACATTCTAAAAAAAGCGGGCGTGGATCGCTCCACGCCCGAGCTTGCCCACTGAGGTGGGAGAGAGGTAGATCCGCCTTACTTGACCTCGAAGTCCGCCGAACCTGCGATTGCGCCATTCAACGTGGCCTCGAACTTGTATTTGCCGACAGGTAGGCCGTCGGGCTTGGAAATGCTGAAAGTAACCACGCCCGGCCCGGTGGTGTTGAGGGTCTTGGTTTCCTCACTCACAGTCTGGCCGTCCTGATACGTCCACTTGGAGGCCAGGGTCGCGCCGTTGGCCGTTCCGTCCGTAGCTACAGATGCATAGATGGTGTCCTTGGGCGCGAAGGTGGTGGCGGGCGCCGTGACCTTCTGCTCGGCATCCACTGCATTGCCCAGCGTCACACCTGCCACGGAGATCGCGGCAGGCGCGGGCTCGATGGGTGCGGGAGCGGGCTCGGCGGCGGCCGGCGGCGGAGCAACGGGTTCTTCCTTCTTCTTGCAGCCGGCCAAGGCGACAGTGCCAACCAGTGCGGCGACGAGGGCATAAGAGATGCGATTCTGCTTCATGGATTCGGTCCTTGTGAATGAAGGGATGGGATCAGGCGTCGGCCGGCTTGGGCGGCAGCTTGATGACCTGGCCCGGGAAGATGCGGTCCGGATCCTCGATGACGTCACGGTTGGCCTCGAAGATCTGCTTCCACGCATTGGCGCTGCCGTAGTGCGCCTTGGCGATCTTGGAGAGCGTGTCGCCCTTCTCGATCGTGTACGTGGTATCAGTCACGGGCGTCACGTCCTCGACTTGCCCGGATACGGCGAAGCCTTCGCGGACATTCGAGAAATCCGGTGCCTCTTTCACCTCTCCCGACGTCGCGAAGCCCTCTTTGACGTTGGAAAAGTCGGCCTTCTTTTCTGTGCTCATTTCCACCACCCTTCCTGGCGGGCTGTTGGGATGCGCAAGCCTTGCACGCGCCCTGTTAATAATCCATATGGAGCGCGTGAAAACCCCTGATTGTTACTGGAGCAACATTACTGGCGCGGTTCGCGCTTCATCTCCGGGATAGGAACGCCCGCGGTGGCGCGCCAGGGATTGATGTCCAGGCCGCCGCGCCGGGTGTAGCGCGCCTCCACCGACAACGCCTGCGGGCGGCAGCGGTCCATCAGGTCGTGAAAAATCCGTTCGACGCACTGCTCGTGGAACTCGGCATGGTCGCGGAAGCTCACCAGGTAGCGCAGCAGGCCGGTGCGCTCGATGCGCGGCCCGTGGTAGCGGACGACCACCGTGGCCCAGTCGGGCTGGCCGGTCACCGGGCAGTTGGACTTGAGCAGTTCGGACGACAGGGTTTCCGCGGCCTGCTCGTCGGGGTCGGCCAGCAGGAAACCCGCGTGCGGCGGCCCGTAGTGGTCGATCTCCACGTCCAGCGCGTCCAGCGACGCTCCTTCGCTGGCCTCGGCCATGGGCGGCAGGCCGAACGCCACCTGCACGTTGGCGCCGGCGCGGGCGGACAGGTCGTTGCCCAGGCATTCCAGCACCGCGGCGTCGCTGTTGAAGCGGGTGCCGTTGAGCGAATTGAGGTACAGCTTGAGCGACTTGGATTCGATCAGGAACGGCGACGAGCAGGGCACGGTGAAGGTGGCCGTCGCCACGCGCGGCTTGCCGCGGGCGTCCAGCCAACTCAGTTCGTAGGCGTGCCAGCGGTCGTGGCCGACGAAGGGCAGGGCATCGCCGTCGATGCCGATCCCGTCGCGTCCGGCCTGGCGCGGGATGGGGAACAACAGCGTGGGGTCGTAGCGGGCCGGGTAGGCGACCTCGCGGCCGAGCGTGGAGTCCTGGGGGGTGTTCATGCCGCCATTCTAAGGACGGCACCTAAAGGGCCGGTGTATAAGAGCCACTTCCGACGGGAGCTCCGATGAAACCCTGGCCGCTGGTGTTGCTGCTGTGCGCCGCGCTGCCCGCGCTGTTCTCCTGCGCCACGGCGGGAAAGGTTGCATCCCCGTCATCGCCGCCGGCGACGGACGCGGTGGACGCCGGTACGTTGCCCGACGACGGACTGGTGCGTCCGAAGGAAGGCGCCGCGCGCCTGCGGGTGGGCCAGGTGCTGGAGATCGCCCTGCGGGCCAATCCCAGCACCGGCTACGGGTGGGATCTCGTGTCCGACGGCGCCCCGGCGCTGGCGCGCACCACCGGCCCGGCCACGCCGCCGCCGATGGACACCCAGCCGCCCATGCCCGGCGCTCCCGGCATCGCGCGCTGGTGGTTCCGCGCGGAGCGGCCCGGCGCGGCGACGGTGAGGCTGGAATACCGCCGCCCGTGGCAGAAGGACGTGCCGCCGGTGGAGGTGGCCGAATACCGGATCACGGTGGACTGACCGGCGATGCGCTCCCTGTCCACGGTCGCGGAGCTGGCGGCTTTCGACAGCGACGATCCCTTTGGGTGCGGCATGGTGCGCACGAGAGGAGAGGCCGGGTCGAAGGCGGCATCCTTCATCGCGCGGTGAAGGCCACGTCGAGCCTGTTGCGCTCGGCACGCGCCTGCCGGAATGAAAACATCCTGCGGACCCAACAAACGCATTGCCCGTCATCCCGGCCGTCGTGGTCCCTGTCTCTCGCTGGCGCTCGATTGCCCGGCTTGGCTTCGCCATTCCTGCAGGGCACAGTGATCGCCCCCCCCCCCCCC
>CALJUL010000011.1 GCA_937975725.1 uncultured Pseudoxanthomonas sp. | reverse complement strand
GAGGGCCTGCTGGGCGGGCTGGCCGCCGGCATGCTGGTGGCGATGGCCGGCGCGCTGCTGGCCGGTACCGGCGCCGCGGAACTGCCGGGCGTGCTGCTGGTGGCGGTGGCCACGGTGCTGGCCTCGGTGGTCGGCGACCTGTTCGAGAGCCTGCTCAAGCGCCACGTCGGCGCGAAGGACTCCGGCGCCCTGATCCCCGGCCACGGCGGCGTGCTGGACCGCATAGACGGCGTGCTGGCCGCACTGCCGGTGTTCTTCCTGGGCAAGGAAGTCTTCGGCTTCTGATCATGGACGACCGCATGCAGCGCAGGGTGGCCGTACTGGGCGCCACCGGTTCCATCGGCGCATCGGCGCTGGACGTCATCGCCCGCCACCCCGGCCGCTACCGCGCCAGCGTGCTGGCCGCGGGCGGCAACGTGGACGCGCTGCTGGCCCTGTGCGCGGCGCACCGGCCCGACCACGCGGTGATCGCGCAGGAAGACCTCTACCCGCGGCTGCGCGACGGCCTGGCCGAAGCCGGCCTGCCCACCCGCGCGCACGCCGGCGCCGCCGCGCTGGACCCGCTTGTCGCCGGCGACGCCTGCGACACCGTGGTGGCGGCCATCGTCGGCGCGGCCGGCCTGTCGTCCACGCTCGCCGCCGCGCGCGCGGGCAAGCGCCTGCTGCTGGCCAACAAGGAAGCGCTGGTGCTGGCCGGCGAACTGGTCACCGCCGCGGCCGAGGCCGCGGGCGCCGAGATCATCCCGATCGACAGCGAGCACAACGCCATCTTCCAGTGCCTGCGTTCACGGCAGGCTCAGGCCGGCGTCAGGCGCATCGTGCTGACCGCTTCCGGCGGCCCGTTCCGCGGCCGCAGCCGGGGGCAACTGGCGCAGGTCACGCGCGAGCAGGCGGTGGCGCACCCGAAATGGTCGATGGGGCCGAAGATCTCGGTGGACTCGGCCACGCTGATGAACAAGGGCCTGGAGCTGATCGAGGCGCACCACCTGTTCGCCGTCGCGCCCGACCGGCTGGACGTGCTGGTGCATCCGCAGAGCCTGGTGCACTCGCTGGTCGAATTCATCGACGGCTCCACCCTGGCCCAGCTCGGCCTGCCGGACATGCGCACGTCGCTGGCGGTGGGGCTGGGATGGCCCGAACGGATCGCGTCCGGCGTGGCCGGGCTGGACCTGCTGCAGCACCCGCGGCTGGAGTTCGAGGCGCCCGACACCGACGCCTTCCCCTGCCTGCGGCTGGCCTGGCAGGCCATGGCCGCCGGCGGCACCGCGCCGGCGGTGCTCAACGCCGCCAACGAGGTGGCGGTTTCAGCCTTTCTTCAGGGCGCAATCGGTTTCCTATCCATCCCTGCGCTGGTCGAGGACGCCCTGGCCGCGCTGCCCGCAACGCCGGCCGATTCGCTGGAGGTCTTGCTGGCCGCCGACGCGCAGGCCCGTCGTGTCACCCAACGCAACCTGACAGGCCACGCCTCCCCATGAGCGCCGACATCCGATGAGTGACCTGCTCGGCTCCATCTGGTGGATGATCGTCGCACTGGGCGTGCTGGTGACCTTCCACGAATTCGGCCACTACTGGGTCGCGCGCCGCTGCGGGGTCAAGGTGCTGCGCTTCTCGGTGGGCTTCGGCAAGCCGCTGTGGTCGCGGCGCGACCGCCACGGCACCGAGTTCGCCGTGGCCGCCATCCCGCTGGGCGGCTACGTCAAGATGCTCGACGAGGCCGAGGGCGACGTGCCCCCCGCCCTGCGCGCGCAGGCGTTCAACCGCAAGTCCGTGTGGCAGCGCATCGCCGTGGTCGCCGCCGGCCCGGTGGCCAACCTGGTGCTGTGCGTGGCCCTGCTGTGGGCCATGTTCGTGCTGGGCAAGCAGGACTATTCGGCCACGGTGGGCGCGACCGCCGGCCTGGCCGCCGAGGCCGGCCTCCAGCGCGGCGACCGCATCGAGAGGATCGGCGACCGCGCCATCGACACCTGGACCGACGCCTCCATCGTCCTGACCAAGGCCGCCATCGACCGCAGCGACATCCCCGTGCGGGTCGCGGCCGCCGGCGGCGGCGAGCGCACGCTCACCCTGCCGCTGTCGCGGCTGCCGGCGCAGTTCGACCAGGAGAACGTGCCGGCCGCGACCGGCCTGGTCTGGCAGCACTGGATGACCCCGGCAGTGATCGGCAAGGTCGCGCCCGGCAGCCCCGCCGACGGCCACCTGCAACCGGGTGACATCGTGACCGCGGTGGACGGCCACCAGGTGCACGGCTTCAACGACATCGCCGCCCAGGTGCAGGCACTGGGCGAGCGCGGCGGCCCGGGCATGGTCGAGGTCGACCGCGCCGGCGCGCGGCTGGCGCTGGAACTGGCCCCGCGCCGGATGCAGCACCCGCAGACCAGCAAGCCCTACTGGGGCCTGGGCCTGGCGCCGCCGGACACGGTCCGGATGCCGGCCTACGACGCCACCCTGCACTACGGCCCGCTGGCCGCGGTGCCGGCCGCCTTCCGCGAGACCGGCAAGCTGGCCGCCGATTCGCTGGGCATGATCCGGCGCATGCTGACCGGCGCCGCCTCGCTGAAGAACATCTCCGGCCCGATCACCATCGCCCAGGTCGCCAACGTCTCGGCCCGGCGGGGCGCGGACTGGTTCCTGTGGTTCCTGGCCGCGATGTCGCTGAGCCTGGCCATCATCAACCTGCTGCCCATCCCCGTCTTGGACGGCGGTCACCTGCTGTATTACCTTATCGAGTTGGTCAAGGGCAGCCCCCTGAGCGAGCGCCACATGATCGCCGGACAATACGTCGGCCTGGCCGCCTTGGCAGGATTGATGGGACTGGCGTTTTACAACGACATCCTGCGTCTGGTGACCTGATGCTGCTGAACTTTTCCGGGGCGACCCGTTCCAAGCCGTCCGCGCAGCCCGCTGCGGCCCGGCCCTTCCCTGCCCTGCAGGAACTACCCCAATCGGATGTGATGATGACGCGACACCCCACCCGCCGCCTGCTTGCCCTCGCCCTGGCTTCGGCCATCGCCATGCCGGCCCTGGCGCAGACGACGGACCCGGCCCCGGTCGCGGCCAGCAACGCGCCCCTGTCGGCCCAGCCATTCACGGCCCGGGACATCCGCATCGACGGCCTGCAGCGCATCTCCGCCGGCACGGTGCTGACCTACCTGCCGATCGAGCGCGGCGACACCGTCACCCCCGGCAGCGTCAGCGAGTCCATCCGCGCGCTGTACAAGACCGGCTTCTTCGAGGACGTCCAGCTCGACCGCCAGGGCGACATCCTGGTGGTCACGCTCACCGAGCGCCCGGCCATCAACAAGCTGACCCTGACCGGCAACAAGGACATCAAGACCGACGACCTGCTCAAGGGCCTGAAGGACATCGGCCTGTCCGAGGGCGAGACCTTCGACCGGCTCAGCCTGGACCGGGTGACCCAGGAACTGGTGCGCCAGTACAACAACCGCGGCAAGTACAACGTCGAGATCACGCCCACGGTCAGCCCGCTGGACCGCAATCGCGTGGACGTGACCATCGCGGTCAAGGAAGGCAAGGCCGCCAAGATCAAGCACGTCAACGTGGTGGGCAACGAGAAGTTCTCCACCGAAGACCTGCTGGACAGTTGGGAATCCAAGGAGACGAGCTGGCTGTCGTGGTATCGCCGCGACGACCAGTACTCCAAGGAGAAGCTCCAGGGCGACATGGAGCGGCTGAACTCCTATTACCTGGACCGCGGCTACGTCAACTTCAGCATCGACTCCACCCAGGTGTCGATCAGCCCCGACAAGCGCGACATGTTCATCACCGCCGGCGTCACCGAGGGCGAGCAATACCGCATCTCCGACGTCAAGGTCACCGGCGACACCGTGCTGCCCAAGGAAGAGGTCGAGAAGCTGGTCATCGTGCGCAAGGATCAGGTGTTCTCGCGCGTGCTGCTGGAGATGACCGCCGACTCCATCACCGCCACTCTGGGCAACATCGGCCACGCCTTCGCCCAGGTGAACCCCATCCCGACCGTCGACCACGAGAACCGCACCGTGGCGATCAACCTGCAGGTGGTGCCGGGCCCGCGCGTCAACGTGCGCCGCATCGCCTTCAAGGGCAACACCCGCACCTCCGACGAAGTGCTGCGCCGCGAGATGCGCCAGTTCGAGGGTAGCTGGTTCTCGCAGGTCGCCGTGGACCGCTCGCGCGTGCGCCTGCGCCGCCTGGGCTACTTCGAGACGGTCGAGGTGGAGACCAAGCCGGTGCCGGGCACCAACGACCAGGTGGACGTGGAGTTCACGGTCAAGGAGACCACCTCCGGCAGCTTCGTGTTCGGCCTGGGCTATTCGCAGCTCTCCGGCCTGACCACCTCGATCCAGCTCTCGCAGAACAATTTCCTCGGTGGCGGCAACCGGGTGTCGGTGGAGGCGCAGCGCAGCGACTACCTGCAGCGCTATTCGTTCTCCTACACCAACCCGTTCTTCACCGACGAGGGCATGTCGCTGGGTTACAACCTGTGGTGGCGCGAGTTCGACTACTCGGACTTCAACACCGCCCAGTACTCCACCACCAGCGCCGCGGCGCAGGGCGTGCTGGGCCTGCCGATCACCGAGAACGACACCGTCTCGCTGCTGTTCGGCGTGGACAGCAACGAGATCCTGACCTTCGCCGGCTCCACCCCGAAGTCGATCATCGACTACATCGACGCGGTGGGCCAGCGCACCTTCCACGCCTGGCGCGCGGAACTGGGCTGGGCGCGCGACACCCGCAACGACTACTTCATGCCCACCGGCGGCACCTACCAGCGCATCTCGGCCGAAGTGGCGCTGCCCGGCTCGACGGTGCAGTACTACAAGCTCAACTACGAGTTCTCCAAGTACTGGTCGCTGAGCCCGTCGTTCGTGCTCAACACCCGCGCCGAGTTCGGCTACGGCGACAGCTACGGCTCGGACATCGTGCGCTACATCTGCCGCACCGAGGGCTCGGACCCGATGATCCCCGGCCAGACCAACAGCACCACCACGCGGCCGGCGGCCGACGGCACCTGCAGCGACGGCGGCACCCTGCACCGCACGCTGGTGGGCAACGGCCTGCCGTTCTTCGAGAACTTCTACGCCGGCGGCACGCGTTCGGTGCGCGGCTTCCGCGACAACACCCTGGGCCCGCGCTCGGAAGTGATCGCCGGCTACCGCGGCCAGCCGCTGGGCGGTTCGCTGAAGACCACCGGCTCGGTCGAACTGATCTTCCCCAAGCTGTTCGACTCCAACGCGGCGCGCGTGTCGGCGTTCCTGGACTTCGGCAACGTCTTCGACGGCGTGGACAACTTCGACGCCGGCCAGCTACGCGCCTCCACCGGCGTGGCGCTGCTGTGGCGCGCCCCGGTCGGCCCGATCTCGATCAGCTACGCCTTCCCGCTCAAGAAGGAAGACGGCGACGAACTGGAACGCCTGCAGTTCACCTTCGGCGGCGCCTTCTGAGTCCCCGGGGACACGTGGCACAGCGGCTTGCGGGGGGCTCCATTGCCCCCCGTATGCCGTCCGGCGCGCCCGCCGGCCCGCGGGTGTGGAGGCCGAGGCGTTAAACTAGGCCCCCTATGGCCTCTCCTTCCTTCACCGCCGCCGAGATCGCCCAGCGCTTCGGCCTGGAGTTGCGCGGCATTGCCGACCGTCCCATCACCGGCGTCGCCACCCTGGCGCGCGCCGAGGCCGGGCAACTGGCTTTCCTCGCCAACTCGCGCTACCGCGCGCAACTGGCCGAAAGCCGCGCCAGCCTGGTGGTGGTGCGCGCGGACGATGCCGAGGGCGCGCCGGGCGCCGTGCTGGTCGCCAAGGATCCCTACGCCGCCTTCGCCCGCATCGCCGCGCTGTTCGACCACAAGCCGGTGCGCGAAGCCGGCATCCACCCTTCCGCGGTCGTCGATCCCAGCGCGCGGGTCGCGCCGGGCGCGCATGTCGGTCCCTTCGTCACCATCGGCGCGCGCAGCAGCGTCGGCGAGGGTTGCGTGATCGGCCCCGGCTGCGTGATCGGCGACGACTGCACGGTCGGCGACGGCAGCGAGCTGATCGCGCGGGTCACCCTGGTCACCCGCGTGCGGCTGGGCAAGCGCGTGCTGGTGCATCCCGGCGCGGTGATCGGCGCCGACGGCTTCGGTCTGGCGATGGACGGCGGCCACTGGATCAAAGTGCCGCAACTGGGCGGCGTGACGGTCGGCGACGACTGCGAGATCGGCGCCAACACCACCATCGACCGCGGCGCGCTGGACGACACCGTGCTGGAAGAGGACGTGCGCCTGGACAACCAGATCCAGATCGGCCACAACGTCCGCATCGGCGCGCACACCGCCATGGCCGGCTGCAGCGCCGCGGCCGGCAGCGCGCGCATCGGCCGCTACTGCCTGATCGGCGGCGCCGCCGGCGTGCTCGGCCACCTGGAGATCTGCGACCGCGTGGTGGTCACCGCCATGTCGCTGGTGACCAGCTCCATCACCGAACCGGGCGAGTATTCCTCCGGCATTCCGCTCACCGACAACCGGACGTGGCGCAAGAACGCCGCCCGCTTCAAGCAACTCGACACGCTCGCGCGCCGCATCCTGGCCGCGGACAAGGAATGAACATGACCGAGAACGCCAAGCCGAACATCGACATCGCCACCATCCAGCGCGTGCTGCCGCACCGCTATCCGTTCCTGCTGGTGGACAAGGTGGTCGAGTTCGAACCGCACAAGCGCATCGTGGCGCACAAGAACGTCAGCATCAACGAGCCGTTCTTCCAGGGCCACTTCCCCGGCCACCCGGTCATGCCCGGCGTGCTGGTGATCGAGGCGTTGGCGCAGGCCGGCGGCATCTTGACCCAGGTCTCGCGCGATCTGTGCAGCAGCGACCGCCTGTTCTACCTGGTCAAGGTGGACAACGTGCGCTTCTCGCGCATGGTCGGGCCGGGCGACGTGCTGGAACTGCACGTGGAGATCAAGCGGGTGATCCGCAACATGACGCTGTACGCCTGCGTGGCCAGGGTGGACGGCAACGAGGTCGCCAGCGCCGAGGTGCTGTGCGCCGAAACGCCCAAGCCGGACGCCTGAGCATGGCCACCGTCATCCATCCCAGCGCGGTGGTCGAGCCCGGCGCGGAACTGGGCGACGGCGTGCGCATCGGCCCGTTCGCCTACGTGGGCGCGGACGTGCGGATCGGCGACGGCACCGTGATCGGCCCGCACTGCACGGTCACCGGCCCCACCCGCATCGGCCGCGACAACCATTTCGTCGGCCACGTCGCCGCCGGCGGCGACCCGCAGGACAAGAAGTTCAAGGGCGAGCACGTCGAGCTGGTGGTCGGCGACCGCAACCAGGTGCGCGAGTTCGTCACCCTCAACCGCGGCACCGCCGGCGGCGGCGGCGTCACCCGAGTGGGCAGCGACAACATGCTGCTGGCCTACACCCACGTGGCGCACGACTGCATCGTCGGCAACCACTGCGTGTTCTCCAACAACTCCACCCTGGCCGGCCACGTCACCGTGGAGGACTGGGTGATCATGAGCGGCTTCTCTGGCGCGCACCAGTTCTGCCGGATCGGCGCGCACGCCTTCATCGGCATGGGCGTGCTGCTGAGCGGCGACGTGCCGCCGTTCACCATGGTGGCCGGCGAAGCCTCCGGCCGCCCGCGCGGCATCAACAGCGAGGGGCTCAAGCGCCGCGGCTTCGACACCGAGCGCATCGCCGCCATCAAGCGCGCCTACCGCACGCTGTACATGGCCGGCCTGCCGCTGGCCGAGGCCCGGCAGCAACTGGCCGAACAGGCCCGCGACAGCGACGACGTGAAAGCGCTGCTGCAGTTCATCGAGAGCGGCGAGCGGCCGTTGCAGCGATGAGCCACGGCGGGAACGGGGAACCTGGAGCGGAGCATGCGGGTACACGGCCGGCGGTTCCATCGCATGCGGCCCTCGTTCCCGGTTTCCCGGCTCCCGTTCCCGGCTCCTCACCCCGCTTCGTCCTCTGCGCCGGCGAAGCCTCCGGCGACGGTCTCGGCGCCGGGCTCGTCACCGCGCTAAAGCAGCGCTTCCCGGAGGCGCAGTTTGCCGGCATCGGCGGCGACGCGATGCGCGCCGCGGGCTGCGACACCTGGTTCGACGCCGGCGAGCTGGCGGTGATGGGGCTGGCCGAAGTGCTGCGCCACCTGCCGCGCCTGCTGCGGTTGCGGCGCGCGTTCCGCCAGCGCGTGCTGGACTGGAAGCCGGACGTCTTCGTCGGCATCGACGCACCGGACTTCAACCTGGGCGTGGAGCGCTGGCTCAAGCAGCGCGGCGTGCGCACCGTGCACTACGTCAGCCCGTCGGTCTGGGCCTGGCGCGAGAAACGCGCGGAGAAGATCGGCCACAGCGCCGACCGCGTGCTGTGCCTGTTCCCGATGGAGCCGCCGATCTACGCCCGGCACGGCGTGGACGCGCGCTTCGTCGGCCACCCGATGGCCGACGACATCCCGCTGCATCCCGACCGCACTGCCGCGCGCGCGGCGCTGGGCCTGCCGGCGGACGCGCCGGTGCTGGCGCTGCTGCCCGGCAGCCGGCTGGGCGAAATCCAGCGCCTGGCGCCGGTGTTCCTGCACGCCGCACAGCGCGTCGCCGAGGCCGTGCCCGGCCTGCAGGTGATCGTGCCCGCGGCCAACGCCGCCTGCCGCGGCGCGCTGGAAGCCCTGCTAGCCGCGTCCCCGCTGCCGGCGTCCGGCCTGCGCCTGCTCGACGGCCGTGCGCGAGAAGCGATGATCGCCAGCGACGCGGTGCTGCTGGCTTCGGGCACCGCCACCTTGGAGGCGATGCTGTGCAAGCGGCCGATGGTGGTGGGCTACCGCATCTCGCCGCTGACCTACCGCCTGGTGAAGGGCTTGGGCATGCTGAAGGTCGAGCGCTACGCGCTGCCCAACGTGCTGGCCGAGGCGGACATCGCGCCGGAACTGATGCAGGACGACTGCACCCCGGAAACGCTGGCCGCCGCCGTGCTGCACTGGCTGCGGCACCCGGAAGCGGCGGCCGCCCTGCAACCCACCTACCTGCGCCTGCACGAACGACTGCGCCAGGACGCCTCCGCGCGCGCCGCCGAGGCCGTGGCCGAGCTGGTTGCTTCGCCTGCCGCTACCCACGCTGCAGGAGCGACGTAAGTCGCGACCGCACGCCATGCCCCGCCCTCCCGCTCCATCGCCATCGCCATCGCACGTGACCGAAAGCCACGGGCTGCTGCGCGTGCGCTCGGGAGTGTGTTTCCATAGCGGCATGATTCTTCCGGTCGCGACTTGCGTCGCTCCTGCCGCAGGGGTGTGGCGATGAATGCAGGGATGCTGTTCCCGATGCCGGAAGTCCGTCTGGTGGCGGGCGTGGATGAAGCCGGGCGCGGTCCGCTGGCCGGGCCGGTGGCGGTGGCCGCGGTGATCCTGGACGAGGCGCGCCCCATCCCCGGGCTCAACGATTCCAAGCAGCTCAGCCATGCGCGGCGCGAGGCGCTGTTCCCGCTGATCCAGGAGCGCGCGCTGGCGTGGCGGATCGAATTCGTCGAGACCGACGAGATCGACCGCCTCAACATCCTCCAGGCCACGCTGGAAGGCATGCGCCGCGCGCTGCATGCGCTCTCGCCCGCGCCGCACCTGGCGCGCATCGACGGCAACCGCGCGCCCAAGCGGCTACGGGTGATGGCCGAGACCCTGGTCGGCGGCGACGCCATCGAGCCGGCCATCATGGCCGCCTCCATCCTCGCCAAGGTCGCGCGCGACCGCCTGATGGTCCGCCTGCACGCGGACTTCCCGCAGTACGGCTTCGACGTCCACAAAGGCTATCCGACGCCGGCGCACCTGGCCGCGCTGTCCCTGCACGGCCCCTGCCGCCACCACCGGCGCAGCTTCGCGCCGGTGCAGCGCTGCCTCGCGCCGCGCTGACCGCGCAGCGCCGGGCGCGGCTCCGGTACCCATGACTTCCGGCCCGCTGTCCAAGGTCACGGTGCCTTCCTGCAGGCGACGCCGCCGGCCATGGCCGGCACCATGCAAGGCATTCCTCCTCTCTCCCCCTGAGGCCCGCCTTGTACCCGATGCCGAACTCCGTTTCCTCGCCTCCCGCGCCCGCCACCGCCCATGCCGGCGACGAGCGGGTGGAGCTGCTGCGCTGCCTGCTCGCCGACCGCCACTGGCGCACGGAAGAGCCCGCCCGCACCCGCCTGCTGGCCATCCTGGCGCGCCTGCGCGGCGAGCCCGGCGCACGCCTGGACGAGGCCGCCTGGACCCTACTGGCCGACGAGACCGCGGCCTACCTGGACTTCCGCCGCCGCAGCGGCATCGAGGCGCAGTTGCGCGGCTGCACCCGCGAAGCGCTGGGCTTCACCCGCGCCGACTGGGAGCGCTGCCGCGCCGCCGAGGCCGCGCTGGACGCGCACCGCCGCCACGTCCGCGAAGCCAGCTACGTCCCCGTGCCGGCACCGCTCTTCCGCATCCACTGAACCTCGCTGCGCCTGCCACGACGGGCGCCGCATCCCCTGCCCGGCCCCCTGGGCATTTCCCCTGTGCCGCCTCCCCGGGCGGCATCTTTTTTGCCGCGGGCGGCGCGCCGGCACGGCCGGAATGTCAAGCCTTGCCCCACCCCCACCCCGCCGGTACGCTGGCCCGACAGCTTCCTGGACCGGCATGTCTTCCCGTTTCGTCCACCTCCACCTGCACACCGAGTTCTCGCTGGCGGATTCGATCATCCGCGTGCCCGAGAAACCCGACCAGGCCGATCCGAAGAAGGCCAAGCAACCCAACCTGCTGAGCCGCGCGGTGGAGCTGGGCATGCCGGCGCTGGCGGTCACCGACCGCAACAATCTGTTCGCGCTGGTGAAGTTCTACAAGGCCGCCGAGGGCGTGGGCATCAAGCCCATCGCCGGCGCCGACCTGCTGGTGGCCGACGGCAACGACGCGCCGTGGACGGTGACCCTGCTGTGCCGAGACCGCGACGGCTACCTGTCGCTGTCGCGGCTGCTCACCCGCGCCTGGATGGAAGGCCACCGCACCGACGGCGTGGCGATCGACCCGGAATGGCTGCGCGCCGACCACCAGGGCCTGTTCGCGATCATGGGCCGGCAGAGCCTGGCCGGGCGGCTGGCGCAGGGCGGCCGCCACGACCTGGCCGAGCAGCACCTGGGCGACTGGCAGCGCGCATTCGGCGAAGACCTGCACCTGGAACTGACCCGCACCCAGCGCGACGGCGAGGAAGCCTTCAACGCCTTCGCCCTGCACGCCGCCGGCGTGCGCGGGCTGCCGGTGATCGCCAGCAACGACGTGCGCTTCCTGTCGCCGGACGGCTTCGACGCGCACGAGGCGCGCGTGTGCATCGCCTCCGGCCGCGTGCTGGACGACCCCAAGCGCCCGCGCGACTACAGCGCCGAGCAGTACATGAAGTCCGGCGAACAGATGGCCGAGTTGTTCGCCGACGTGCCCGACGCCATCGACAACACCGTGGCACTGGCGCAGCGCTGCAACATCGAGATGCGGCTGGGCACCTACTTCCTGCCCGCCTACCCGGTACCGGACGACGAGACGCTGGACAGTTGGATCCGCAGCCAGTCGCGCGCCGGCCTGGAAGAGCGCCTGCAGAAGAACCCGCTGGCGCCGGACCACACCCGCGAGGATTACTTCGCGCGGCTGGAATTCGAGCTGGACACCATCTGCAAGATGGGCTTTCCCGGCTACTTCCTGATCGTGGCCGACTTCATCCAGTGGGGCAAGCACCAGGGCATCCCGATCGGCCCGGGCCGCGGCTCCGGCGCCGGCTCGCTGGTGGCGTGGGCGCTGCAGATCACCGACCTGGACCCGCTGCCCTACGGCCTGCTGTTCGAGCGCTTCCTCAACCCCGAACGCGTGTCGATGCCCGACTTCGACATCGACTTCTGCATGGACCGGCGCGACGAGGTGATCGACTACGTCGCGCGCAAGTACGGCCGCGACCGGGTCAGCCAGATCATCACCTACGGCACCATGGCCGCCAAGGCGGTGGTGCGCGACGCCGGCCGCGTGCTGGGCTATCCCTACGGCCTGGTCGACGGCGTGGCCAAGCTGATCCCCAACATCCTCGGCGTGACGCTGAAGGACGCGATGGGCGAAGGCAACAGCGAGATGGCCTCGCAGGAGCTGATCGACCGCTACCGCGACGAGGACGACGTCCGCGACCTGATCGACCTGGCGCGGCAACTGGAGGACCTGACCCGCAACGCCGGCAAGCACGCCGGCGGCGTGGTGATCGCGCCGTCGCCGCTGTCCGACTTCTGCCCGCTGTTCGCCGAACACGACGAAGGCGGCCGCGGCAGGAACCCGGTGACGCAGTTCGACAAGGACGACGTGGAAGCCGTCGGCCTGGTCAAGTTCGACTTCCTCGGCCTGCGCACGCTGACCATCATCGACTGGGCGGTGAAGGCGGTGAACGCGCGCCGGGCGCAGCAGGGGCTGGCGCCGATCGACATCGCCGCGATCCCGCTGGACGACGCCAGCGTCTACCGCGACGTGTTCGCCAATGGCAACACCGGCTCGGTGTTCCAGTTCGAATCCTCGGGCATGCGGCGCGCGCTGAAGGAGGCCAAGCCGGACCGCTTCGAGGACCTGATCGCGCTGAACGCGCTGTACCGCCCCGGCCCGATGGACATGATCCCCTCGTTCGTCGAGCGCAAGCACGGCCGCGAGGAGTTCGACTATCCCGACCCGCGCACGGAGAGCATGCTGCAGGAGACCTACGGCATCATGGTCTACCAGGAGCAGGTCATGCAGATGGCGCAGATCGTCGGCGGCTACTCGCTGGGCGGCGCCGACCTGCTGCGCCGCGCGATGGGCAAGAAGGTGCCGGCCGAGATGGCCAAGCACCGCGAGATCTTCCGCGAGGGCGCGGCCAAGGGCGGCGTCGGCGAGCGCAAGGCTGACGAGATCTTCGACCTGATGGAGAAGTTCGCCGGCTACGGCTTCAACAAGTCGCACGCCGCCGCGTACTCGCTGGTCGCCTACCAGACCGCCTGGCTGAAGAAGCACCACCCGGCCGAGTTCATGGCCGCCACGCTGTCCTCGGACATGGACAAGACCGAGAAGGTGGTCGGCTTCCTGGACGAGGCGCGCGGGCTGGGCCTGACCGTGCTGCCGCCGGACGCCAACCATTCGGACTTCATGTTCGTGGCGACCGATGCGAACACCATCCGCTACGGCCTGGGCGCGGTGAAGGGCGTCGGCCAGGGCGCGTGCGAGGCCATCGTCGCCGAGCGCAGGCAGAACGGCCCCTTCAGCGACCTGCTGGATTTCTGCAAGCGGGTGGATTCGTCCAAGCTCAACAAGCGCGCGCTGGAGGCGCTGGTCAACGCCGGCGCCCTCGACGCGCTGGGCAGGAACCGCGCCTCGCTGATGCTGCAACTGCCCGAGGTGCTGAAGGCCACCGACCAGTTGGCCAAGGAGAAAGCGGCTGGCCAGAACTCGCTGTTCGGCGGCTTCGACGAAGCCGCGCCCGCGTTGGAAATGGTGCTGCCCGAGGCCGACGAATGGCCGCTGACGCAGAAGCTGCACGGCGAGCGCGAGACGCTGGGCCACTATCTCAGCGGCCATCCGATGGACCCCTACCGCGAGGACCTGAAGGCGCTGGTCGGCAACGACCTGGGCGACCTGGACCGCATCTGGGCCAGCCAGCCCGGCGGCGAGAAAAAGGGCTGGCGGCCGGAGGTCAACGCCATCGTCGCCGGCCAGGTGGTGGGCGTGCGCCGCAAGGGCGACAGCCAGATCTTCGTGCAACTGGAGGACGGCCGCGGCCGGCTGGAATGCAGCGCGTTCTCCGATGCGATGGCCGAGTTCGGGCAACTGCTCACCCGCGACCGCGTGCTGGTGATCCGCGGTGGCCTGCGCGAGGACGAATTCAGCGGCGGCTACAGCCTGCGCATCCGCCAGGTCTGGGACTACGCCCAGCTCTGCCAGCACCACGCCCAGCGCCTGCAACTGCGCCTGGACCTGCGCGTGCCAGGGCTGTGGGAACGCGTGGACGCGCTGATGGCCAAGCACCGCCCCGGCGGCACGCCCCTGCGCCTGGACCTGCTGGTGGAAGGCGGCAGCGCGCCCATCGCCGGCATGCTCGACCTCAACGGCCAGAAGGCCGTGCGCGTGGACACCGAACTGCTGGACGCCCTGCGCGCCCTGCCCGGCGTGCGCACCGCCAAGCCGGCGTTCCACCGCCCGTGGGTCAATTGACCCCGCACCTGTAGGAGGGGCTTCAGCCCCGACGCTTTCGGCAGGAATCCCGGTCGGGGCTGAAGCCCCTTCTACCGGTGGAGGCCTTGCGTCCGGGATGCGAGGGCGACGAGTCGTACCCCCAAAATCCCGTACCTGACCGCACGGCCGCTTCGGCTACACTTTCCCCCTTTCCGGCCCACGGCCCGCAGATGAACCCGAACTACCTCGATTTCGAACAACCCATCGCCGACCTGGAAGCCAGGATCCAGGACCTGCGCAGCGCCAGCACCGGCCCTGCGGTCAACGTCGATACCGAGGTCGCCGCGCTGCAGGACAAGCTGCGCAAGCGTACCGCCCAGATATTCCGCGACCTCTCGCCCTGGCAGGTCTCGCAACTGGCGCGGCACCCGGCGCGGCCGTACACGCTGGACTACATCAAGGTGTTCTGCGACGAGTTCCAGGAACTGGCCGGCGACCGCGCCTACGCCGACGACGCCGCCATCGTCGGCGGCCTGGGCCGCATCGACGGCCGCAGCGTGATGATCATCGGCCACCAGAAGGGCCGCGACACCAAGAGCAAGATCGCGCGCAATTTCGGCATGCCGCGCCCCGAGGGCTACCGCAAGGCGCTGCGCCTGATGAAGATGGCCGAGCGCTTCAAGCTGCCGCTGCTGACCTTCATCGACACGCCCGGCGCCTACCCGGGCGTGGGCGCGGAAGAGCGCGGCCAGTCCGAGGCCATCGCCCGCAACCTGCTGGAGATGGCCGAGCTGAAGATCCCGATCATATGCACGGTGATCGGCGAAGGCGGCAGCGGCGGCGCGCTGGCGATCGGCGTGGGCGACCGCACGCTGATGCTGGAATACGGCACCTATTCGGTGATCTCGCCGGAAGGCTGCGCGTCCATCCTGTGGAAGGACGCGGCCAAGGCCAAGGATGCCGCCGAGCAGCTCGGCCTGACCGCCAAGCGCCTGCACGGGCTGGGCCTGGTCGACAAGGTGGTGCGCGAGCCCATCGGCGGCGCCCATCGCAATCCGCGGCAGATGGCCGTGCGCCTGAAGGCGGTGCTGCTCAACGAACTGGATGCGCTGGAACGGCAGCCGGTCGAGCAACTGCTCAAGCGCCGCTACGAACGCCTGCGCGGCTACGGCGCCTACGAGGCCGCCTGACGCCTACGGCAGCCGGCCGACCAGCTTGCCGGTGATGTCCTCGCGGCGCGTCGGCGCCTGCAGGCGACTGTCCATGCTGTTGTCGCGGTTGTCGCCCATCATGAAGTAGTGCCCCGGCGGAATCCGGCGCGGCGGCATGGCGGTGGAAAGCGCGCTGCGCGCGTTCTGCGGCGACACGTAGGGTTCTTCCAGCGGGCGGCCGTCGATGTGCACCACACCGTCGCGGATGGCGATGGTCTCGCCGGGCAGGCCGATCACCCGTTGCAGCCAGACTTGGCCTTCGTGGCCGGGCACCAGCAAGGTCACCACGTCGCCGCGCTGCGGCGCATGCCGGGCGTAGTGGCCCGCGCGCGTGATCAGCACCTGGCCCGGCACGATGCCGGGCGCCATGTTCGACGACGGCACCCGGTACAGGCCATGGCCGGTGAGGCGCTCGCGCGGATCGAGCGAACGGACCGCGAACGGATTGGCTACGTACATCGCCACGCCCGCCAGCGGCACGATCACCAGCAACGCGAACAACCCCCTGACGATCCAGCGGCGCAGCCTGCCCATCGTTACCTTCCCCCGGTTCCCCTGCCGACGACCGAGCATAGGCCAGCCTGCACCGGCCTGCACGGCCGGACGCCGACGCGGCTTGATCGCGATCAAGGCGCGCGGCCGGCACGGCGCCGAAGATGATTGCCGGGCAAGGCCCGCCCGCCATGCAGGAGAAGCGCATGAACCCGCTGTCGTCCCCGTGGTGGCTGTGGCCCGCGTTGCTGGTCGTCGTGCCCCTGCTGCTGGCGTTGTGGTTCAACTACCGGCGCCGGCGCCGCGCGACGGTCAGCCAGCACCTGGTGCTGGGGCTATTCGTTTCCGCCTGCTGGCTCGGCGCGCTGATCGTGATCCTGCAACGCGTGCAGTAGCGCGCTCGCGTGCACGGCGCGCGCGGACGCCGCCGCGCCGGTTAGCATGCCGGCATGCGCTCCACGTCCCCGGCCGATCCCCTGCCCCTGATCCCCGCTCCGGTGCGCGGCACGGTCCGGGTGGCGCTGAGCGGCGGCCTGGATTCCACCGTGCTGCTGCACCGGCTGGCGCAGGACGGTGCGATCCGCGCGCAGGGGCTGCACGCCCTGCACGTCCACCACGGCCTGCACGCCGGCGCCGATGTCTGGGCCGAGCAGTGCCAGCGCTTCTGCGCCGCGCTGGACGTGCCGTTGCAGGTCGTGCGGGTGCGGGTCGATCCGGCTTCCGGCCAAGGCCCGGAAGCCGCCGCGCGCGCCGCGCGCCATGCCGCCTTCGCCGCCGCGCTGCAGCCCGGCGACATCCTCGCCACCGCGCACCACCGCGACGACCAGGCGGAGACTTTCCTGCTGCGCGCGTTGCGCGCCTCCGGGCCCGACGGCCTGGCGGCGATGCGGCCGTGGCGGGCCTTCGCCGGCGGCTGGCTGTGGCGGCCGCTGCTGGACGCGCCGCGCGAAGCGCTGCTGGCGCATGCCACGGCGCACGGGCTGGCCTGGATCGACGACCCCAGCAACGCCGACACCGATCTCGACCGCAATTTCCTCCGCCACCGCGTGCTGCCGCTGCTGCGGCAACGCTGGCCGCAGGCGGCGGCGTCCTTCGCCCGCAGCGCCGCCCTCGCCGGCGAAGCGGCAGACCTGCTGGACGAAGAAGACGCGCGCCTGCTCGCCCGGGCCGCCACCGCCGATCCGTCGGCGCTGCGCGTCGAACCCCTGCGCGCGGCTTCGCCGGCGCGTCGCGCGCGCGCGCTGCGGCGCTGGGTGGCCGCGCTGTCGCTGCCGCCGCTGCCCGCACGCGGCGTGGCCCAGATCGAAGCCGCGCTGCTGCCGGCGCGCGCCGACGCACAGACGGAATTCGCCTGGCAGGGCGCCGTGCTGCGGCGCTGGCGCGGCCTGCTGCACGCCGAACGCCTGCGCCCCGCGCTGCCCGCGCAGTGGCAGGCGAGCTGGGACGGCCGCCATCCGCTGGCGCTGCCGGATGGCGGCCGATTGTGGCTGGAAGGCACGGACGCCGGCTTCGGGGCGACGCTGCGCGTGGCCGCGCGCCGCGGCGGCGAGCGCCTCGTGCTGCCCGGCCGCCGCCATTCCCACGCCCTCAAGGACGTGTTGCAGTCGCTGGGCGTACCGCCCTGGGAGCGCCGGCAGTTGCCGCTGCTGTGGGCGCCCGGCGACGCCTTGTGGGCGGCCGGCGACCTGGCGCTGTCGGACAGCGCCGACGCGTGGCTGCGCGGGCACGGCGCGCGCCTGGCCTGGCGGCGCGGCTGACCCGCGTTGACCTTGCCGGGCACGGTCCGCACACTTCCCGCATGGCCAAGAAGAACACCCCCGATCCGTCGCCGGTCGCCCACTTCGAGCAATCGCTGGACGAGCTGGAAAAGCTGGTGGACCGCATGGAACACGGCGACCTGAGCCTGGAGGAATCGCTGGCCGCCTACGAGCGCGGCGTGGCGCTGTACCGCCAGTGCCAGGGCGCGCTGGAGCAGGCCGAACTGCGCGTGCGCCTGCTCAGCGACCCGGAACAGCCGGACGCCGGCGAACCCTTCGCGCCCGCGCCCGATGGCCGCTGAGCCGCCGTTCGCCCGCTGGGCGGCGGACCTGGAACGCCACCTCGACGCCCTGCTGCCGCCAGCCGCGCGCGCGCCGCACCGCCTGCACGCCGCCATGCGCCATGCCGTGCTCGGCGGCGGCAAGCGCATGCGCGCGCTGCTGGTCCACGCCACCGGCGCGCTGCTCGGCGCCGACGAAGCGCAACTGCGCGTTCCCGCCGCCGCGGTGGAACTGGTGCACGCCTATTCGCTGGTGCACGACGACCTGCCGGCGATGGACGACGACGACCTGCGCCGCGGCAAGCCCACCGTGCACGTGGCCTTCGACGAGGCCACCGCCATCCTCGCCGGCGACGCCTTGCAGACGCTGGCGTTCGAACACCTGGCCGCGGCGGACGCCGACGCGGCGCTGCGGGTGGACTGGCTGGCCACGCTGGCCACCGCCTCCGGCGCAGCCGGCATGTGCGGCGGGCAGGCGCTGGACATCGACGCCACCGGCGGCGCGCAATCGCTGGACGAACTGCAACGCATGCACGCGCTGAAGACCGGCGCCCTGATCCGCGCCGCGGTGCGCATGGGCGCGCT
>CALJUL010000010.1 GCA_937975725.1 uncultured Pseudoxanthomonas sp. | reverse complement strand
GTGGACGGCATGCGCCTGGGCTCCGCCACCCTCGGCACGGCCGCCTGGCAGGACATTCCGCTGTCCCAGATCGAACGCATCGAAATCGTCCGTGGCCCTGCGTCTGCGCTCTACGGTGCCGACGCCATCGGCGGTGTGATCCAGGTGATCACCAAGAAGGGCAGCGGCGAACCGAAGGTCAATGCCTTTGTGGGCGCCGGCAGCTACGGCCGCCATTCCGGCGGCGGCCTGAGCATGGGCATCCCGACCACGCAGAAGCAGGCCGCCGGCGTGGCCATCTACGTGCCACCGGGCACGCAGGTCGATCCGTCGCTGGTGGTGCCGGAGCCCGCGCCAAAGCATTGAGCCACCGCCGCCCGCCGGCTTGGCGGGTGGCGTTCGCGCGCGATAGCGGGCAGCATCGGCGTCGGAACGGACACCGGCGGGGGATGGCATGCGCAACCGGCGCGTCGTGGCGGGGGGATGGCTGTCGGCATTGTGGTGGCTGGCCGCCAGCGTCCAGGCGGCCGAGCCGCCGGTCGAAGCCGATTTCGAATACCGCGGCGCGCTGCGCCTCGAATTCGCCGAGCCCATGCAGGTCTGGGGCAACGAGGTGCGCCGCGACCTGGTGCGGCTGACGCCGCAACTGCCGCTGGCCTGCCGCTGGGACGACGACGTCACCCTGGCCTGCAACGTCGAAGGGCCGGACAAGGCGCGGCCCGCCACCCGTTACCGCATCGACCTGGCCGCCGGCCTCCGGACCCAGCAGGGCGCGACCCTGCCCGCGCAGGTGCTGCATGCGGAAACGGAGCGCCCGGAACTGTGGGCCGGCATCGCGCGCTGGGACGGCGGCCTGCCCGAATTCCGCATCACCGCCAACATGGCGGTGACGCCTGCCGACGTGCGCGCCGTGCTCAGCGTGCGCGCCGGCGAACGCTCCCTGCCGTACCGGCTCGAACCCGATCCGGGGCCCGGCGAGTGGCGCTTCAGGCTGCGGCTGTCCGGCGACGCCGGCGAGGATGCGCGGATCGCCCTGCGCGTGGCCCCCGGCCTGCATTCCAGCGCCGGTGCGCTGCCCGGCACGCAGGACAGGACGCTGCTGCGCGCGCACGCCAACGAATCTTTCCGCGTGCGCAGCGTGTCGTGCCCGCAGCGCGCCGGCATGCGGACGCTGACGGCGCCGGGCGAGCGGGCCGAACTGGACTGCCTGGCGGACGAATCCGTGCTGGTGGCGCTGTCGCAGGCGCCGGACGCCGCCTCGCGCGCGCGCTTCGAGGCGCGCCTGCCCGAGGGCATCCGTGTGGAGGCATGGCTGACAGATGCGTCCGCGCATTACTACTACCGGGCCAGCGAGGCCGCCGCCGCGCCGGGCACGTCCGTGCGCCTGGCCATGACCCGCCCCAACAGCCTGGTCCTGCTGTCGCTGGACGATCTGGTATCGACCACTGGCGCGCGCGTGGCGCCGCTCGCGCTCACGCTGCGGACCGGCGACGTGCTGCCGGTGCTGAAGGCGCCCGGTTTCCGGGTCCTGTTCGCTGCCGACGGATTGCCCGCCGCACGCCTGCACGCCGTCAACGCCGGCGGCACCGACCTGCGCGTCACTGCGCTGGGCCGCGCCTTCGCCCACGGCAGCGTCCGGATTCCTCCATCGGACAGGAACGCCGACATCGCGCTGCGCGCGCCGCTGGATGCGAAGGCGCTGCGCGAAGGCGGCTGGACGCGCTGGCAGGTGCAGCCGTCCGCGGGCGAGGCGCCGCTCTATCTGCGCCGGCAGGGGCAGGTGGAATTCGCCGCGCCCGTGTTCGATCTCGTGGCCTGGACCGGCCAGCGCGAAGTCGTGGTCTGGGCCAATGCCTGGTCGGACGGCGCGCCCGTCGCCGAGGCGCAGGTGGAACTCCTGCACCAGGCCTCCGCCGCGTCGGAGCCGCAGGTGATCGCGCAGGCGCGCACCGACGCGCAGGGGGCGGCGATGCTGACCCTGCCGGCCGGCTTCTCCCTGCCCGAGGAACTGGATGGCGAATATCCGCAATGGTGGCTGCGCGCCAGCCACGGCCGCGGACCGGCGTCCGGCCGCGCCGTGCTGCCCCTCGGCGCCAGCCAGCGCTACGGAATGAAGCTGGGCGTGGCGGCGCCGCGGCTGCTGTGGGGCGTCAGCGACCGCCCGCTGTACACCGCGGGCAGCAAGGTGAGCTACCAGGTATGGCTGCGCGAGCGCGCGTCCGGCCGGCTGCGGCGCATCGCGCGGACCGAGCCGCTGGCGCTGGGCCTGGTGTCGATCCGGGACGCGAAGACCATCGTGCAATGGCAGGCCACGCCGGACGCGGACGGCGTCGTCCACGGCGAACTGGACCTGCCGGTGCACCTGACCGACGGCACCTATTGCATCGGCGCGCCGGAGGCCGGCGAGGAGAACGGCGCTTGCTTCTTCGTCGGCACCTACCGGGCGCAGGACCTGTGGGTGCGCGCCGATGCGCAGGACCGCCTGCTGCGCGACGGCGACGCGTTCGTGTTCGACGTGGAGGCCGGCTACTACTCCGGCGGCCCCGCGGCCGGCATGCCGTTGACGGACGTCAGCACCCTGCTGACCGGGCTGCCGCTGGGCGAGGCGTATCCGCAATATGCCGGCTACACCTTCATCGATGTGCTGGACGGCACCGGCCGCGGCGGTCTTGCGCTGGCATCGCCGCCGAAGGGATTGCGCACCCGCGACGACGGCAGGCTGCAGGTCTCGCTGCCGGTCGCGTTCCCGGCCGGCGAGGGGGACGACCGCGCGCCACCGGCCTTCGGCAGGTTGCAGGCCGTGGTCGAAGCCCGGCCCAGCGACCGCGAAGGCACGGTCAGCAATGCGGCCCTGGCGCGCTATGCCCGCTACGCGCGCTACGTGGGGCTGCGCAGCGAGCCGCGCTGGTGGGACGCGCGCGGCCCGGTGCGGTTGCAGCCGATCGTGATCGATGCGGACGGCGGCACCGTGGACGCCGCGCGGGTGGAGGTGGAAGTGCGCTACCTGGGCCGCGAATGGAGCGACCGCAAGGACGCGCCCGGGGAACGCGTCGCGCAGTGTTCGCTGGTGTCCGGGCAGTCCGGCGAGTGCGACGTGCCGCGCACGCGCAGCGGTCTCTACCGCGCGATCGCGCGCAGCGGCGATGCCGCGCCGGCGGAGCTGACCCAGTACGTCTGGGCCGATGACAACGTACGCGCCACCTCGCGCGAGATATCCCTGGAGCTCCCGCAGCGCGACATCGTGCGCGATCGGCCCGTGCAGGTGGTGCTGAAGCAGCCGCAGCCGCAGGCGCGCGCGCTGTTCGTGTTCCGCCAGCACGGCGCCCTGCTGGGCTACCAGGCGGTCGAGGTGCGGGCCGGCGCGCAGGCGATCGACCTGCATCTTCCGCCCGCGGCGCAGGGCAAGGTGGGCATCGGCGTGTACATCCGCGACACCGGCGACGTGGCCGCGGCGGAACCGGGCTATCGCGCGCTGGTGCCGTTGCGCAGCGCCGTCGTCCAGGTGTCCGTGCCGCCCGTGCGCCAGCCGACGCTCGAGGTCGCGCTGCGCGCGGACACGGCGCGCCCCGGGCAACCGGCGCGGCTGGTCCTGACCAACACGGGGGACCGTGCGCGCCAGGTGGCGGTGACGGTGACCGACGACGCCGTGCGCGCGATGGCCGGCGAATGGCTGGCGTATGCGGACCCGCTGGGACCGCACTGGCTCGGCCGCGACAGCGGCTACGACTATCCCTGGACGACCGGCTTCCATGCCTGGCACCGGTCGGCGTGGTCGTGGCGGTTGCCCTGGAGCGTGGCGGACATCGGCAACGAGTACGCCGGAGGCCTGGTTTCCAACCGGTCCCTGATGTCGCCCTCGCCCGCGGCACCGCTGCAGGTGGCCGAGCCGCGCGCGGTCGACATCGTGACGTCCCCTCCGCCTCCGCCTCCGCCTGCGGCGCCCGCAGACTACTTTGCCGAGAGTGCGGACCGGGGCAGCATGCTCGACAGGATCGAGGTCACTGGTTCGCGCATCGATCCGGCCGACATCTTCCAGGCCGGCGCCCGGCCCGCGACCGACCTGCGGCCGCGCGAGCAGGGCGCGCCGCAAGCGCCGCTGGCGCGCGTGCGCACGCGCTTCGTCGACACCGCGTTCTGGCGGGCCGGCATCGTGCTGGCGCCCGGTGAGTCGCGCAGCTTCGACGTGGACCTGCCCGACAACCTCACCCGCTGGCGCGCTATCGCCTGGAGCGGCGATGCCGACGACGGATTCGAGCAGACCGAAGCGGCGCTGGAGATCGGCCTGCCGGTGGAGGCGCGCCTGCAAGTGCCCGTGCGGCTCTATCCCGGCGACCGTGCGCGGCTGGCGGCGAATCTGCGCCAGTCCGGCGACGCCGCCTTGCCGGCAAGCGCGCGCATCGAGGTGCAGGGCGACGGCGCCGCGACGAGCGGCGACGGCGCGCGCGGACTCGTCCTGCCGCCGCGCGGCCAGACCAGCATCGCCATCGACCTCGCGCCCGCCGCCGTGGGCAGCCTGCGCGTCATCGCCTCGGTCGATTCCGCCACCGGCGGCGATGCGGTGGCGGCGCCGGTCGAAGTCGCTTCGCCGGTGATCGCCGCCCGCCGCACGCAGGCCGGCTGGCTGCAGGATGCGCCGGTGTCGCTGCGGTTGCCGGAACTGCCTACCGGCGCACAACAGGCGCGCCTGGCGGTGGAGATAGGCCGCGGAGGCGCCGGCCTGGTCGAACGCTGGACGCGCGACCTGCAAGCTTATCCGCACCGGTGCTGGGAACAGATCCTCAGCCGCGCCGTGGGCGCGGCGCTGGCGATCGAGCGCGGCGACACCGCGCACTGGCCGCAGGCGGATGAGGCGGTGAAGGAAGCGCTGGACAACGCCGCCGTGTTCCAGGGCGAGCGCGGCGACATGCGCTACTTCGCCGATGTCGGCGACGGCCGCCTGTCGTTCGAGCCGCGCGCGCAGGTCGCGCTGACGGCCTACACGGTGCAGGCGTTCGGCTGGCTGCGCGCGCGCGGCCACGCGGTTCCGCCGGACGTCGAGCGGCGCGCGCAGGAATTTCTCGCCAGGCAGCAGCTTCCGGTGGAAGCGCGCGAGGAGGATGAAGACGCCCCTGACGGGAGCGACGACGAGGACATGTCGGACGTCTTCGCGAGGGCGGCCCGTGCCGCGGCCGATGCGGCGGCGCGGGCCGCCGACGAAACCACCGGGTCCGACGACGCGGTGTTTGCGATCGCGGTGCGTGCGCGCGCCGGCGCGCCCGAACTCGATGGCCTGTGGCGGCAGTGGACGCGGCTGTCGTTGCCGGCCAGGATCGTCGGTCTGGACGCGCTGGCCGCTGCGCGCCATCCGGCGTCGGCGCAGGCCCTGGCGTCGGTGCTGGCGCGGTTCCCGTTGCAAGGCCGCGCGCGCCGGCTCGACCGCGACGACGGCTGGTCGCGCTGGATGGGCTCGCGCATGCGCGAACAGTGCGCGCTGATCGGCGTGCTGGAAAAGCATCCCGGGCTGGCCGGCACGGACGTGCGCAATGCCCTGCTCAACGGATTGGTCGATCTCTATTCCGGCGGTTCCGCCAGCGTGGATACGCAGACCGGCGCCTACTGCCTGATGGCGCTGCACGACGCGTCCCTGGCGGACGCGCGCACGCCCGCCGTCGTGCAGGCGGCGCTCGGCACGCAGCAGGCGACCCTCGCCCTGGCCGCGGGCGAAGACCGCGCGCGCTGGCAGGCGCCGGCTTCCGCCTTGGCGTCGGCACCGGGACAGGCGCTCACCCTGGCGCAGGCACCGGGCGAGCCGGCATGGCTGGGCTACGTGGCCGAACTCGACTACCAGGAGGATGCGGCGCAGGCGCGCCCGTCGGCGGTCGGGCTGGCGCTCGCACGCCGCTACGAAGTGCTGCGCGACGGACGCTGGAGCGCGATCGGCGCGCGGCCGGTACGGGAAGGCGACTGGATCCGGGTGACGCTGACGGTCAGCAACAGCGCGCCGCGGCATTTCGTCGCCCTGACCGACGACGTGCCCGGCGGACTACGCCCGACCGACCTGTCGCTGTCCGCGGTCGCCGGCCTGGACCTGCAGCGGGTGTCGTCCACCGGCAGCGCGGTGTTCGGCACGCGCCGGCTGGACCCGCGCAAGCCCAGGTTCTATGCCGAATACCTGCCGGCGGGCCGCCACGAAGTGCATTACTTCGCGCGGGTGGCGAATGCGGGCGACTACCTGGCGGCGCCGGCCACCGCGGAACTGATGTACGGCAACGTCAGCCATGCGCGTACGGCGGCCGACCGGATGCGGGTCGCGCCTTCGCCTTGAAACGGGAGTGCGAGGCGGCTGCACACGGCCGCCGCGCATCGTCGGCGGGCCGGTTTCAGCGCGGCGGCGCGCTGTCCGTACTGTCGTCGCCTTCCAGCACGATGCGCTCGCCGCCGTCCACGTTGACCGCCAGCGTCTCGTAGCGCCAGGCGCCGGCGCGCTTTTCCGCCACCACGTACAGCGTGCCGTCGTTGCGCGATCCATCCAGCGGTATCGCCAGGTTGGCTTCGCCGCTGCCTCCATTGCTGCTGATGCTGCCCTGCACGAGCCAGCCGGCCTGGATCGGTTCGCCCAGCGCGGCGATCACGGCGGGATCGGCCTGCGCGCGTTCCAGCCCGTGCCGGTAGGGCTCGGCGCCGCGCAGCGCGCCGAACACCAGCGCCATGATGCCGACGATGACGGCGGCGAACAGGGCCAGCAGCAGCGCTGCCAGCACCGGCACGCACCACTTCCAGTTGCGGCTCCACCAGTTCGATGGCGTGGTCGTGCTCGCGTTCATGGCGGCTCCGGGCTGGACGGCGTGTTCAGGGCTTCAGGCAGCGGGCGAAGAAATCCTCGGTCAGCCGGTAGCGGTGCAGCAAGTCGCTGCCGCGCAGGCCGTGCTTGGCGCCGGGATAGGTCATCAGTTCGAACGGCGTGGCGCGCTTCTGCAGTTCGCTCATCAGCTTGGTCGAATTGGAGAACAGCACGTTGTCGTCGGCCATGCCGTGGACCAGCAGCAGCTTGGCGTGCAGGCCGTCCAGGTGGGTGAACACGCTGGCCTCGCGGTAGCCGGCCGCGTTCGCCTGCGGATGGTCCATGTAGCGCTCGGTGTAGTGGGTGTCGTACAGCGCCCAGTCGGTCACCGGCGCGCCGGCCACGCCGCAGGCATAGGCTTCGCTGTGCTTCGCGAGCAGCATCAGCGTCATGTAGCCGCCGTTGGACCAGCCGTACACGCCAATGCGGGCGGGATCGACGAACGGCTGCGCCTTCAGCCATGCCACGCCGCGCAACTGGTCGTCGACTTCCACCGTGCCCTGCCTGCCGTACAGCGCGCCGCCGAAGGCTGCGCCGCGCCGCGGCGTGCCGCGGTTGTCCAGCGAGAACACCACGTAGCCCTGCTGGGCCAGGTACTGGTTGAAGAAGCCGTCGCTGCGGCCGGGCCAGGCGCGGGTGACGGTCTGCGCGGCGGGGCCGCCGTAGACATGGACCACGACCGGGTACTTTTTCTTCGGGTCGAAGCCGGCCGGCTTGATGACGCTGTAGTGCAGCGGCGTGGCGCCGTCGGCGGCGGTGAGCGTGCCGTATTCGGTGGGGCGGTGCGCGCCGAGGTATTTCGCGTAGGGATGCGCGGGATCGCCGGCCTCGTTCGCCAGCAGCGTGGCGAGCCTGGTGCCGTCGGCCTTGAACAGCTCGATCTGCGGCAGCGTAGTGTCGCTGGACCAGTTGTCGACGAACACGCTGGCGTTGCGCGCGAAAGTGGCCGTGTGCATGCCCGGCGTCCGGGTCAGCCGGCGCGGCTCGCCACCGGCCAGCGGTATCGCGTAGACGTGGGTTTCGGTGGCGCCGTCGCGGGTGCCGGCGACGTAGGCCAGGCCGGCGCTTTCGTCCACGCCCAGCAGCGCGTCCACGACCCATTCGCCCTGCGTCAGCGGCGCCAGCGCCTGGCCGTCCTCGCTGGCGAGATAGAGATGCTCGAACCCACTGCGCTCGGACGACCACAGAAAGCGCCCGTCCTTCAGGAAGTGTAGCGCGTTGTGCAGCGGTACCCAGGTCTTCGACGTCTCGGTCACCAGCGTGCGCTGCTTGCCGTTGGCGAGCGTGGTTTCGATCAGTTCGAGCGTCTTCTGGTCGCGCGATTGGCGCTGGAAGGTCAGGCGCTGCGGGTCGCGCCAGTCCACCCGGGCCAGGTAGATGTCCTGCTCCGCGCCCAGGTCGATCCAGCGCGGCTTGGCCCCGGCCTTCGGTGCAATCACGCCGAGCCGCACGAGCACGTTGCGGTCGCCCGCGGCCGGATAGCGCTGCTCGACCACTTCCGTGCGGTCGGGATAGACCTCGTAGCGCTTCTGCACTGGCACCGGGCTCTCGTCGATGCGGGCGAAGGTGATGGCCGAATCGTCCGGCGCCCACCAGTAGCCGGTGTGGCGGTCCATTTCCTCGTCGGCGACGAACTCGGCCACGCCGTTGCTGATGGTGTCGCTGCCGTCGCGGGTGAGCTGGATCTCCTTGCCGCTGGCCAGGTCGATCGCCCACAGATTGCGCTCGCGGACGAAGCTGACGAAGCCGCCCTTCGGCGAGATCCGGGGATCGGTGGCGAAGCCGCCGCCGTCCGTCAGCTTGCGCACCGCGTCCTTGCCGGACCTGGACAGGTCGTACAGATACAGTTCGCCGCCCAGCGGGAACAGCAGCGCCTTGCCGTCCGGCGACCACTGGTAGTCGACGATGCCGGACAGCGCGGCGATGCGCTGGCGCTCGCGGCGCGCCTTCTCCTCGTCGCTCAGCACTTCCTCGCCGGGCAGCACCACCGACGAATCCACCAGCAGGCGCGTCTGCCCGCTGGCGACGTCGTATTCCCACAGGTCCAGCCGGTTGCGGTCGCTGTCCTTGCCACGCAGGAAGGTCACCCGCGAGCCATCCGGCGCGACCTGCGGCTTGGTCAGCGTGGGGCCGGACAGCGGCGCGTTGCCGGTGATGGCTTCCAGGGTGAGTCTTTCGGCGTGGGCGGGCAGGGCGGTGGCGAGGGTCATCAGGGCGAACAGGGCAAGGCGCATGGGCGATCTCGGACGGCAACGGCCGGACAGGCCCGGATTATGGCATCCGCCCCCGCCCCGCCACCTGTCCCCTGTAGGAGCGACGTCAGTCGCGACCAGAAACAGAACCAACCGCAGGCCGCGGATCAAACGGATGGGCGCGGATAAGGCGCATGCGGCTTCATCCGCACGATCCGCGCAATCCACGGCGAATTGCTCCCCCTTCCATGCAGCGAATGAAACCTGCTCGATGGTCTCTGCACAACATTGCCGTCATGGCCGCATATCGTCCCCTGTAGGAGTGACGCAAGCCGCGACCGGAAAAACAAACCAACCGCAGGCCACGGATCACACGGATCAACACGGATAAAGCCACATGCGCTTTATCCGCGCCCATCCGCGTAATCCGCGGCAAAGCCCCAACCCTCACCCGGCCACGACCGGACTCCTACGACACCTTCGGCCCACCCTGGCCGAACAGCATCCGGCGTTCCTCGTCCGTCAGCGGCTTGCCGGCGTCGGGGTTCACCTGGGTCTTCAGCGCATACGCGCGCTGCACGGCCGGGCGCGCGGCGATCGCCGCGTGCCAGCGTTGCAGGGCGGGGTAAGGCGTCAGGTCGATGGGAGCCTTGTCGTAGGCGTTGATCCACGGATGGATCGCCATGTCGGCGATGCTGTAATCGTCGCCGGCGACGAAGGCGTGGCGCTGCAACTGCCGGTCCAGCACGCCCAGCAGGCGCTGCACCTCGCGGGTGTAGCGGTCGATGGCGTAGGGGATCTTCTCCGGCGCGTACACGGTGAAGTGGCCGTACTGCCCGGTCATCGGCCCCAGGCCGCCCATCTGCCACATCAGCCACTGGTTCACCGCCACCTTCTGCCGGGTGTCGGCGCCGAAGAAGCGGCCGGTCCTGTTGGCCAGGTACAGCAGGATCGCGCCGGATTCGAACACGCCGATCGGCGCGCCGCCGTCGGCAGGCGCGTGGTCGACGATGGCGGGCATCTTGTTGTTGGGCGAAAAGGCGAGGAATTCCGGCTTGAACTGGTCGCCCTTGCCGATGTCCACCGGCACGATGCGGTAGTCCAGCCCGGCGCCGGCGTCGGCCAGCTCCTCCAGCAGCAGGGTGATCTTGTGGCCGTTGGGGGTGGGCCAGTAGTACAGGTCGATCATGGCGGCGTCCGGCGGGGAGGTGAGCCCGAGTCTAGCGGCCCGGCGGACTTGGCAGCGTCAAACCGGGCCGGTAACCTGCCGCGTCCCCGCAACGCACCGTTCCCCATGTCGCAGCCCTCCAAC
This sequence comes from uncultured Pseudoxanthomonas sp., assembly GCA_937975725.1. Classification (GTDB taxonomy): domain Bacteria; phylum Pseudomonadota; class Gammaproteobacteria; order Xanthomonadales; family Xanthomonadaceae; genus Pseudoxanthomonas_A. Next base: position 20,870 of record CALJUL010000010.1, on the reverse strand, counting down.
GCCCGTCTCGGTTTCCTGCCCAACCTGATCTTCGCCTCGCGCTGGCTGCAGTTACCGCTGTACCTGGGCCTGATCGTGGCGCAGGGCGTGTACGTGTGGCAGTTCGGCGTGGAACTGGTGCACCTGATCCACCAGGTGTTCCTGAACGGCAACGAGGAAGCCGCCGCGGCCGCGCTGGCCGAGGGCGGCCCGACCGCCGAAGTGGCGATCATGCTGATCGTGCTGGGCCTGATCGACGTGGTGATGATCTCCAACCTGCTGGTCATGGTGATCGTGGGCGGCTACGAGACGTTCGTGTCGCGCCTGCGCCTGGAAGGCCATCCGGACCAGCCGGAGTGGCTCAGCCACGTCAACGCCAGCGTGCTGAAGGTGAAGCTGGCCATGGCGATCATCGGCATCTCCTCGATCCACCTGCTGAAGACCTTCATCGAGGTCGGCAACCTGGGCATGCCCGGCAGCAAGTTCACCGAGGCCGGCGTGATGTGGCAGACCATCATCCACATCGTCTTCATCCTCTCGGCCATCGGCATCGCCTACACCGACAAGCTGATGACCGGCGGCGCGGTCAAGCGCGAACACGGCGCGCACTGAGCCGGCAATCCCCTGCAGGAGCGTGCAGGAGCGACGTCAGTCGCGACCGCAAGAACGAAGCAAACGCAGGCCGCGGATCACGCGGATCAACACGGATAGAAGCCATACAAGGCTTTTTATGCGCGTTGATCCGCGTGATCCGTGGCCTGCGGCTTTTCGAGGATTCCCGGTCGCGACTGGCGTCGCTCCTACAGGGATTCTCGTGGGGATTCCCACAGGCGGGGGCCGGCTTACCGTAAAATGCCGCGGTGGATGTCTCTCACCTGCTCGATCACCTGAATCCCGCCCAGCGCGAGGCCGTCTCGGCCCCGCAGGGGCATTACCTCGTGCTGGCCGGCGCCGGCTCCGGCAAGACGCGGGTGCTGACCCACCGCATCGCCTGGCTCAACGAAGTGCACGGCGTGCCCGCACACGGCATCCTGGCGGTGACCTTCACCAACAAGGCCGCCGGCGAGATGCGCGCACGCGCCGACGCGCAGTTGCGGCACGGCAGCCGCGGCATGTGGATCGGCACCTTCCACGGCCTGGCCCATCGCCTGCTGCGCCTGCACTGGCAGGAAGCGAAGCTGCCCGAGACCTTCCAGGTGCTGGACAGCGACGACCAGCAGCGCCTGGTCAAGCGCGTGGTGCAGGCGATGGAACTGGACGAGGGCAAGTACCCGCCCAAGCAGATCGCCTGGTGGATCAACGAGCAGAAGGACGAAGGCCGCCGGCCCGAGCACATCCAGCCCGCGCCCAACGACGACTGGCTGGAGGTGCGGCGGCAGGTGTACGCGGCCTACCAGGAGCGCTGCGACCGTGCCGGGTTGGTCGATTTCGCCGAACTGCTGCTGCGCGCGCACGAACTGCTGCGCGACACGCCGGCGCTGCTGGCGCACTACCGCGCGCGCTTCCGCGAGATCCTCGTGGACGAGTTCCAGGACACCAACGCCATCCAGTACGCCTTCGTGCGGGTGCTGGCGGGCGATACGGGCCGCGTGTTCGTGGTCGGCGACGACGACCAGAGCATCTACGGCTGGCGCGGAGCCAAGGTCGAGAACATGCAGCAGTTCCTGCGCGACTATCCGTCCGCGCAGACCATCCGGCTGGAGCAGAACTACCGCTCCAGCGCCAACATCCTCGGCGCCGCCAACGCGGTGATCGCGCACAACCCCGGCCGCATCGGCAAGCAGTTGTGGACCGACACCGGCGACGGCGAGCCGATCGACCTGTACGCCGCCTACAACGAAGTGGACGAGGCGCGCTTCGTGGTCGAGCGCATCCGCCAGTGGGTGCGCGACGGCGGCAGCCTGGGCGATGCGGCCATCCTGTATCGCAGCAACGCGCAGTCGCGCGCGTTCGAAGAGGCGCTGCTGTCCGAGCAGTTGCCTTATCGCGTCTACGGCGGCATGCGCTTCTTCGAGCGCGCCGAGATCAAGGACGCGCTGGCCTACCTGCGGCTGATGGCCAACCGCGGCGACGATGCGGCGTTCGAGCGCGCGGTCAACACGCCGGCGCGCGGCATCGGCGAGCGCACGCTGGACGAGGTGCGCCGCACCGCGCGCGGCGCGCGGGTGTCGCTGTGGGGCGCGGCGATGCTGGCGGCCCAGGGCAAGGAGCTGGCCGGGCGCGCGCGCAACGCGCTGGCGGCGTTCCTGGAGCTGGTGGAGCGGCTGGCGCAGGAAACCGCCGGGACGACCCTGGCCGAGCGCGTCGACCATGTGCTGGCGCGCTCCGGCCTGCGCGAGCACTGGGCGCGCGAGAGCCGCGGCGGGCTGGATTCCGAATCCCGCACCGAGAACCTGGACGAACTGGTGTCGGTGGCCTCGCGCTTCGTCCGCCGCGACATCGAGGATGAAGCGGAAGACGGCGCCGAAGGCATGGACGAACTGGTCGCCTTCCTCGCCTACGCCGCGCTGGAGGCGGGCGAGGGCCAGGTGGAGGCCGGCGAGGACGGCGTGCAGTTGATGACGCTGCATTCGGCCAAGGGGCTGGAGTTCCCGCTGGTGTTCCTGGCCGGGTTGGAAGAGGGCTTGTTCCCCAGCAACCGCTCGCTGGACGAGAGCGGGCGGCTGGAGGAGGAACGCCGGCTGGCCTACGTGGGCATCACCCGCGCGCGGCAGAAGCTGGTGCTGAGCTATGCCGAGGCGCGCCGCCTGCACGGGCAGGACATGTACGGCATCCCTTCGCGCTTCCTGCGCGAGATCCCGGCCACCCTGCTGCACGAAGTGCGGCCGAAGGTGCAGGTCAGCCGGCCGGCGCCCGGCCTGGCCACCCGCGCGGTCGCCGGCCATGCGGCGATCGAGTCGCCCGGGCTCAGGCTGGGCCAGGCCGTGGTGCACGCCAAGTTCGGCCATGGCGTGGTGACCGACTACGAAGGCAGCGGCGCGCACGCGCGCGTGCAGGTCAATTTCGACGCCGAGGGCAGCAAGTGGCTGGTCCTGGCCTACGCCAACCTGACCGTGGCCTAGCTGCCGCCGGATTGATCCAGATCACAGCGGCATAAGCTCCGCGGGCGTGTAATGCGGGTACTCCCGCTGAGCACGAGGTGTGGCATGTACCGGCATATCCTGATCGCCACCGACGGTTCGGAACTGGCGCACAAGGGCGTCGCGCACGGGCTGGCGCTGGCCGCGCGGCTGCAGGCCCGGGTGACGGCGCTGACCGTCAGCGAGCCCATCGTCACCGGCTTCGACGACGCCCTGGGCTGGGGCACGCTGGGCGCGGCGGCCTCCGAGTTCGAGGCCGCGCGCGAGCAGGCGGCAAAGAAGATCCTGGACGCGGTGGAGGCCGAAGCGCGGCAGGCCGGCGTGGCGGTGCAGGCCAAGCACGTGTCCGGGCGCTATGCGGCCGAAGCCATCGCCCACGTCGCCGAAGCCGAGGGCTGCGACCTGGTGGTGATGGCCTCGCACGGGCGCCGCGGGTTGGGGCGCCTGCTGGTGGGCAGCCAGACCCAGGAAGTGCTGACCCACAGCCGGATACCGGTGCTGGTGATCCGCTGAGCGCTGCCGCCCGCGCCGGATGACCTCCGGCACAGGCGGCCACGCGCGCGGTCGCGGACAGTCGGTGCCGAGCCCCGGGAGCCGACGCGATGCCGCATGCCGATCTTTCCCCGCCGCCCGCGCCCGCCGTGCGTTCCGCCCTGGTCCGCTGGCTGCGCGGCGAACTGCCGCAACTGCTGCTGTTCGTCGGCCTGATGCTGGCGGCGCGCTCGTCGCTGGCCAACCACTACGTGGTGCCTTCCGGTTCCATGCAGCCCGCGCTGTGGGCGGGGGACCGCGTGGTGGTGGACATGCGCGCCTACGGGCTGCGCACGCCGCTGGGCAACCGCATCCTGTGGTCCACCGGCGTGCCGGCGCGCGGCGACGTGGTGGTGTTCGATTCGCCGCGCGACGGCGAACGCCTGATCAAGCGCGTGGTGGCGGTGGCCGGCGACGACGTGAGCCTGCACGGCGGCACCCTGGTGCTGAACGGCCGGCCGCTGGCGCGCGATGGCGCGGCCGGAGCGGCGGAAACGCTGGGCGGCCACCGGGTGGCGCTGGACCTGTCGCACGGCGGCGGTCCCGACATCGACCGCCTGCGGATCCCGGCAGGCAAGCTGCTGGTGCTGGGCGACCACCGCGGCAACAGCCTGGACGGGCGCTATTTCGGCCTGGTCGATGCCGATGCGGTGTACGGGCGCGCAATGGCGGTGTACTACCGCCGCGGCGACGGCCTGGGCTGGACGCGGCTGTAGCCGCTCACCAGCCGTAGAGCTTCCAGTACACCGGCGACACGTCGACGTTGTCCTTGCTCTTGTCCAGCTTGCCGTCGCCGTCGGAGTCGTAGAGGTAGAAGGGCGCGCCGCGGGACGGCGTGACCTTGACCATGCGCAACTGGCCGCCGACGCGGTATTCCTCGATCACGTCGCCGTTCTTCTCGGTGCGCACGGCCACCTGGGCGTCGGCCAGGTCGATGCCGGGCGCGTCGCCGCCGCGCGTGGACGCGCAGGCCGCCAGCGCCAGCAGGAAGGGAAGCAGCAGGTGGCGTCGGGTCGTGCGGGACATCGCGGGCTCCTGGTCCGGTGCGTTGCCCGGATTATGCGCCCATTCCGCGGGCGGGCGCGTGACGCGGCGCGCAGGAGCGCGGCGTAGAATGCGCGCATGACCCAGCTCGTACTGATCGACGGCTCCAGCTACCTGTTCCGCGCCTTCCACGCCCTGCCGCCGCTCACCAACGCGGCCGGCGAGCCGACCGGCGCGCTGTTCGGCGTGGTCAACATGCTGCGCGCCACGCTGAAGGAGAAGCCGGACTACACGGCCTTCGTACTGGACGCCAGCGGCCCCACCTTCCGCGACGCGCTCTACCCGCAGTACAAGGCCAACCGCCCGCCGATGCCTGAAGAACTGCGCGCACAGGTGGAGCCGATGATCCGCATCGTGCAGGCGCTGGGGTTCCCGCTGCTGCGCGTGGAAGGCGTGGAAGCCGACGACGTGATCGGCACGCTGGCATTGCAGGGCGCGGCGCAGGGCATGCAGGTGACCATCTCCACCAGCGACAAGGATTTCGCCCAGCTCGTGCGCCCGGGCGTGGCGCTGGTGAACACCATGAGCGGCAGCCGCCTGGATTCGGCCGAGGCGGTGGCGGAGAAGTTCGGCGTGCGCCCGGAGCAGATCGTCGATTTCCTCGCGCTGATGGGCGACACGGTGGACAACGTGCCCGGCGTGGAGAAGTGCGGGCCCAAGACCGCCGCCAAGTGGCTGGGGGAATACGGCACGCTGGACGCGCTGATTGCGCAGGCCGGGCAGGTGAAGGGCAAGATCGGCGACAACCTGCGCGCCGCGCTGCCGCGATTGCCGCTGAATCGCACGCTGGTCACCATCAAGACCGACGTGGCCCTGGAAGGTGGGCCCGCGGCGCTGCCGCTGCGCGAGCGCCACGTCGAGGAACTGCGCGAACTGTACGCGCGCTATGGTTTCAACCAGGCGCTGAAGGAACTGGAAGGCGGCGACGCCGGCCTGGCCCCGGTGGCCGAGAAGGAACCCGGGCGCGCGCGCGGCACGGGCCGCGTGGCTGCGCCCGCGGGCGACGCCGCGGTGCCGGTGGACGCCGCGCTGGGCGTGGCCGGCGAATACGCGACGGTGACCGAGCCGGCGCAACTGGACGCATTGGTCGCGGAACTGCGGCAGGCGGAGGAATTCGCTTTCGACACCGAGACCGACAGCCTGGACCCGATGCGGGCCAACCTGGTGGGCCTGAGCTTCGCGGTGGAGTCCGGCAGGGCGGTCTACGTACCCGTGGGCCACGACTACCCGGGCGCGCCGCCGCAATTGGAGCGCGCCGCGGTGCTGGCCGCGCTGGCGCCGCTGTTGTCCGATCCCGGCAAGCGCAAGCTGGGCCAGCACGGCAAGTACGACCTGCACGTGCTGCGCCGGCACGGCGTGGACGTGCAGGGCTACGCCGACGACACCATGCTGGAGAGCTTCGTGCTGAACTCCGGCAGCAGCCGCCACGACATGGACAGCCTGGCCCGGCGCTGGCTGGGCTACGACACGGTCAAGTACGAGGACGTGGCGGGCAAGGGCGCCAAGCAGATCCTGTTCTCGCAGGTGGCCATCGACGACGCCACCCGCTACGCCGCCGAGGATGCCGACATCACCTTGCGCCTGCACCGCGTGCTGGCGCCGAAGCTGGCGGCGGAACCCGCGCTGGAAAGCGTCTACCGCGACATCGAGATGCCGCTGGTGCCGGTGCTGGCGCGGGTGGAGGCCAACGGCGTGATGATCGACGGCGACGAGCTGCGCCGGCAGAGCGCCGACCTGTCCAAGCGCATGCTCGCCGCGCAGCAGAAGGCCATCGAGCTGGCCGGACGCAACTTCAATCTGGACTCGCCCAAGCAGTTGCAGGCGCTGCTGTTCGACGAACTCAAGCTGCCCGCTGTGCTGAAGACGCCCACCGGCCAGCCCAGCACCAACGAGGAGGCGCTGGAGGCCATTGCCGACCAGCACGAGTTGCCGCGCGTGATCCTGGAATACCGCGGCCTGGCCAAGCTGCGCAGCACCTACACCGACAAGCTGCCGGAGATGGTCAACCCGGACACCGGCCGCGTGCACACCAGCTACCACCAGGCCGGCGCGGCCACCGGGCGGCTGTCGTCCACCGATCCCAACCTGCAGAACATCCCGATCCGCACCGAGGACGGCCGCCGCATCCGCAAGGCCTTCGTCGCGCCGCCCGGGCGCAAGCTGGTGGCCTGCGACTATTCGCAGATCGAGCTGCGGATCATGGCGCACCTGTCGCAGGACGACGGCCTGCTGCGCGCGTTCGCCGCCGGCGCCGACATCCACCGCGCCACCGCGGCGGAAGTGTTCGGCCGCAGGCTGGAGGACGTGACCGCGAACGAGCGCCGCGCGGCCAAGGCGATCAACTTCGGCCTGATGTACGGCATGAGCGCGTTCGGCCTGGCGCGCAACCTGGGCATCGCCCGCGGCGAGGCCCAGGACTACATCGCCATCTACTTCTCGCGCTATCCCGGCGTGCGCGACTTCATGGAGAGCACGCGCCAGCAGGCGCGCGACCACGGCTACGTGGAGACGGTGTTCGGCCGCCGCCTGTACCTGGAATACATCACCCGCGGCACCCAGTCGCAGCGCGCCGGCGCCGAGCGCGCGGCGATCAACGCGCCCATGCAGGGCACCGCCGCGGACATCATCAAGCGCGCGATGGTGTCGGTTGACGCGTGGCTGGCCGGCCATCGCGAGCGCGCGCTGATGATCCTGCAGGTGCACGACGAACTGGTGTTCGAGGCGGACGCCGATTTCGTGCCCACGCTGCTGGAGCAGGCGACGGCGCGCATGTCCGCCGCGGCGCAACTGAGCGTTCCGCTGGTGGTCGACAGCGGGGTCGGCGACGACTGGGACCAGGCGCACTGAGCGGCGCCGCGCCGGGCTTTCCCTTGGGGAACATGCAGTTGCATGGACTACCAGGGAAATCCTGTCAGGTAAATTTGTAAACCGACCAGTTCAATAAAAATGAATTCCGCCTGAATCTCACGGATTTTTAACCGTAATCTTCACGAACTATCCATGCCGGAAGTGGTCATATAACCCGCGACAGATGCAACGTCTGTCGCTGATCTCTCCCATCCCCTGGAGCGATCTACCGGAGCGACGACCCCTCCCCAGGTCCCGCTCCCCTGGCCCCGCCGATCCCCCCCTGGTCTGCGGGGCTTTTTATTGCCCGCGATTCCCGCCGAAGCCGGGCGCACGCGCGTGCGGACGTGCGCTAACGTGGCGGCGGCCTTCCTCCGCCGGGTGACGCATGCGTGCTTCCGCTTCCTTCGCCGAGATGTTCGACCTGTCCATGCCGTGGTGGGCCTTCGTGCTGCGGGCCTGCACGGTCTACTTCATCCTGCTGGCGATGATCCGCCTGTCGGGGAAGCGCACGATGGGGCAGTTCACGCCGTTCGACATGCTGCTGGTCGTGCTGCTGGGCAACGCGGTGCAGAACGCGCTGCTCGGCGACGACATCTCGGTCGGCGGCGGCCTGCTGCTGGCGGCCACCCTGATCGCGCTCAACTGGCTGGTGGGGCTGGCCTCGGCGCGTTCGCCGCGCGTCGAGCGCTGGGTGGAAGGCGCGCCGGTACTGCTGGCGCGCGACGGCCAGGTCTACCGCGATGTGTTGCGGCGCGAGTTCATCAGCCGCGAGGATTTCGAGAAGGCCATGCGCGAGGCCGGCTGCCTGGACATGGCCGACATCCGGCTGGCCGTGCTGGAGAACAACGGCCACATCACCCTGATCGCCAGGCAGGAGTAGCTCCCCTGTAGGAGCGACGTGAGTCGCGACCGCGGCCCCGAAGAACCTTCAGCCACGGATCGACACGGATCACCGCGGACACGTCGGATCAAAGCAATGAAGCTTCATCCGTGCCTATCCGCGTTGATCCGTGTCCAATGCCTTTGATGGACCGCGGTCGCGACTTGCGTCGCTCCTACAGGGAACACAGGCTCAGGCCAGTTCGGCCAGCCAGTCGCGGGGGCGCAGGTAGTCGTGCAGGCGTTGTTCGGCGCTGCCTTCTCCGGGCGCGTAGCCGTATTCCCAGCGCACCAGCGGCGGCAGGCTCATCAGGATGGATTCGGCGCGGCCGCCGCTCTGCAGGCCGAACAAGGTGCCGCGGTCGTAGACCAGGTTGAACTCGACGTAGCGCCCGCGGCGGTAGAGCTGGAAGTCGCGCTCGCGCTCGCCGTGGGGCGTGTCCTTGCGGCGCTCGACGATGGGCAGGTAGGCGTCCAGGAAGCCGTCGCCCACCGCGCGCAGGTAGCCGAAGTCGCGCTCGAAATCCTCGCCCAGGTCGTCGAAGAACAGTCCGCCCACGCCGCGCGTCTCGCCGCGGTGCTTGAGGAAGAAGTAGTCGTCGCACCAGCGCTTGTGCGCGTCGTAGCGCGCCTGCCCGCCGTAGGGTTCGCACAGCCCGCGCGCGGTGCGGTGCCAGTGCAGCACGTCTTCGTCGAACGGATAGAACGGGGTCAGGTCGAAGCCGCCGCCGAACCACCAGGCTACCGTCTCGCCGTCGCGCTGCGCGCGGAAGTGGCGCACGTTGGCGTGGGTGGTGGGCAGGAAGGGATTACGCGGGTGGAACACCAGCGACACGCCCACCGCGCGCCAGGAGGCGCCGGCCAGTTCCGGCCGGTGCGCGGAGGCGGAAGGAGGCAGGCGGTCGCCGGACACGTCGGAGAAACCGATGCCGGCCTGCTCGAACACCGCGCCGTCGCGCAGCACGCGGGTGCGGCCGCCGCCGCGGATCGGCGACGCGTCGCCGGGCGCGCGCGTCCACGCATCTTCGCGGAAGCGGGCGCCGCCGTCGGCGGTTTCGATGGCGGCGCAGATGCGGTCCTGCAGGCCGATGAGGTAATCGCGTACGGGTTCGATGGCGTTCATGCCGCCATTCTACCGGCGCGCCCGCGTCAGCCGGGGCGGAACTCGGCGCGGACCTCGGGCCGGCACAGCTTCCACACGATCGCGCCGTGCAGCACCGCGAAGGCGATGGCGGTGCCCCACATCGTCACCAGCGACACCTGGCGCATGATGGTGAGACCGTCCTGCAACTCCTGCATGGTGGGGTCGCGCGGCAGTGTCTCCACCCAGTCGAATACGTGCTCGACCAGGGCGATGCCGGCGAAGTTGACCAGTGCCCCCAGCACCATGAAGGCCACGAAGCCCCACCAGCCCCAGGGCCGCCGCCGCAGCAGGCCCCACGACGCCGCCAGGAACGCCGCGCTGGTCAGCAGGAAGCTCCAGGCGATGCCGCCCAGGTGGGTGAGCAGCCAGGACGCCGCGGCGGGCAGTTCCTGCACCGGCAGGGCGGCCAGCGCGCGCGCGGCCTGGTCCTGTCCCAGCAGCGCCTGCGCCACCGCCACCTGCAGCAGCGCGTACAGCGTGGCGGCGATGCCGAGGGCGATCGACACCTTGGCGGTGACGGTGACGAAGGCCGAGGCGGAGGCGTCGCGGGAATGCGGCATGGACCGGCCTACGGCTTCAGGTTCCGCTCGAACAGCTTGAGTACGCGCTTGTATTCGTCCAGCCAGGAATCGGCGCGGGTGAAGCCGTGGCGCTCCAGCGGGTACGGGGCCAGTTCCCAGTCGTCCTTGCGCAGTTCGATCAGCTTCTGCGCCAGCACCACCGAATCCTTGAAGAACACGTTGTCGTCGATCATGCCGTGGGCGATCAGCAGGTGGTCCTGCAGGCCGGCGGCGTACTCGATCGGCGAGGAGGCGCGGTAGGCGTCCGGGTCGATCTCCGGCGTGTTGAGGATGTTGCTGGTGTACTCGTGGTTGTACTGGGTCCAGTCCACCACCGGCCGCAGCGCGGCGCCGGCCTTGAACGTGCCGGGCGCACGGAACAGCGCCATGAAGGTCATGAAGCCGCCGTAGCTGCCGCCGTAGATGCCGGCGCGATCGCGGTCGCCCTGTTTCTGCTCGACCAGCCAGTCCAGCCCGTCCAGGTAGTCCTCCAGTTCCGGGTGGCCCATGTTGCGGTAGATCGCGGTGCGCCAGTCGCGGCCGTAGCCCTCGCTGGCGCGGTAGTCCAGGTCCAGCACGATGTAGCCGCGCTCCACCAGCAGGTTGTGGAACATCTGCTCGCGGAAGTAGTTGGGGTAGCGCGCGCTGACGTTCTGCAGGTAGCCCGCGCCGTGCACGAACATCACGATGGGGTAGCGCTTGCCCGGCTCCGGCGTCTTCGGGCCGTAGTACTTGCCCCAGACCGTGCCCGCGCCGTGCTTCGACGGCACCTGCACGTACTCGGGCTGGTTCCATTCGCGCGCCTTGAACGCGGCACTGCGGGTGTCGGTCAACGCGCGCGCCGGGCCGCCGTCCGCGTCCACCACCGACAGTTGCACGGGGGTGTAGCTGCGCGAGTGGCGCACCAGCAGCCTGCGCCCGTCCGGCGACAGGGTGAAGTCCTCCACGCCGTCCAGTGAGGTGACCTCCCTGACTTCGTTGCGGGCCAGGTCGAGCCGGCAGACTTCGTAGTCGCCGGGCCAGGTGCGGTTGCACAGGAACAGGAAGCCGCTGCCGTCGGCGGTGGCTTCCGGCGCGGAAACCTCCCACTTGCCCGAGGTGCGCGCGCGTGGCTTCTCATTGCCGGTGGCGGTGTACAGGTGCGAGTAGCCGGATTCCTCCGACAGCAGCCACAGGGTGCGGTTGTCGGGCAGCCAGCCGAACTGGTTGAAGCCCCAGTTCACCCAGGCCGCGTCGGTCAGGCGGTGGCGCGGTTGCAGGCGTGCGGCGGGCAGGTCGACGGTGGCGATCCAGCGGTCCTTGTTGTCCACCGCGTGGATCTGCACGGCGACCTGGCTGCCGTCGGCGGTCCAGGCGATGGCGTTGCCGTCGCTGTCGTTCTCGATGCGTACGTCGCGGTTGCCCTTCAGCGGCTCCTTGCCGGCCTTCTTGCGCAGCACGGCCAGCGGGTCGTCGGCGATGCCGGGGAGGGCGTCGAACTTCACTTCCTTCACGCTGCCGTCGGCCAGGTCCACCCGCCACAGCGTGTGCGGCACGGGCGCGTTGCGGCCCACGCGGGTGCGCACTTCCTGGAATTCCTCGTAGCCGGACTCGGTGACGTAGCGCGGCATCTTGCCGGCCTGGCCGGCGTCGGCGCCCTTGGCGCGGGTGACCACCAGCAGCCAGCGGCCGTCGGGCGACAGCGAGCTGTCCTCGATCTGCACGCCGTCGCCCAGGTACACCGGCGCCGGTGCGCGGGTGGGGTCGGCCTTGCGCCACGCCTCGGCCTGGCGGATCGCCGCCTCGCGCTGGGCGCGGTCGTCGGCCAGCGTGCGGATCGTGCGCAGTTGCTGTTCGCGCAGCGCGTCCGGCTTGGGCGCGGCGTTGGGATCGCGCTCGGCCTTCAGTTCGGCCACCACGCCGGTGCCGCCAGCGGCGGTCCAGCGGTACCAGGCGTTGCCGCTGCGCCACAGCACGGCGCCGTCGCGGGCGAAGCGCGGGCGCGTCTCGGCCTCGTTGCTGCGGGTGATCTGGGTCAGCGCGCCGCTGCGCAGGTCGCGCAGGAACAGGTCGCCGTTGCGCACCAGCAGCATGCGCTGGCGCTGGGCGTCGTACACCGGGTTGACGGCATCGAGCTGGCCGCGGCGCTCGTCGGCCACGCGCACCGCCGCGCCTTCGCCGACCGGCTGCTCCCAGGTGTCGCGCACCACGCTGGCGTCGCGCTTGAGTTCGTACTGCACGTGGCGGCCGTCCCAGGTCCACCACGCGCGCTCGACCGGCGGGCCGATCCAGTCGGGCTCGGCCATGACCTGCTCGATCGTCAGCGGGGCGGCCGGCTGGGCGGAGGCGGTGGGGGCGAAGGACAGGGGCAGCAGCAGGGCGAGCAGGACGGGGCGCATCGGGCTTCCGTGAGTGCGGGGTGAAAACGCGGAGATTACCAGCCCCGGCCGGCGCGCTCAGGTGCCGATGGGCATGCGCGCTGGCGCGCGCCGCGGGTTTCGCGCACTGGGCATTTCCCGCACAATCGCGGCCTGTTCCCCCTGCAGGTCGCGGCGCGCGCGGATGCAAGCCTACGTCTACAAGAGCCTGCGAAAGGCCGACACCTTCGTGTACCTCGCCCGGCGCGACGATTTCGACCGCCTGCCCGAACCGCTGCGCACGCAACTGGGCGGCCTGTCCTTCGTGCTGGAAGTGGCGCTGACGCCGGAGCGCAGGCTGGCCCGCGAGGACGCCGAAGTGGTGCGCGGCAACCTGGCGGCGCGCGGCTTCCACGTCCAGTTCCCGCCCCAGCCCGACCCGGCCGGCCGTCCCGATGCCTGAACGCCGTCCGCAGACCCGACACGCCGCGCTGGCCGCCCTGGCGGCCGGCATGGCGCTGGCCGCCCTGGGCGGCTGGGCCGGCGGCGCGGCCGCGTGGGCCGGCGCCTGGCTGGCGCAGCCGGCGCTGGCGCTGGGCCTGTCGTGGTGGCGCGGCACGCGCGTGCTGGCGCCGCGGCACGCCCTGCGCGAAGACCTGCCGGCGCTGGCGCTGGTCTGGGGCGTGGCCTTCGTCGCCACCGCCCTCTTGCTGGCCTGGCCGCTGGCCTCGCTGGAAGACAGCGGCAGCCTGCCCGCTGCCCTCGGCGTCAGCGCGGTGGTCGGCGCGGTGCTGGTGGGCCTGTGGCGCACCTGGCCGCTGTGGCAGGGACTGGAACGCGACGGCGGCACCCTGGCCGCGCACTGGCGTGGCTTGGCTGAGCGCGATTTCCACGCTTGGCGCGGCCTGGGCGTGGCGGTGCTGCTGGCGGCGCTGCTCGGCGGCGGCTTCTGCCTGGCGTGGCCGGGCCTGCTGCCGGCCGCGCTGCGCCTGCCGGTCGCGCTGGCCTATGCCGCGCTCGCGCCGCTGCTGCACCTGGCGGTGCAGCGGGTGGCCAGTGCCGGGACCTTGCCGGTGGTGGAAATGCCGGCCGGCGCGTTCGAGGCGGAATCTCCGGCTATTGTGGTGGACGAGCCGCTGGACCTGGACCAGGCGCTGTTCGAAGCGGCCCGCGCCGGCCGGGTCGAGCGCGCGCTGGAACTGATCGAAGCCGGCGCCGATCCGCACGCACTGCCCCCCGCCGGCGCGCGCGACCAGCGCAGCCTGGGTGTGCTGGCCGCCGTGCTGCCGGACCTGCGCCTGCTGCGCGCGCTGATCGCCCACGGCACCGACCTCAACCACGCCCACGCCGGCGTCACCCCGTTGCTGGCCGCCACCCGCGACAGTTGGCACGGCCGCCCCGACGCGGTGACCACGCTGCTGGCCAACGGTGCCGATCCGCGCCTGGCCGACAACGAAGGCAACACGCCGATGCACCACGCGGCGCGCAGTTCCGACCCGGGCGTGGTCGCCCTGCTGCGCGACGCGGCGGCGGACATCGACGCGCTGAACCACGAAGGCATGACCCCGCTGGGCGTGGCCTGCGTGGCCGGCAACTGGCGGCTGGCGAAGTTCCTGCTCGAACGCGGCGCCCGCCCCGACCCGCCGGGCGGCCAGCCCGTGCTGCTGGCCGCCGCGGCGACCGAGGAAGACGACCCGGCCGGCGTGCAACTGCTGCTCAAGCACAAGGCCAGGGCCGACGCGCGCGACGCGCAGCAGCGCAGCGCCCTGCACGAAGCCGCATTGGCCGGGCACGTGGAGATCGTCGCCGCCCTGCTCGCCGCCGGCGCGGACGTGCACGGGCGCGACGCCCGCCAGCGCACGCCCTGGCTGGACGCGGCGCGCGGCGGCCGGCTGGGCGTGCTGGAAAGACTGGCCGAGGCCGGCGCCGACCCGCAGGCGCTGGATGCCGACGGCCGCAACGCGCTGATGCTGGCCTGCCTGGCGGAGAACGTCTCGCCGCTGCTGGTGCGGCGCCTGCTGGAATGGGGCCTGCCGCCCGACCACGCCGACGCGCAGGGCAAGCGCGCGGTGGACCTGGCGGCGGAAGCCGGGCGCTGGACCCTGGTGTCGGCGCTGGACCCCACCTATGCGCTGCCGTCGGCCGTGGCCACCGGCGACGACGAAGCGCCCGCCGACCGCGCGCCGTCCGCGCTGCTGCGCGAGGGCCTCGCCAGCGGGCAGGTGGATGGACTGGCGGCGCTGGCGCCGCTGTGTTCGCGCGAAGAACTCGGCGCGCTGCTGCACGACCGCGCGCTGCTTTCCTCGCCGGCGAGCGTGGACTGGCTGCTGTGCCACGGCGCCAGCGCCGAGCAGCGCGACGAACGCGGGGACACCGCCCTGTTCGCCCTGCTCGCGCAGGGCGCGGCCGGCGTCGCCTCGCTGGCGGTGCTGCTGCGCCACGCCGTGTCGCCGGCCGGTGCTGGCGGGCTGGCGCGCTTCCTGGCCGCCTGCGCCGGCGACGACCAGGCCGCGCGCGGCCTGGAGCGGTGCGCGCTGGACCTGATCGAACGCGGCGCGGACCCCTTCGCGCCTTCGCCGCAGGGCGATCCCGCGCTTTCGCTGGCGGTGCGCCTGGGTTGGCAGCGCGTGCTGGACCGCCTGCTCGACATCGGCGTGGACCGCGAAGCCTGCGATAGCCACGGCATGACTGCGCTGCACCTGGCCGCAGTGCTGGGCCGCGAGGCCGCGCTGAAGCAACTGATCGCCAAGGGCGCCTCGCCGGACGCGCGCGCCGCCGACGGCCAGACGCCGCTGGGCGTGGCGCTGGCCTGCGGCCGCCGCGACCTCGCCGACTGGCTGGACTGGCGCACCTGGCCGCTGCCGCGACGAGCCCTGCGCCCGGCCGACCTGCCGGCTGCCGCGATGGCCGGCGACCGCGACGCCGTGCGCCGCCTGCTCGACCTGGGCTTCGGCGTGGACTCGCCCGACGCGCAGGGCTGCACCGCGCTGCTGCGCGCGGCCGGCGGCGGCCACAAGGAGATCGTCGAACTGCTGCTGGCGCGCGGCGCGGACCCGCAGCACGCGGCCAACACCGGCGCGACGCCGCTGTCGGCGGCGGTCAGCATGCGCCAGGTCGAGATCGTCGCCGCGCTGCTCAGTGCCGGCGCCGACATCGAACACCGCCTGCCCGGCGGCGTCACCGTGCTGATGCTGGCGGCGGCGCTGGGCATGCCCGACATCGTCGCCCGCCTGATCCAGGCCGGCGCCAACGTGCACGCCGGTGACGCGCAGGGACTCACGCCGCTGCACTGCGCCGCGCTGTACGGCTTCACCGCGCGCGAGAAGCCGCGCCTGGTCGCGCTGTTCGACACCCTGCTGCTGTCCGGCGCCGAGGCCGAGCACGCAGCCACCGGCGCGGTCACGCCGCTGCTGCTGCTGTTGGGCGCGCGCGCCGAGCCGGGCAGCGCCTGCGACGAGGAAGTGGTGCTGGCCGGGCTGGAACGCCTGCTCGACGAAGGCGTGTCGCTGGACGTGCAGGACCCGCGCGGCTTCGGCCCGCTGCACCTGGCCGCGCTGCACGGCCTGTTGCGCGCGGTGGGCCGCCTGCTGCGCGCCGGCGCCGACCCGGAACTGCGCGATGCCCTCAACCGCAAACCGCGCGAAATCGCGGTGATGCGCGGCTTCGTGGACGTGGCCGCGGAATTCGCACCGCACGCGGCCGGCAGCAGCCCGTCGATGGCCCGGTTCCTGCGCGACCGCGGCTGAGTTCCAGGCCGGCCGAGAGTTCCGGGCATCGCGCGCTCGTCTTCGGGCAATCCGGCCGGGGCTGAAGCCCCTCCTGCAGCGTGCCTCCGCGCGATGCCCCTGTAGGAGGGGCTTCAGCCCCGACCCGGGACGCATGCGATCACGCGAAGCCCTCCGCCAACGCCCGCCACAATCCGCATGAACGCGCTGCGCACCAACCAGTACGGGGCAGGGCAGCGCCGCTACTCCCGCGGCGCATCGCCGTCGCTGGCGTCGGCCTCGAACAGCTTCTCCAGGTCGCTGAAGGCGTCGCGCGCGGTCTGCACCACCGCGGCATCGTCGTCGTAGACCAGGTACTGTGCGCGCAGCAGCTTTTCGTCGTGCGCGCGGAACCGTTGCGTGTGCTCGGCGGCGGTCTCCGGCGGCACGCCCAGTTCCACCAGCACCTGCTGCGCCATCTCCAGGCTGGAGCCCAGCGTCTCGCGGAAGGCGTCGGCGCTGAGGTCCATCAGCCGCCACGCGTGCTGGCGGTTGCGCGCGCGCGCCAGCACGCGCGCCTGCGGGAACATCCGCCGGATCAGCCGCGCGGCCTTGATGTTGGTGTCGGGGTCGTCCATCGCGATGACGAATACCCGGGCATGCTGCGCGCCGGCCGCGCGCAGCAGGTCGGGGCGGGTCGGGTCGCCGTAGTAGATCCGCACGCTGCCCAGCCGGCGCAGCGTGTCCACCGTCTCCGGGCTGTGCTCCAGCGCGACGAAGGGAATGCGTTGCGCGGTCAGCAGGCGCGCGACGATCTGGCCGAAGCGGCCCATGCCGGCGATCAGCACCTGCGGCTTCTCGTCGGGGATCGGGTCGAACGCGCGGGCGGCGCGCGCAGGCCGCTTCACCCCCGACAGCACGCGTTGCAGGCCCAGCAGGAGGAGCGGCGTGAGCGCCATCGACACGCCGACGATGGCGGTCAGCCGGTTGCGCAGTTCCGCGTCCATCAGCCGCACGCGCGTGGCCTCGTTGAACACCACGAACGCAAACTCGCCGCCCAGCCACAGCGTGCCGGCCAGCATCAGCGCGTCGCGCGGGCGCAGGCGCCCGGGCCAGCGACCGATGCCGAACAGCAGCGCGAACTTCACCGCCAGCAGCGTCAGCACGCCGGCGGTGATGAGCTGCGGCTGCGCCATCACCGCGTCCAGGTCGATGTCCATGCCCACGGCGATGAAGAACAGGCCCAGCAGCAGGCCCTTGAACGGGTCGATCTGCGATTCCAGTTCGTGGCGGAACTCCGAGTCCGACAGCAGCACGCCGGCCAGGAACGCGCCCAGGCCCGGGCTCAGGCCCGCCAGTTGCATGAACCAGGCGATGCCCAGTACCACCAGCAGCGCACTGGCGGTGAACACCTCCGGCATGCGCGTGCGCGCCGTCACCCGGAACAGGTGGCGCAGCACCAGCCGCCCGCCGAACACGACGATGGCGATGGCGCCGACGGCCTGGAACACCATGGTCCAGGTCAGCGTCTCGTTCTTGGCCCCGCCCAGCAGCGGGATCGCCGCCAGCAGCGGGATCGCCACCAGGTCCTGGAACAGCAATATCGCGAAGCCCAGCCGGCCGTGGTCGCTGGACAGCTCCTGGCGCTCCGACAGCAGTTGCAGGCTGACCGCGGTGGAGGACAGCGCCAGGCCCAGGCCGATCACCAGCGCGGTCTTCCAATGGTGGTCGAACGCCAGCGCCAGCGCGCCCAGCACCAGCGCGGTCAGGCCCACCTGCAATCCGCCGGCGCCGAACACCGGCTTGCGCATCACCCGCAGGCGCGACGGCGACAACTCCAGGCCGATGACGAACAGCATCATCACCACGCCGATCTCGGCCGCGTCCAGGATGCGATCCGCATCGCGCACCAGCGCCAGCCCGTCCGGCCCCAGCACCACCCCCGCCACCAGGTAGGCCAGCACCGCCCCCAGTCCGAAGCGCTTGAACACCGGCACCGCGATGACCGCGGCCAGCAGGAACACCAGTGCCAACTCCAGACCGCTACCGTGCATGCGTCACCTCGTCGGGATAGTATGCGGCCGACGGGCCCGGACCGGACCCGCGCGATCCAGGGACGAAGGAGCGGACGGTGAAGCGGAGCATATGGAGTGGAGTGCTGCTGGCGTGTGCGATGGCGGCGACGTGCGCGGCCTGGGCCAAGGGGCCGGGCTCCGTCCGCAAGCAACTGGAGGCCAGCATGCTGGTCACGGGCCTGATCACCATCCGGCCCGATGGCAGCGTCGCGGCCGTCGACGTGGACAAGCCGCAGCGGTTGCCCGAAGGCATCGCCGCCTTCGTGGGGCGCAACGCCGCGGACTGGCGGTTCGAGCCGGTCCAGGTCGACGGCAAGGCAGCGCAGGTCCGTGCGCGGATGAGCGTGCGCCTGATCGCCAAGCCCCTGGGCGACGGCAAGATGGAGGTGTCCGTCCGCAGCGCCGACTTCGGCGACGAGCAAGCCCAGCCCGCGGCCGAGCGCATCACCGCGCGCGAAATGACGCCGCCCGGCTATCCGTTGAGCGCGGCCGAGAAGGGCGTGCAGGGCACCGCCTACCTGCTGTTGCGCGTGGGCCGCGATGGAGCCGTGAAAGAGGCCGTCGCCGAACAGGTGAACCTGCGCTACATCGCCAGCGAGCCGCAGATGAACCAGCACCGCTACCGGTTCGCGCGCACTGCGCTGGCCGCAGCCCGGCGCTGGACCTTCCAGCCGCCCACCGAGGGCGACGCGGCGCGGCAGACCGAATGGGCCGTGCGCGTGCCGGTCGATTTCACTTTCGGCGGCGAGCGCCGCTACGGCCAATGGGAAGCCTACGTCCCCGGCCCGCGCGAGCGCGTGCCATGGGCGGACCAGGACGATCCCGCGTTCTCGCCGGATGCGCTGGTCGAGGGCGGTGTCTACCAGGCCCACGGCAGGAAGGGCCCCAGGTTGCTGACGCCGCTGGACAGCGTGTAGGCCTCGGGACCGTCCGTGGTCGTGGCCGGAGAGAGTGCGCAACACCATGGATTTGCCTGGCGAGACGGTTTGCGGCAATCAACCGACCTGCCGGAAACAGGTCCGGTGACCAAGCGATCAGGCGAAACAAGAAGCGGACAATGCAGGCGGCAGGAGCGTGGCTGCTGCAACGCCCCGGTCCTGGCGACGATCGATGCCCGTTCTGATCCGCCGGCTCCGTTCGCAACCCGATTCCCCGAACTCCATCCAACCCCGGAAACTTCCGCATGCATGCATGGATCGCCATGGGATTGCTGTCGTTGTCGTCCTGGTGCTGGCCGGCGACAGGCGCGAGGTACTCAGGCAGGCGGAGGCCAGCCTGATGGTCGACGGCGAGATCACCGTCGACGGCGCGGGCAAGGTGGTCGACTACACGCTGAAAGAGGCCGACAAGCTGCCCGCGAACGTGGTGGATTTCCTGCGCGGGAACATCGCCGCCTGGACCTTCGAGCCGCCCGGGCTGGAAGGGCGCACGGTCAACATGCGCAACGACATGAAACTGATGGTGGTGGCGAAGAGGATCAATGAAGAAAGCTTCCTGATGCGCCTGCAGGCCAGCAGCTTCTTTCCCCAGGACTGGAAGCAGGGCTATACGCTGGCGCGCCGGAAGATGAAGCTGCCGCGCTATCCGGTGTTCGCCTTGCGCAGCGGCGCCGAGGGCACCGTCTACCTGGTCCTGAAAGTCGGCCGCGACGGCCGTGTCCTGGACGCGATGGCCGAGCAGGTCAATCTGCGGGTGGCGACCGATACGGAGACCATGGAGCGCCTGCGGCACGGATTCGCCGCCGGTGCGGAAGAAGCGGCGCGGCACTGGGAATTCGAACCGCCGACGCGCGGCGAGGAAGCGGAAGAGGCGTACTGGTCCGTGCGCGTGCCCGTCGATTTCACGCTGGGACGGCCGAAGCAGTACGGCCGCTGGATGGCCTACATCCCCGGCCCGCGCGTGAAGGCGCCGTGGATGATCGATCAGGAAGCCGAGGCGTCGCCCGAAGCGCTGGCCGACGGCGTGCCGACCCTGGTCGGCGGGAAGGGCTTGCGCCTGCGCGCGCCCCTGGCATCGGCACCGGAAGGCTCCTGACCGGCCCGGTTCGCGTCCGCACCTACGGAAAAGCCCCGCATTGCGGGGCTTTCCTTTTCTGCGTGCGGTGGAACCGGCGCTTGCCTGGAGCGTTGAATCCGTTCCGCTTCATCGAAGTGGAGAACTCGTCTATCGCTTCATCGAAGCGAAGAACTCGTCGTTCGACTTGGTGTTCTTCATCTTGTCCAAGAGGAACTCCATCGCCGCGATCTCGTCCATCGGGTGCAGCAGCTTGCGCAGGATCCAGATCTTCTGCAGCAGTTCCGGCTCGATCAGCAGGTCCTCGCGGCGGGTGCCGGAGCGGTTGATGTCGATGGCCGGGTAGACGCGCTTCTCGGTGATGCGGCGGTTCAGGTGCACTTCGCTGTTGCCGGTGCCCTTGAACTCCTCGTAGATCACTTCGTCCATCTTGCTGCCGGTCTCGACCAGCGCGGTGGCGATGATGGTCAGGCTGCCGCCTTCCTCGACGTTGCGCGCGGCGCCGAAGAAGCGCTTCGGGCGGTGCAGGGCGTTGGCGTCCACGCCGCCGGTCAGTACCTTGCCGGAGCTGGGTACGACGTTGTTGTAGGCGCGGGCCAGGCGGGTGATCGAGTCCAGCATGATCACCACGTCCTTCTTGTGCTCGACCAGGCGCTTGGCGCGCTCGATCACCAT
>CALJUL010000009.1 GCA_937975725.1 uncultured Pseudoxanthomonas sp. | reverse complement strand
GATCAGCGTGGTCTTGCCGGCGCCATTGGGGCCGAGCAGGCCGAAGAACTCGCCCTCCTCGATGTCGAAGCGCACGTGGTCCAGCGCCTGGAAGCCGCCGCGCGCGGTGACGTAGGTCTTGCTGACCGATTGGAAGGAGATGGCTGGCATGGGGAACCGGACATTTTACCGGCGCCCCTCCAGGCGCGCAGGCGGCGCCCCGGACAACGGCCCGCTCAGGCCTCGGGCGGGGCCGGCAGCAGCTCGGCCACGCCGTACAGGCCGGCCAGCGCGCGCAGGCGCTCGGGCAGGCCGCGCACGGCGAAGGTCTTGCCCAGGGCGAGCGCCTCGCGCCTGCAGTCCAGCAGCACGGCCAGCGCGGAGGAGTCGAAACGACGCAGCGCCGATGCGTCCGCCACCGCCTGCGGCCCCGTCTCCGCGCGCAGCGCCTGCGCCAGCATGCGGCTGCACGGCCCCGCCTGGGCGTGGGTCAGCTCCGCGGGCAGGACGAGCAGGGCGGCCATGGCGCGGACCTCAGCCCTTGCGGGCGCTGTTGGCCTTGTTGCGCTCGGCCAGCGAGGCGATCAGGCCATCGATGCCCTTGGCGTTGATCTCCTGCGCAAACTGGCTGCGGTAGGTCTCCATCAGCCACACGCCGAGCACGTTCAGGTTGTAGATCTTCCAGCCGGCGCCCTGGCCGGGCGTCTTCTCCAGCCGGTACTCCAGCTGGATCGGGTCGCCGCGGCCGCGGATCTCGCTGCGCACGACCACCTCGGTGTCGGTGGGGGCGGCGCGCAGCGGCTTCATCTGCACGGTTTCGTCCTCGATCTGGCTCAGTGCGCCGGCGTAGGTGCGCACCAGCAGCAGCTTGAACTCGTCCTGCAGGCGCTTCTGCTGCTCGGGCGTGGCCTGGCGCCAGGCCGGGCCGACCGCCGCGGAGGTCATGCGCTGGAAGTTGACGTTGGGCATGATGCGGCTGTCGACGACGGCCATCACCTTGCCCAGGTCGCCGGTGCGCACGCCCTTGTCGGCCCGGATCGCAGCGAGCACTTCGTCCGAGATGCGCCGGATCAGCGCGTCGGGCGCCTCGTCGGCGGCCCGCACGCCGATCGGCAGGCCCACGGCCCAGCCACCCACTGCCAGGGCGGACCAGCCGCCGAATTCACGTCGCTTCATGTGCATCCTCTGGTTTCCTTGGTGCGCGCAGCGGCGCGCACGGGGATAGATCCTCAACGCGGCGCGGGGTTCACTTCCGACTCGCTCGCGCGCGGATCGTCGTCGCCTTCGTACACCTGGGCGCGCCGCCGCTGCAGGTAGGCGTCGCGGGTGAAGCTGTACTTGTCCAGCGCCGCTTCCTCCAGCACGATGCCCACGCGCAGCAGGTTGGCGCGCCGGTCGACCGCCCGCAGGGCGTAGGTGGCATGCCGCACGTCCGGGTTGCCGATGCGCTGGGCGAGATCGAGCCGGCGGTCCACCGGCATGCCGGCGGCGTCGCGCAGGGTGGATGGGCCGAAGAACGGCAGCACCAGGTACGGGCCGGGGGGCACGCCCCAGTGACCGAGCGTCTGGCCGAAGTCCTCGCTGTGGCGGTCGATGTTGAACGCGCTCGCCACGTCGAACAACCCCAGCACGCCGAAGACGGAGTTGATCTGCACCCGGGCCAGGTTGTCGGTGGCGTTCTGCAGCTTGAACTGCAGCGCGCTGTTGACGAAGGACCAGACGTCGCTGAGGTTGCCGAAGAAGTTGGAGACGCCGGTACGCACCAGGGGCGGCACCTGGTCGCGGTAGACGGTGGCCACGGGCTTGAGCAGCATCGCGTCGACGCCGTCATTGAACTGCGATACCGAGCGGTTGAGCGGCTCCCACGGGTCGCGCGGGTTGCCGGTGGACACGGTGGCGCAACCAGACAGCCACAGCGCCGCCAGCGCGGCCAGCAAGGCCGCGCGCGCCGGGCGGATCTTGTCGAGATTCATTTCTTCGGTGTCGTCCCTGGGGTGGCGGGGCCCTCGGCCGCCTTGCTGTAGAGAAACTGGCCGATCAGATTTTCCAGCACCACGGCCGACTGCGTGTTTGCAATCGTATCGCCGCCGGCGAGGTTCTTCTCATCAGCGCCCGCCTCGATGCCGATGTACTGCTCGCCCAGCAGGCCGCTCGTGAGGATCTTGAGCGAACTGTCCTTGGGAAACTGGTAGCGGCTTTCCAGCGAGAGCATCACGCGGGCCTGGAACGACTTGTCGTCGAAGGTGATCGATTCCACGCGGCCGACGACCACGCCGGCGCTCTTGACTGCCGCGCGCGGCTTGAGGCCGCCCACGTTGTCGAACTTCGCCGCCACCCGGTAGTTGGACTCGAAGCTCAGGTTGAGCAGGTTGGCCGACTTCAGGGCCAGGAACACGAGGGCGGCCAGGCCGATCAGCACGAACAGGCCCACCCAGATGTCGTTCTTGGATCGTTCCACGCGTTTTCTCCTAGATGCTGAACATCATCACGGTGAGGATGAAATCCAGCCCAAGCACGGACAGTGAAGAGATCACCACCGTGCGGGTGGTGGCGCTGGACACGCCCTCGGGCGTGGGCTGGGCCTCGTAGCCCTGCAGCAGCGCCACGAAGGTGACGGCGACGCCGAACACGAAGCTCTTGACGACCCCGTTGCCCACGTCCTTGAACACGTCCACGCCGCCTTGCATCTGGCTCCAGAAGGCGCCGGCATCCACGCCGATCAGCAGCACGCCGACCACGTAGCCGCCCAGCACGCCCACGGCGCTGAACACAGCCGCCAGCAGCGGCATGACGATCACGCCGGCCCAGAAGCGCGGCGCCAGCACGCGGCTGATGGGATCCACCGCCATCATCTCCATGGCCGCCATCTGCTCGCCGGTCTTCATGAGGCCGATCTCCGCGGTGAGCGAGGCGCCGGCGCGGCCGGCGTACAGCAGCGCAGTGATGACGGGCCCGAGTTCACGCACCAGGCTCAGCGCCACCAGCAGACCCAGCGCCTCGGAGGAGCCATAGCGCTGCAGCGTGTAGTAGCCCTGCAGGCCCAGCACGAAGCCGACGAACAGGCCCGAGACGGTGATGATGGCCAGCGAGTAGTTGCCGAGAAAGTGGATCTGGTCGCGCACCAGCCCGAAGCGGCGCATCGTGGGGCCGAACAACAGCACCATGCGCGTGAGCAGGCGCGCCCCGTAGCCCCACTGGTCCATCAGGGACCGCGTGGCCTGGCCCACGTCGGCCGGGTGCCACCACCTCATCGCAGGCCTCCGCCGAAGTCCTCGGCCACGCCGGGCCCGGGGTAGTGGAACTGGACCGGCCCGTCGCTCAGGGCGTTCACGAACTGCACCACCAGCGGATCGGTGGACGCGCGCACGTCATCGGGGGTGCCCTGCGCCGCGATGCGGCCATTGGCGATGACGATCACCTGGTCGGCCATGTGGAAGGTCTCGGGGATCTCGTGCGAAACCACGAGACTCGTGATGCCCAGGGTGTCGTTGAGCTGGCGGATCAGGCGCGCGGCCGTACCGAGCGAGATCGGGTCCAGCCCGGAGAAGGGCTCGTCGTACATCACGAGATCCGGGTCCAGGGCGATTGCACGCGCCAGCGCCACGCGGCGGTTCATGCCACCGCTGATTTCCGACGGCATCAGGTCGCGCGCGCCGCGCAGGCCCACGGCCTGCAGCTTCATCAGCACGATGTCGCGGACGAGCGGCTCGGGCAGGTCGGTGTGCTCGCGCAGGGGGAAGGCGACGTTGTCGAACACGCTCATGTCGGTGAACAGCGCGCCGAACTGGAACAGCATGCCCATGCGCCGGCGCACCGCGAACAGGCCCTCGCGGTCCAGCGCGCCCACGTCGGTGCCGTCGAAGAGCAGCTGGCCGCCCTGCGGGCGGACCTGTCCGCCGATCAGGCGCAGGGTGGTGGTCTTGCCGCCGCCGGAGGCGCCCATGAGCGCCGTCACCTTCCCACGCGGGATGGTGAAGCTCACGTTGTCGAGGATGCGGCGCTCGCCGTAGCCGAAACTCAGGTTTCGGCATTCGACCAGCGCCGAGGCGTCCTGGGGGTTCATCCGGAGGATTTAAGGGAAACCCCGGATGATACTGACCCAGCCATGGCCGGGCTGGCAGGGGGTCAACGGGGGAGGTCGCTGAATCCCATCAGGTATTCGTCCACCGCGCGTGCGGCCTGGCGGCCTTCGCGGATGGCCCAGACCACCAGCGACTGGCCCCGGCGCATGTCGCCAGCGGTGAACACCTTGGGGACGTTGGTGGCGTAGCCGCCCTGGAAGTCCGTGCTGGCGCGGGCATTGCCGCGCGCGTCGCGCTCGACGCCGAAGCCCTCCAGCACCGTAGCGACCGGACTCACGAAGCCCATGGCCAGCAGCACGAGATCGGCCGCGTATTCCTTCTCGGTGCCGGGGATCTCGACGAACTTGCCGTCCTTGAACTCGACGTGCACGGTCTTCAGGCCGGTGACCTTGCCCTTGGCGCCCACGAATTCCTTCGTGGCGATGGCGAACTCGCGCTGGCAGCCCTCCTCGTGGCTGGAGCTGGTGCGCAGCTTGTAGGGCCAGTAGGGCCAGGTGAGCGGGCGGTTCTCCACCTCGGGTGGCTGCGGCATCAGCTCGAACTGCACCACGCTCCTGGCGCCGTGCCGGTTGCTCGTGCCCACGCAGTCGCTGCCGGTGTCGCCACCGCCGATGACGATGACCTGCTTCCCGTCGGCGCGCAGCTGGCCCTTGACCTTGTCGCCGGCGTTCAGCTTGTTCTGCTGCGGCAGGAACTCCATCGC
>CALJUL010000008.1 GCA_937975725.1 uncultured Pseudoxanthomonas sp. | reverse complement strand
CCGCATGCCATGCCGGCATGCGGCCCTTCTTCGTTCCGCGCCGATGGCCGGTCAGAATGTGAATCGGCCCGCGGGCCGATTGGCGCTAGGATGACGGCCGGCTTTCTCCCATCCACGTCCAGGAGGACGACTCCACGATGAGCAACGCATCCCTCGCCGAAGAACTGTTCGCCCAGTTGCAAGGCGCTCCGCTGCAGCAGGTCTCGCAGCAGCTCGGCATCGGCCAGATGCAGGCGTCCAGCGCCGTCGGCGCGGCGCTCCCGCTGCTGCTGGGTGCGCTCGGCCGCAACGCCTCGCAACCGCAGGGCGCGGAAGCGCTGTTCGGCGCGCTGCAGAAGGACCACGCCGGCGGCCTCGACCTGGGCGGCCTGCTCGGCGCAGTGCTGGGCGGCGGCCAGGCGCCGAGCCGGCAGACCGACGGCGCGGCCATCCTGGGCCACATCTTCGGCGGCGCGCAACCGCGCGCGGAAGCCAGCCTGGGGCAGGCCACCGGGCTGGGCGGTGACAAGGCCGCGATGCTGATGAAGATCCTGGCGCCGATCGTGCTGTCGTTCCTGGCCCAGCGCTTCCTCGGCCAGGGCAACACCGGCGTCAACAGCCTCGGCCAGGCGCTGGGGCAGGAGCGCCAAGTGGTGCAGCAGCAGGGCGGCCTGGGCGGTGGCCTGCTGGGCGCCGTGCTCGACCAGGACGGCGACGGCCAACTCGGCCTGGGCGACATCCTGAAGATCGGCAGCGGCCTGTTCGGCGGCGGCCGCTGAGGCTTCCGGCCCTGCACGCAAGAGGCGCCCCCTAGGGGCGCCTCTTTTTTTTGTGGAACGCCTTTGCCTTTGCAGGAGCGACGTCAGTCGCGACCGCGGAAACGGAACAAACGCAAGCCACGGATCACGCGGATCAGCACGGATGAGGCTATTCAAAGCTATCCGCGTTAATCCGCGTGATCCGTGGCCAATGGTTTTTTGCCCTTGCGGTCGCGACTGACGTCGCTCCTGCAGGAGGTTGGCCTACATCGCGTCGATGTCGCCCAGGGCGCGGATCAGGCGGCGGGCGCGCTTGTCCGGGCGCGATTGCGGCGGCTGGTAGCCGGCGCGCGCTGCGCGGCGCTCGGCCAGCGCGGCTTCCCGGCGCTGGCGCGCGACTTCCGGTTCGGCGTACAGACGCTGCGCGGCGCTGGCCGGCCCACGCTGCTCGCTCAGCCCCTGCACCTCGATCTCGAAGGTTTCCTCGCCGCGCACGATGCGCAGTCCGTCGCCCACCCGCACCGCACGCGAGGGCTTGGCGCGCTGGCCGTCGATTTCGATCTTGCCGGTTTCCACCGCCTGCTTGGCCAGGCTGCGGGTCTTGAAGAAGCGCGCGGCCCAGAGCCAGATGTCCAGGCGCACGGCGGCGACGGGGGAATCACTCATGGCGGAACGGGCGGACAGGCTTCATCGCGGGCGGGAAGGAACGGTGGGGAAACGCACTTCGGCATGCCGTTCGTAGGCTTTCTGGCACGCCTTGGACATGTGGTAGTCGCGTGTCGCCTGCCGCTGCTCGCGGGAAGCCTCCCTCGGCATCGGCTGCGACGCCAGCGCGCGGGCTTCGTCCACGCACCACGGGAAGGGCGCCGGGTCGGCGTCGCGGGAGGCCATGGAGTCGCTGGCGCATCCGGCTAGGCCGGCCAGTGCCGCGACGGCTACGCATGATCGGAATGAACGCATCGCACGGCTCCGGTTCGGACTGCGCCCAGTCTGCCGCGAAAACCGGCCCACCGAAACGGCAACGGCCGCCCGAAGGCGGCCGTCGCGGCGAACTGTCGCGGGAACCGCTTACTCGGCGGCGGCGGCGGCAGCAGCCTGGCGCGCGGCCTTGGCGGCGGCGTTGGCGGCCAGGTCTTCCTTGATGCGGGCGGCCTTGCCTTCCAGGTCACGCAGGTAGTACAGCTTGCCGGCGCGGACCTTGCCGCGGCGCTTCACTTCCACCGAGTCGATGGAGGCGCTGTGGGTCTGGAACACGCGCTCGACGCCGTAGCCGTGCGAGATCTTGCGCACGGTGAAGGCGGAGTTCAGGCCGGCGTTCTTCTTGGCGATGACCACGCCTTCGTACGCCTGCACGCGCTCGCGGTTGCCTTCCTTGACCTTCACGTTGACGATCACGGTGTCGCCGGGGCCGAACGCGGGCAGCTCGCGCGTGATCTGGGAGGCTTCGAATTCCTGGAGGAGCTTGCTCATGTTGGCACCGGTACTTGTATGCGTGGTTGTGTCGTTCGACAACGGAAACTGATGCAGTCGCCGGATTGCGCTGCACGATATTGTTATGGGGTCCTGGACGCGAGCCGCCCGAGGGTCGCGCATTCTACCGGATTTCCCGGCGAC
The DNA here is from genome assembly GCA_937975725.1 of uncultured Pseudoxanthomonas sp. GTDB lineage: Bacteria > Pseudomonadota > Gammaproteobacteria > Xanthomonadales > Xanthomonadaceae > Pseudoxanthomonas_A. Next base: position 5,708 of record CALJUL010000008.1, on the reverse strand, counting down.
GTGGCTACCCTGCCCCGTCCCCGCCCGGGAGACCGGCCCGGAAGGCGTCCAGCAGGGCCATGTCCGCCCGGGACAGGCCGGCCTCGTCCAGCAGGTCCGGCCGGCGCAGCCAGGTCCGGCCCAGCGCCTGCTGCCGGCGCCAGCGGGCGATGGCGGCGTGGTCGCCCGAACGCAGCACCGCCGGCACCTCGCCCAGCGGGTGGCTGGCCGGCTGGGTGTAGTGCGGGCAGTCCAGCAGGCCGTCGCCCTCGAAGCTGTCCTGCATCGCCGATTCGGCGTCGTTCAGCGCGCCCTCCTGCAGCCTGCCGACCGCGTCGATGACCACGGCCGCGGCCAGCTCCCCGCCGGACAGCACGTAGTCGCCGATGGACAGTTCCTCGTCCACATGGGCGTCGAGGAAGCGTTCGTCCACGCCCTCGTAGCGTCCGCACAGCAGGATCATGCGCGGCAGCGCCGCCAGTTCGCGCGCCTTCTTCTGGGTCAGCGGCGCGCCCTGCGGGCTCATGTAGATCAGCGGCCCCGGCGCCGGGTCGGCCACGCGCACCGCCGCCAGGCAGGCCAGCAGCGGCTCGACCATCATCACCATGCCCGGACCGCCGCCGAATGGGCGATCGTCGACTCGACGATAGCCGCCGGTCGCGTAGTCGCGCGGATTCCAGCCATGCAGCGACAGCAGCCCACGCTCCTGCGCGCGCCCGACCACGCCCACGGCCGCCGCCTGGGCGATGAACTCGGGGAACAGGGTCATGACGTCGATGCGCATGGGGCGGGGCGAGTGAGAGAGTGAGGAGTGAGGGAAGCAGCGACGGTTCGCGAGCAAGGCAGCCCTGCCGGCATGGAACCAAGGGTAAGGCAGGAGTGTGGCGGATGGCAGCAGCGCCCTCACCCCTGACCCCTTACTCTCTCCACACTTCTAGAACTCCGGGTCCCAGTCCACCGTCACCAGTCCGGCATCGAAATCGACGCTGCGGACGAAATCCGGTTCGACGAAGGGGATCAACCGCTCGCGGTCGCCGCGCGCCACCAGTACGTCGTTGGCACCGGTGGAGAACAGGTGCGACACCGTGCCGAAATCCGTGCCGTCCACGTTGACCACGCGCAGCCCTTCCAGGTCGACCCAGTAGAACTCGCCGGCGCTGGGCGGCGGCAGCGCGGAACGCGGCACCAGGATCTCGATGCCGCGCAGCGCCTCGGCCGCATCGCGGTCCTCGACGCCGGGCAGCGTGGCCACCAGGTGCTTGCCGCTGGCCTTGCCGCGGGCGCCTTCCAGTTCGCGGCTGGCGCCTGCGGCGTCGCGCAGCGTCCAGGGCTGGTAGCGGAAGATGGATTCGCGCGGCTCGGTCCAGGATTCCACCTTGACCTGCCCGCGCACGCCGAAAGCGCCCAGGAAACGTCCCAGCAGGATGGATTTCTGCTGGTCGGCCGGGCGCTCGGTGTTCATGTCGAAGCGGGGCCGCGCGCGGGGCGCGGCCGCAAGACTCAGGCCGCCGGGGCGGACTTGGAGGCTTCCTTGTACAGGTTGCGGACCTTCTCGGTCAGTTGCGCGCCGTTGCCGACCCAATGATCGACGCGGGCGATGTCGAGCTCGATGCGCTTCTCGTTGCCGGAAGCGACCGGGTTGTAGTAACCCAAGCGCTCGATGTTGCGGCCGTCGCGCGCGCTGCGCGAGTCGGTCACGATGATGTGGTAGAACGGACGCTTCTTGGCGCCGCCGCGGGTGAGACGGATCTTGACCATGGTGTGTTCCAGTGTTGCCCAGTCGCCAGGATGGCGAGGTAAGCCGGTTATTCTAAGCCATTGAATCAGGCAAGGAAACCCACCCGCCACCCGAAGGCCGGCAGAGCCCGGCCCGGTCACTCCGCCAGCGGTTCCCACGGCCGCGCGGCCAGCACGGCGGCCAACCGCTGCATCAGCGCCGCATCGACGTCCCAGGCGACCGCATCCACGGCGGCGACGGGCTGCACGCCACCGGCATTGCAGGCGAAGGCGGCACGGAAGCCGCCCAGGTCGGCCGCGGCCACCGGGCGGGCGGACTGCGGCACCCCGGCGGCGGCCAGCCCGTCCTGCAATAGCTGCTCGCAGATGCCGCGCAGCGCCGGCCCTTGAGGCCAGACCACCGCCTCGCCATCCCAGAGCCCCAGGTTCCAGATGGAACCTTCCACCACGTGCCCGGCCGGATCGACGAACAGCGCGTCGTCGAAGCCCTCGGCCAGGGCCAGCCGGCGGAAATGGAACAACGGGAACGTCCCCACATGCTTCACCTGCGGCAGCGGGCGGACGAAGGGGAAGGACTTCACCCGCAGCGGCGGCCTGGTGGCCGGAGCGGCGGGCGACAGCGTGGCCAGCACGTCCACCGGCACCGTCCGGCCCGCGTCGCGGTAGTCGAAGCGGCGCGAGAACACGGTGATGCGCAGCGAGGCATCGCGCATGCCGGCGGCCTCCACCGCGGCGACCGCCTGAGCCCGCACAAGCCCGGGCTCCAGGTCGGTACCGAACAGCTCGCGGGTGGCCGCCCGCAGCCGCTGCAGGTGCAGTTCCAACCCCTGCGCGCAGCCGTCGCGCACCTGCAACGAGGTGAAGTGGCCGTAGTTGGCCAGCGCCAGTGCGCGCAGGTCGTCGGCGGTGGCAGGCTGGCCGTTGAGGAAAGCGTGGGACATGCCGTTTCCCATGGGTGCTTGCTGGAGCGACGTCAGTCGCGGCCGGATGGATAGAGCAAACGCAGGCCACGGATTGCGCGGATCGACGCGGATGAAGCCTGTTCAAAACCTATCCGCGTTGATCCGCGCGATCCGTGGCCAATGGCTTTTTGTTCTCGCGGTCGCGACTCACGTCGCTCCTACACAGGAGAGGAGTGGAAACGGGAGTTCTCAGCGGAAAGGCATGCCGCCGCGCGCACCCATCATGCCCTTCATGCTGCGCATCAGGCCCTTCATGCCGCCGCCGGCCAGCTTGCCCATCATCTTTTCCATCTGCTGGTACTGCTTCATCAGCTTGTTGACGTCGGCCGGGGTGACGCCGGAACCGCGGGCGATGCGGGCGCGGCGCGAGCCATTGAGCAGCGTCGGGTTGCGGCGCTCCTTCTTGGTCATCGAGTTGATGATGGCGATCATGCGCGGCACTTCCTTGCCCTGCTGCACCTGCTGCTTCACGTGCTCGGGGATCTGGCCCATGCCCGGCAGCTTGTCCATCAGGCCGCCGATGCCGCCCATGTTCTGCATCTGCTCCAACTGGTCGCGCATGTCGTTGAGGTCGAACTTCTTGCCCTTGATGACCTTGGCGGCCAGCTTCTCGGCCTTCTCGCGGTCGACGTTCTGCTCGACCTGCTCCACCAGCGACAGCACGTCGCCCATGTCGAGGATGCGGTTGGCGACACGCTCGGGGTGGAACACGTCCAGCCCGTCCGGCTTCTCGCCCACGCCGACGAACTTGATCGGCTTGCCGGTGATGTAGCGCACCGACAGCGCCGCGCCGCCGCGGGCGTCGCCGTCGGTCTTGGTCAGCACCACGCCGGTCAGCGGCAGCGCCTCACCGAAGGCCTTGGCGATGTTGGCTGCGTCCTGGCCGGTCATCGAATCGACGACGAACAGCGTCTCCACCGGCTTAACCGCCGCGTGCAGCGCCTTGATCTCGGCCATCATGGCCTCGTCGATGGCCAGGCGGCCGGCGGTGTCGACCAGCAGCACGTCGACGAAGGACTTCTTCGCGTCGTCGATGGCGGCGCGCACGATGTCCTCGGGCTTCTGCCCGGCGTCGGACGGGAAGAACAGCACGTCCACCTGCTGCGCCAGCGTCTTCAACTGCTCGATGGCGGCCGGGCGGTACACGTCGGCGCTGACCACCATCACCTTCTTCTTGCGCTTCTCGCGCAGGTGCTTGGCGAGCTTGCCGACGGTGGTGGTCTTGCCGGCGCCCTGCAGGCCAGCCATCAGGATCACCGCCGGCGCCGGCACGTTGAGGTTCAGGTCGCTGGCCTGCGAGCCCATCACCGCGGTCAGTTCGTCGCGGACGACCTTGATCAGCGCCTGGCCGGGGGTCAGCGACTTCAGCACTTCCTGGCCGACCGCGCGCACCTTGATGCGCTCGATCAGCGCCTGCACCACCGGCAGGGCCACGTCGGCCTCCAGCAGGGCGATGCGGACCTCGCGGGTGGCCTCGCGGATGTTCTCCTCGCTCAGGCGGCCACGGCCGCGCAGGCGCTCGATGGTGCCGGAGAGTCGCTGGGTGAGGGATTCGAACATGGGGGAGCCGGGCCGGGAAAACGGGCTGGGATTATAGCCGCGGCGCCGCGGCTGCCGCCCGGACGCCCCCCCCCTGCGGCCACCGGCCCCTGCGCGCCGGCACCGCGCTGTGCGACACTTCGCCGATGACAGTCATTCTCATTGCCGTCGCCCTCTACCTGCTGGCCGCCGGCCTGCTGGTCCGCTCCGTGGCCCGCGACCCGGGCGCGCCGTCCCGCCCCTGGGTGTGGCCGGCCGCGGGCGCAGTGGTCCTGCACGGCACCTACCACCTGCTGGTGGCCTGGCATACCCCCGGCGGGCCAGACATGCACTTCTTCGCCGCCCTGTCCCTGGTCGCTCTGGGCATGTCGGCGATGACCCTGCTGGTGGCCCTGCAAGGGCGGATGGCCGCGCTGGGCGTGATCGCCTTCCCGCTCGCGGCGCTGCTGCTGGCCGCCTACCACCTGTACGGCCACCGGGCATCGAGCGGACTGGACTGGCGCCTGCAACTGCATGCCTGGCTGGCGCTGCTGGCCTATGCCACGCTGGCCATCGCGGCCCTGCTGGCGATCATGCTGTGGGCGCAGGAACGCGCCCTGCGCCGCCGCGAATTCCACGTCTGGCTGCGCGCCCTGCCCCCGCTGACCGAACTGGAAGACCTGCTGTTCCGCACCATCACCGTGGGCTTCATCCTGCTGACGGCCACGCTGCTGACCGGGGTGCTGTTCGTCGAGAACTTCCTGCTGCAGCAACTCACCCACAAGACCGTGCTCAGCGTGCTGTCGTGGCTGACCTTCGGCGCCCTGCTGGTGGGCCGCTGGCGCTACGGCTGGCGCGGCGGCAAGGCGGTGCACTGGACCCTCACCGCGATGGCGCTGCTGCTGCTGGCCTTCTTCGGCAGCAAGTTCGTCTACGAGATGGTGCTGAGGCGGGGTTGACCGCTCGCCACTGTAGGAGCGACTTAAGTCGCGACCGCACAGCTAAAAAAACGGAAGACACGGATCAGTGCGGATACACACGGATAACACGGATAAAACTTTGGTTTTAATCCGCTCTATCCGCGCTCATCTGTGTCAATCAGTGGCTGAAAGGCTTCTTAGGATTCACGGTCGCGGCCGGCTTTCAACAGCCGAAGGCTGATGATCAACCTCTCCTAACAAGGGCGGTGCCATCATTCGGCGGCGGCTTCCAGCGCCTGCGCCAGCCGCTCCACCGCGATCACTTCCAGTCCCTTGAAGCTGCCGGACTTGGGCGCGTTGCCCTTGGGCACGATGGCGCGCTTGAAGCCGTGCGTGGCCGCTTCGCGCAGGCGTTCCTCACCGTTGGGCACCGGGCGGATTTCACCGGACAGGCCCACTTCGCCGAAGGCCACGGTCTTCTCGGCCAGCGGCCGGTCGCGCAGCGAGGACAGCACCGCCAGCAGCACCGGCAGGTCGGCCGCGGTTTCCTGCACGCGGATGCCGCCTACCACATTGACGAACACGTCCTGGT
>CALJUL010000007.1 GCA_937975725.1 uncultured Pseudoxanthomonas sp. | reverse complement strand
TCTACAGCAACAAGGACTACGGCTGCGAATGGGACTACGACTGGCGCAACAAGCGCTTCCTGGCCGAGGACAACACCAGGTTCGCGGTGAACGTGGTGATCTACGCGCTGACGACATGACCACCGAACACCTCTGCAGGAAGGGCTGACCAGCCATCCGGCTGTTGAAAGCCGGCCCCGACCACAGATCCACAGAAAAACATCGGGGCTGAAGCCCCTCCTACAGGCGACAGGCCCATGACTGCGATCACCGAATCCGACCTCCAGCACCAGCTCGCCAAGCTGGGTGAACTGCGCGCCGCCATCGGCCAGGCCATCGTCGGCCAGCAGGACGTGGTGGAGCAGTTGCTGATCGGCCTGCTCGCCGGCGGGCACTGCCTGCTGGAAGGCGTGCCCGGGCTGGGCAAGACGCTGCTGGTGCGTTCGCTGGGACAGGCGCTGCACCTCCAGTTCCGCCGCGTGCAGTTCACGCCCGACCTGATGCCCAGCGACATCCTGGGCACCGAACTGCTGGAAGAGGACCACGGCACCGGCCACCGCCACTTCCGCTTCCAGCCCGGCCCCATCTTCACGAACCTGCTGCTGGCCGACGAACTCAACCGCACGCCGCCCAAGACCCAGGCCGCGCTGCTGGAAGCGATGCAGGAACGCACCGTCAGCTACGCCGGCACCACCCACGCGCTGCCGTCGCCGTTCTTCGTGCTGGCCACGCAGAACCCGCTGGAGCAGGCCGGCACCTATCCGTTGCCCGAAGCGCAGCTCGACCGCTTCCTGCTGCACATCCGCGTGGACTATCCGACCGAGCAGGAAGAACACGACATCCTCGCGCAGACCACTGGCCGCGCCGGCGGCGACGTGCCGCGGGTGATGCAAGGCGAGGAAGTGCTGGCCCTGCAGAAGCATGTGCGCGACGTGCACGTCAGCGACGACCTGCTGCGCTGGATCACCCGGCTGGTGCGCGCCAGCCGCCCCGGCGACGGCGTGCCCGAAGACGTGCGCAAGTACGTGCGCTGGGGCGCCGGTCCGCGCGCCGGGCAGTCGCTGGTGCTGGCGGCGAAGGCGCGCGCGCTGCTGCACGGGCGCCTGGCCGCGACGCGCGAGGACATCGAGGCGCTGGCGAAGCCGGTGATGCGCCACCGCCTGCTGCTGTCGTTCGCCGCCGAGGCCGAGCAGGTGGGCGCCGACGACGTGATCGCCGCGCTGCTGCGCGGCGTGCCGCTCGCCGCCTGACCGGGACGGCCGTGGCGCACGCACTGATTCCCGCCGACGTCCGCAGCCGGTTGAAGGACCTGCGGCTGACCGCGCGCCGCGCCATCGGCGCGCAGGGGATCGGCCTGCACCACAGCCGCAGCCGCGGCGCCGGGCTGGAATTCGCACAGTACCGCGCCTACGAGCCCGGCGACGAACTGCGGCAGATCGACTGGAAGCTGTATGCGCGCTCGGACCGCTTCTTCGTGCGCGAGGCCGAGCGCGAGAGCCCGCTGACGGTGTGGACCGTGCTGGACGCGACGGCCTCGATGGACCAGGCCGACGGCGCGCACGGCAGCCGCTTCGACGCCGCGCGCGGCTTGGCCGCCTGCATCGCCGAACTGGCGCTGCGCCAGGGCGACCGCTTCGGCCTGCTGGCGCTGCACGGCGACGGCGTGCGCCTGGTGCCGCCCGGGCACGGCGCGCGCCAGTGCGACCGGATGCTGCTGGCGCTGCACGGGCTGCGCGCGCACGGCGGGTTTCCCGCGCCGGACAAGCTGGCGCCGGTGTGGGAACGGATCGGCGCCGGCGACCTGGCGATCGCGCTCAGCGACTGGTTCGACGAGGCGATGCCCGCGCTGGCCGAACGGCTGGCGTCCGCGCGCCGCGAAGTGCTGGCGATCCAGTTGCTCACCACCGGAGAGCGCGACTTCCCGTTCGCCGGCGGCCACCGCTTCCGCGATCCGGAAACCGGCGAGGAACTGCTGGGCGACGGCGCCGCGCTGCGCAACGACTACCTGCGGCGCTTCGCCGAGGCCCATCGCGCGCTGGACGCGCGGCTGGACGCCTGCGGCATCCGCCACGCGCGCCACTACCTGGACCAGCCGCTGGACCTGCCGCTGCGGCGGCTGTTCGGCGCGCGCGACGCGGCGGAATACGCATGAGCCTGGCGCTGCTGTTGCCCGCCGGCCTGGCCGCGCTCGGCGCGCTGCTGCTGCCGCTGCTGCTGCACCTGGCCCGCCGCAGCGAACAGCGACCCACCGTATTCGCCGCCCTGCGCTGGCTGCGGCAGGCGCCGAAGCCGCGGCACCGCCTGCGCTTCGACGAATGGCCGCTGCTGCTGCTGCGCCTGCTGCTGCTCGCCCTGCTGGCGCTGTGGCTGGCGCGGCCGGTGCTGTCGGGCGGCGAGGATGGCGAGCCCTACGTCGCGGTCGCGCCGGGCGTGGCGCCGGAACTCGCGCGCAGGCACGCCGCCGAGGGCGCGCGCCTGCACTGGCTGGCGCCGGGTTTCCCGGCGCTCGACCACCCTGTCGCGATTGGCGGCGCCGGCATCGGCAGCCTGCTGCGGCAACTGGACAGCGAACTGCCATCCGGCACGGCGCTGACCGTGGTGGTGCCGCAGGTGCTGCAAGGCGCGGATGCGCAGCGCCCGCGGCTCGCACGCGACGTGCACTGGGTGGTGGTCGATGGCGCGATGCCCGCCACGACCGCGCCGGCGCCCGGCTTCGCGCCCGTGCTGCGCCATGACGGCGAACAGGCCGACGGCCTGCGCTACCTGCGCGCAGCGATGCGCGCCTGGACGCCCGCCGGCGCCACGCCCGACATCGCGCCGCTCGCCGAACCCCTGCCCGCGAGCGCGCGCCAGTTGCTATGGCTCGCGCCCACGGCGCTGCCCGCGCAGGTGCAGGCATGGGTCCGCGAAGGCGGCGTCGCCCTGCTCGACGCGCGCACGCCCTGGCCCGCGCAGGCCGCGGCCATGCCCGTCTGGTACGGCGACGAAGGCGGCCCGCTGGTCGAATCCATGGCGTTCGGCCGCGGGCGCCTGCTGCGCTTCACCCGCCCACTGCAACCGGCCGAAGTGCCGGCGCTGGCCGAAGCGGATTTCCCGCGACGCCTGCGCGCGCTGCTCGCCGAATCCGCCGAACCTGCGCGCGTGGCCGCCGTCGACTACGCACCGCACACCGGCGCGGCGCCGTGGACGCAGCGGCCGCGCGACCTGCAACCCTGGCTGGCGCTGCTGATCGCGCTGCTGGTGCTGGCCGAACGCTGGCTGGCCACGCGCCGCGCACGGGGCCCGGCGCCATGACGGCAGCGATTGCGCCCCTGATGCAGCACCTTGCCGCGGCACGCCGGCGAGTCGCGCTGGCGGCGCTGCTGGCCGGTACGCCGCTGGTGCTGGCGCTGGCCGTGCTGGCTGGGCGGCTGGGCGGCTTCGCGCCCGCCATCGCCGTGCTGCTGGCCGGCTTCGCCGCGCTGGCCATGTTCGCCTGGCGGCGCATGCAGCCGCTGGACCGGCCTTGGCTGGTACGGCAACTGGACGCCCGACGCCGCGACATGGAAGACAGCAGCGGCCTGCTGTTCGCGCCGGCCGATGCGCTGGGTCCGCTGCAACGGCTGCAACAGGCCCGCCTGCACCAGCGCCTGCACGCGCAGCCGCCGCCGGACCTGCGCGCGCCGTGGCCGCGCGCGCGCATCGCGGCCGCCTGGCTGGCCGCGGCAGTGGCGGTCGCCGCCGCGCTGGCGTGGCCGACGCGCACGCCCGACGCCACCCGCCTGGCGCCCGCCGACGACATCGTTGCCGCCGTGCCCGGCGTGCCGCGCCTGGTCGCGCAGCGCCTGCAGATCACGCCGCCCGCCTACACCGGCCTGCCGCCGCGCCACGAAGGCACGCTCGACGCCAAAGCGCCGGAAGGCTCGCGCCTGCACTGGACGCTCCGCTTTGATCCGCAGCCGGCCTCGGCCGCGCTGGTCTTCCACGACGGCGAGCGTCTGGCGCTGGTGCGCGAGGGCACGGACTGGACCGCCCATCGCACGCTGGCCAAGTCCACCCTGTACCGCGTGGTCGCCGCCGGCACCGAAGCGCAGCCGCCCTCGCGCCTGCGCCGGCTCGACGCCGTGCCCGACCGCGCGCCGGAGGTGAAGGTGCTGGCGCCGGACCGCGGCCTGAGCCTGGTCGCGCCGGGGCAGACGCACTGGCGGCTCGCGTTCGAGGCGCGCGACGACTACGGCATCGCCGGGGCCGCCACGTTGAAGCTGACGCTGGCCAAGGGCAGCGGCGAGAACATCGACTTCAGCGAACGCAGCCTGGTCCTGCACGGCAGCGGCCCGGCCACGGCGCGGCGCTTCACCGCCTCGCTGGACCTGGCCGGCCTCGGCATGGCGGTGGGCGACGACCTGATCGCGCAGTTGAGCGTGCAGGACAACCGCGCGGCTTCGCCGCAGCCGGCGCAGAGCCCCGGCCTGATCCTGCGCTGGCCGGCCGACCTGGGCGAGGAAAGCACCGGGCTGGACGGGCTGGTGAAGAAGGTGATGCCGGCGTATTTCCGCAGCCAGCGCCAGATCATCCTCGACGCCGAGGGCTTGCTGAAGCAGAAGCGCGGCATGCCGGCGGAGCGGTTCGGCAAGCGCTCGGACGAGATCGGCGTGGACCAGCGCATCCTGCGCCTGCGCTACGGCCAGTTCCTCGGCGAGGAAGCCGAAGGCGCGCCGCAGCCGCCGCCGACCAACGACGCCGAGGACGAGCATTCCGACGAAGACGGCCACGCGGACGAAGGCGCGGCCGCGCACGATGGCCACGACCACGGCGCGGCGACGTCCGCGGCCGGCGCCGGCTTCGGCCGCGAGGCCGACGTGCTGGAAGCCTACGGCCACACCCACGACCACGCCGAGGCCGCGACCCTGCTCGACCCGGAGACGCGCGCCACGCTGAAGAGGGCGCTGGACCAGATGTGGCAGTCGGAACTGCACCTGCGCCAGGGCCACCCGGAGCAGGCGCTGCCGTTCGCCTACAAGGCGCTGGACTACATCAAGCAGGTGCAGCAGGCCACGCGCATCTATCTGGCGCGCGTGGGCCCGGAACTGCCGCCCATCGACGAGACGCGGCGGCTGGGCGGCGACCGCAGCGGCCTGGCGCCGCGCGCGCTCGGCCCGCTGGCGGCCGCGGCGAACGACGCGGACAGCGCGCCGGCGCAGGCATGGCGCGCGCTGGCCGATGCGCCCGGCGCGGACGCCACGGCCGACCTGGACGCGCTGGAGCGCTGGCTGCGGCGGAACGAAGCGCGACTGCCGCAGGCGCTGGACCTGTTCGCCGCGCTGGACCGCGTGCGTTCCGAACCCGGATGCCGCGACTGCCGCCGGCAACTGCGCGAATGGCTGTGGTCGGCGGTGCCGCAACCGCCGGCGCAGGCGCCGCGCCGCGCCGCGCCGGACGCGGACGGTCGCCGCTACCTGGACGCGCTGCGCGCGGAGGAAGGTCCATGACGCCCGCCGTGCCCGCGTTCTGGCTGCCGGCGCTGCTCGCCGCCGGCGTGCTGCTGGCCTGGGTCCGGCTGGCGTGGTGGCAGGCCAGGGCGCCGGCCGGCGAACGCGCCGCGCCGGTGCGCCTGCTGGCCTTGTTCGTCCTGCAACCGGCATGCGCCGCGCTGCTGTACTTCACCCTGGTTCCGCCGCGGCAGGCGACGACGGCGGAAGCGACGCTGGTGGTGATGACCGCGCGCGCGTCCGGCCTGCCGCTGCCCGGGCCGCTGGCCGGCGCGCGCCGCATCGCCCTGCCCGAGGCCGGCACCGTCGCCGATGCCGAACGCATGCCCGACCTGGCGACCGCGCTGCGCGCGCATCCGGGCGTCCGCAGCCTGCACGTGGTCGGCGCCGGACTGGAAGCGCGCGACCTGGATGCCGTGGACGGCCGTGCGGTGGCGTTCACGCCCGCACCGCTGCCGCGCGGCGTGGTGCGGCTGGTGCCGTTGGCCGCGACCGCACCGGGCACGGCGTTCGCGGTCGCCGGGCGGGTGGAAGGCGTGCCGCAGGCGAAGGTGGAGCTGCACGATCCGGCCGGCCAGCGCATCGACTTCACCGCCGTCGACGCGCAAGGCGACTTCGTCCTGCACGGGCTCGCCCGCCTGCCGGGGCCGGCCCGCTTCGCCTTGCAGGTCCTGGACGCGGAACAGCGGCGCGTGGAAACCCTCGCCGTGCCGGTATGGACCCAGGCGCCCGCACCGCCGCGCACGTGGGTGCTGGCCGGCGCGCCCAATGCCGAACTGAAATACCTGCGCCGCTGGGCCACCGACGCCGGCCTGCCGCTGCACCTGCAAGTGGGCGTGGGCGGCGGCCTGCAATTGGGCGATCCACCGCTGCCACTGTCGCCGGACACGCTGCGCCGCTTCGACCTGCTGGTGCTGGACGCACGCAGCGCGGCGGCGCTCGGCGCCGGCCAGCGCACGGCGGTGCGGGCGGCGGTGCGCGACGGGCTGGGCCTGCTGCTGCGCGCGGACGGGCCGGTGTCGCCGGAACTGGCGCGCGCGTTCGGCCTGCCCGCCCAGGCCGGCAACGACGAGCTGCCCCTGCTCCTGCCGCGGCCCGCGCCCGACGATGCCGCCTGGCGCGCGCGCCGCGGCAACGGCAGCACCGAGGCGCCGGTGGACGCGGAAGCGGTGGCCGCCGGACTGCCGGTGCTGGCGCAGCGCCGCCTGCGCGCGGTCGCGCCCGACGCGCTGCCGCTGCTGCGCGACGCCGAAGGCCGGCCCGTGGCGTACTGGCGCGCCGAAGGCCGCGGCCGCGTCGCCGTGTGGGCGCCGCAGGACAGCTACGCGCTCGCGCTGGCCGGCCACGGCGACCTGCACGGCGCGCTGTGGGCCGGCGCCTTCGCCACGCTGGCCCGCGCCGCCGGCGAGGACACGCCACCGCCGGTTGTTCCCGATGATGCCCGCGTGGAACTGCGCACCCGCCTGTGCGGCCTGCCGGACGCGGCCCACGTGCTGCCGCCCGAAGGCGGCCGCCGCATCGCACTGCACATCGATCCGGCCACCGGCCCGGCGCGCTGCGCCGCGCTCTGGCCTACCAGCCCCGGCTGGCATTACCTGGATACCGGCGCGGCGCGCTGGCCATTCCACGTCCGCGACGCCGACGAAGCGCCGGGACTGCGGGCCGCGGAGTTGCGCGAGCGCACCCTCGCGCTCACCGGCGCCGATCCCGCGGCCGTGCCCGCCGCAGCTTCGGGCGAAGGCGAGCGCGGTCCGTCCTGGCCCTGGTTCCTGGGCTGGCTCGCCGCGGCCGCGCTGTCGTGGTGGCTGGAGCGCCGCCGGCGCGCGCCCGTTAACGACTCCCGAATGCAGGATGCGTGATCCTTGCCACCTGCCACCATCCCATTGGAGTGCCGCATGATCCGACCGGCGATGCCCGCCCTGCTGTTGACCCTCACGCTCGCCGCCTGCTCGCCGGCGCCCGACGAACAGACCGCCGCCACCGAACAGTCGCAGGCCGCCGCCGCCGAAGCCGCCACGCCGCCGACCGACGCCGCACCGGCCGACGCGCTCACCGGTAGCTGCGACGACACCCAGGCGCAGTGGATCATCGGCAAGACGCCGGAGGAGAAGGACATCGAACAGGCGCGCACCGACAGCAAGTCGCAGCTCGTGCGCAGCCTCAAGCCCGGCGACGCGGCGACGATGGAATTCAACCCGAGCCGCCTGAACGTGATCCTGGACGAGAAGGGCGTGGCGACGTCGGTCAACTGCGGCTGAGCCGTTTCCACCGCTTTCCGATCGACCCGGACCGCCTGCGCGAGCAGGCGGTTTTTCGTTGCCTCGCGTGCAGCAGCACGCCATGAAAAAAGTTGCTTCTGCAACCAAGGGCTGGTGCGCAACCGGTGTTGTTGCGGCACCGCAACATCTGTGATTTAGTCGGGCTTCCGGCGTCATTTCGAAGTGCCTCTGCATGGGCAGGGCACGGTGCCGCCGTCACTCCGGTTTGAGGCAGACATGGCCCCTCGCTGTCGCCAAGGGCTCTACGACCCGAACGACGAACGCGACGCATGCGGTTTCGGCATGATCGCGCAGCTCGACGACCAGCCCTCGCGCGCGCTGGTCGACACCGCCATCGCCGCGCTTTCGCGCATGACCCACCGCGGCGGCGTCGCCGCCGACGGCCTCACCGGCGATGGCTGCGGTCTGCTGATCCGCAAACCGGACGCCTTCCTGCGCGCGCTCGCTGCCGAAGCCGGCATCGCGCTGGGCGCGCGCTACGCCGCTGGCCTGGTGTTCCTGCCGCACGACGCGGCGCAGGCCGCCGAATGCCGCGCCGCACTGGAAGCCGAACTCGTCCGAGCCGGTACCGTCGCCAAGGGCTGGCGCGTGCCGCCGACCGACGACGCGGTCTGCGGCCAACTGGCCAAGGACACCTTGCCGCGCATCGAGCAGGTCTTCGCCGAGGCCGGCGACGGCCAGGACGACGATGCGTTCACCCTGGCGCTGTTCCTCGCCCGCCGCCGCGCCGAGCAGCGCCTGCGCGCGTCCGTGCCCGACTTCTACGTGGTCACGCTGTCGCCGCACGCCATCGGCTACAAGGGCATGGTGCTGCCGGACAAGCTGTCGACCTTCTACCCCGACCTGCAACGCGGCGAACTGGCCAGCAGCGCGGTGGTGTTCCACCAGCGCTTCTCCACCAACACGCTGCCGCGCTGGCCGCTGGCGCATCCGTTCCGCCTGCTGGCGCACAACGGCGAGATCAACACCATCGAGGGCAACCGGCGCTGGGCGCAGGCGCGCAGCAAGGTGTGGAATACGCCGCGCTTCGACATCGCCGAGTTCGATCCGGTCATCTCCATGCACGGCTCCGATTCGCAGAGCCTGGACAACATGCTGGAGCTGCTGGTCGCAGGCGGCATGGAACTGATCCAGGCGCTGCGCATCCTGGTGCCGCCGGCCACGCAGTCGCTGGAATTCAAGGACGCCGACCTGGCCGCGTTCTACGAGTTCTACGGTCTCAACACCGAGCCGTGGGACGGCCCCGCCGGCATCGTCTCGATGGATGCGCGCTACGCCGCCTGCACGCTGGACCGCAACGGCCTGCGCCCGGCGCGCTGGATGCTGACCAGCGACCGCCACTTCATCGTCGCCAGCGAGGCCGGCGTGTGGGAAGTGCCGGCCGAGCGCGTCACCCGCAAGGGCAAGCTGGGCCCGGGCGAGATGATGGCCATCGACCTGCGCCGCGGCGACCTGCTGGACAGCGAGGCGGTGGACCGCATCAACCGCGGCCGCGCGCCGTACAAGCAATGGCTGCACCAGGGCGTGACCTACCTGCAGACCGAGCTGATCGATCCCTCGCTGGTCGAGGAGCCGTTCGACGAGCGCACCCTGCGCGGCTACCACAAGCTGTACCAGCTCAGCACCGAGGAAGTGGAGCAAGTGCTGCGCCCGCTGGCCGAGACCGAGCAGGAAGCCACCGGCTCGATGGGCGACGACACGCCGATGGCGGTGCTGAGCCGGCAGACGCGGCCGCTGTACGACTACTTCCGCCAGGCGTTCGCGCAGGTGACCAATCCGCCGATCGATCCGCTGCGCGAAGACTGCGTGATGTCGCTGACCACGCAACTGGGCAAGGAGACCAACATCTTCCACGCCGGCGCGGAGACGGTGAACCACGTCATCCTCAACTCGCCGGTGCTCAGCCAGCGCAAGCTGCGGCAGTTGCTGAAGATGCCGCAATACGTGCAGAAGAACCGGCTGATCGACCTGTCCTACGCGCCCGGGGAAGGGCTGAAGGCCGGGCTGGAGCGGATCTGCCGCGAGGTCGAGCAGGCCGCGCGCGACGGCGACGTCATGCTGCTGCTGTCCGACCGCTACCCGCAGCCGGGCCGGCCGATGGCGCACGCGCTGCTGGCCACCGGCGCGGTGCACCACCACCTGTGCCGCGCGGGCCTGCGCTGCGACGTCAACCTGATCATCGAGACCGGCACCGCGCGCGACGCGCACCACATGGCCTGCCTGATCGGCGTCGGCGCCACCGCGGTGTACCCGTACCTGGCCTACCAGACCCTGTTCGACCTGGGCCGCCGCGGCATCCTGCAACTCAAGAAGGGCGGCGAGCAGGCGCAGATCGGCCGCAGCTACCGCAAGGGCATCTACAAGGGCCTGTCCAAGATCATCTCCAAGATGGGCATCTGCACCATCAGCAGCTACCGCGGCGCGCAGTTGTTCGAGATCGTCGGGCTGGACCCGGACGTGGTGGACCTGTGCTTCGCCGAAACGCCGTCGCGGATCGGCGGCGTCGGCTTCGAGCGGCTCGACCTGGAAGCGCGGCAACTGGAAGCGCGCGCCTGGAACGACCGCGAAGTGCCCGAGGTCGGCGGCCTGCTCAAGTACGTGCATGGCGGCGAGTACCACATGTACAACCCGGACGTGGTGACCACGCTGCAGCGCGCGACCCGCACCGGCGACGCCCGCGACTGGCAGGCCTACGCCGATGCCGTCAACTCGCGCCCGCCGTCGGCGCTGCGCGACCTGCTGCGGCTGAAGAAGGCCGACGTGCCGACGCCGCTGGAGCAGGTGGCGGACGCCTCCGACCTGCTGCGCCGCTTCGACACCGCCGCGATCAGCCTGGGCGCGCTGTCGCCGGAAGCGCACGAGGCGCTCGCCATCGCGATGAACCGCCTGGGCGGACGCAGCAATTCCGGCGAAGGCGGCGAAGACCCCGCGCGCTACGGCACCGAGAAGCGCAGCAAGATCAAGCAGGTCGCCTCCGGCCGCTTCGGCGTGACCCCGGAATACCTGGTCAACGCCGAAGTGCTGCAGATCAAGGTCGCGCAGGGCGCCAAGCCCGGCGAGGGCGGCCAATTGCCCGGCCACAAGGTCAACGAACTGATCGCGCGGCTGCGCTACGCCCGGCCCGGCATCGGCCTGATCTCGCCGCCGCCGCACCACGACATCTATTCCATCGAAGACCTGGCGCAACTGATCTACGACCTCAAGCAGGTCAACCCGACCGCGCTGGTGTCGGTGAAGCTGGTTTCGCACGCGGGCGTGGGCACCATCGCGGCCGGCGTGGTCAAGGCCGGCGCCGACCTGATCACCGTGTCCGGCCACGACGGCGGCACCGGCGCCAGCCCGATCAGCTCGATCCGCTACGCCGGCGTGCCGTGGGAGCTCGGCGTGGCCGAGGCGCACCAGGCGCTGGTGACCAACCAGTTGCGCGACCGCGCCGTGTTGCAGACCGACGGCGGCCTGAAGACCGGCCTGGACGTGGTGAAGGCCGCGCTGCTGGGCGCGGACAGCTTCGGCTTCGGCACCGGGCCGATGATCGTGCTGGGCTGCAAGTACCTGCGCATCTGCCACCTCAACAACTGCGCCACCGGCGTGGCGACCCAGGACGAACGCCTGCGCACCCAGTACTTCACCGGTCTGCCGGAGCGGGTGGAGAACTTCTTCCGCCTGCTCAGCGAGGAAGTGCGGCAGTGGCTGTCCTATCTGGGCGCCAAGTCGCTGGACGAGATCGTCGGCCGCACCGACCTGCTGGAGCGCATCGACGTGTCGCCGCGCGAAGGCGTCAACATCGACCTGTCGCGCCTGCTGGCGGGCGCGCGCCACGACGGCGGCGAAGCCTGCGCGGCGCAGCGCCTGTACGAATCGCCCGACAGCCTGGCCACCCAGCTCGACGGCCTGCTGGCCGAACCGATCCGGAAGAAGAGCGGCGGCGAGCACCGCTTCCTGATCCACAACACCGACCGCAGCATCGGCACGCGCCTGTCCGGTGCCATCGCGCGCCAGCACGGCAACCAGGGCATGGCCGACGCGCCGCTGACCCTGCGCTTCCGCGGCACCGCCGGGCAGAGCTTCGGCGCGTTCAACGCCGGCGGCCTGCACATGGAACTGGAAGGCGAGGCCAATGACTACGTCGGCAAGGGCATGGCCGGCGGCCGGCTGGTGGTGCGTCCGCCGCGCGGCGCGCGCTTCGAGGCGCGCAACACGCCGATCGTCGGCAACACCTGCCTGTACGGCGCGACGGGCGGCGAGCTGTTCGCCGCCGGCCGCGCGGGCGAGCGCTTCGGCGTGCGCAACTCCGGCGCGCTGGCGGTGATCGAAGGTGCCGGCGACCATTGCTGCGAGTACATGACCGACGGCATCGTGCTGGTGCTGGGCAAGGTGGGCCTGAACTTCGGCGCCGGCTTCACCGGCGGCCTGGCCTACGTGCTGGACCTGGACCGCGATTTCGTCGACCGCTACAACCACGAGCTGATCGACATCCACCGCATCAGCCCGGAAGGCTTCGAGAGCCACCGCCAGCACCTGCACACCCTGGTCGCGCGCCACCGCGAGCTGACCGGCAGCATCTGGGCGCAGCAGATCCTGGACGAGTTCCGCGACTACGTGGGCAAGTTCTGGCTGGTGAAGCCGAAGGCGGCGAGCATCGATTCGCTGAACGAGACGCTGAGGCGTGCGGCATGAGTGCGTTCCGCCGCCTTGGATTTGCCCCTTCCCCCGCGTGCGGGGGAAGACCGGGATGGGGGCAGGCCGAAGCCGGTGCGGCCACTTCCTCGTTTCCGGCACGGAGCCGGCACTCGAAAAAATCACTGCATCCACGCGCGCCCGGCTCCGACCTTCCCCCCACCCAACCCTCCCCCGTGAACGGGGGAGGGAGTTGAGGTTGCACCCATGAGCAAGAAGCACGTCTTCCAGTTCCTCGACCTGCCGCGCACCATGCCGCAGCGCATCCCGCTGGAACTGCGCACGTCCGGCGACTGGGGCGAGCTGTACGGCAGGTTCGGCAAGGAAGAGGCGCAGTACCAGGCCGGCCGCTGCCTTGACTGCGGCAATCCCTACTGCAGTTGGAAGTGCCCGGTGCACAACGCCATCCCGCAGTGGCTGCAACTGGTGCAGGAGAACCGCATCGAGGAAGCCGCTGCGCTGTGCCATTCCACCAACCCGCTGCCGGAAGTCTGCGGCCGCGTGTGCCCGCAGGACCGCCTGTGCGAAGGCAGTTGCACGCTGGAGGAATTCGGCGCGGTCACCATCGGCGCGGTGGAGAAGTACATCGTCGACACCGCGCTGGCGAGCGGCTGGCGCCCGGACCTGAGCGACGTGCAGGCCACCGGCAAGCGCGTGGCCGTGGTCGGCGCCGGGCCGGCGGGCCTGGCCTGCGCCGACCGCCTGGCGCGCGCCGGCATCCACGCGGTGGTGTACGACCGCTACGAGCAGATCGGCGGGCTGCTGCAGTTCGGCATCCCCACCTTCAAGCTGGACAAGAGCGTCATCGCGCAGCGCCGCGAGGTGCTGGAAGGCATGGGCGTGGAGTTCCGCCTGGGCGTGGAAATCGGCCGCGAGGTGACGCTGGCGCATTTGCTGGAGGAATACGACGCGGTGTTCCTCGGCACCGGCGCCTACCGCTACACCAACGGCGGCCTGCCCGGCCAGGACCTGGACGGCGTGCTGCCGGCGTTGCCGTTCCTGGTGCAGAACGGCCGCATCGTCGGCGGCAACGATCCCTGGGGCCGGCCCATCGCCGGCTGGGAGGACAAGCTTGCCGTGCCCGACCTGCACGGCAAGCGCGTGGTGGTGCTGGGCGGCGGCGACACCGGCATGGACTGCGTGCGCAGTGCGATCCGCCTGGGCGCGGCGCGCGTGACCTGCGCCTACCGCCGCGACGAGGCCAACATGCCCGGTTCCGCGCGCGAGGTCGCCAACGCGCGCGAGGAAGGCGTGCGCTTCCTGTTCAACCGCCAGCCGCTGGGCATCGTCGCCGGCGAAGACGGCAAGGCCGCCGGCGTGCAGGTGGTGGAGACCACGCTGGGCGAACCCGACGAACGCGGCCGCCGCAACGCGGTGCCCATCGAAGGCAGCGAATCGGTGCTGGAAGCAGACGTGGTCATCATCGCCTTCGGCTTCTCGCCCAGCGTGCCGGCGTGGTTGGCCGAACAGGGCGTGGAAGGCACGCCCAACGGCCGCATCGTCGCCGGCGGCGGCGACCGCCTGCCCTACCAGACCACCCACCCCCGGCTGTTCGCCGGCGGCGACGCCGTGCGCGGCGCCGACCTGGTAGTCACCGCCGTCGCCGAAGGCCGCGACGCGGCCGGCAGCATCGCGATGCTACTGCTGGCGTGATGCGCCGGCGGGACGGTCGGGTTCCTGCGATGGAAACTGGCTTGGGTAAGGGGGCAATGACGAAGGCGCCGTTGCCATCGCACTCGCGACTGTTCCGCGAGGAGGCAGCTCTTGCTTGCTGTCTCCCTGCGGAAGCCCGTTCGCCTGCCCCTCACCCGCTTCTGTAGGAGCGACGCAAGTCGCAACCGGAAACACCGGGTGTATCCGGCACGATCCCGCACCCGCGGAATATCGCCGCGCCCATGCCTCCGGCATGGAAGCAATGACGGAAGCGCTGTCATCGCTTCCCTGGCCTGCTTCGCAGGGACATGACTCCCAGCTTCGTTCGCACTTTCTGCGCCTGCGGGAGCGACGTGAGTCGCGACTGAGATTTTGTGCGAGCGACCAAGCAGCGCTTGCGCGCGGAGTGCAGGGTCGCGACTCACGTCGCTCCCACGGCAGATAAAGCGAGAGGGAAAGCCACCGCCCGACGCCAACCCACACCAGGCGAACAGGCGATGCGCCCGCCCGCGTCTTCCTACCCCAACGTCGCCATGTCGATGACGAAACGGTACTTCACGTCGCCCTTCAGCATGCGCTCGTAGGCGGTGTTGATCTCGTCCATGCGGATGGTCTCGATGTCGGCGACGATGCCGTGCCGCGCGCAGAAATCCAGCATTTCCTGGGTCTCACGGATGCCGCCGATCAGCGAGCCGGCCAGGGCGCGGCGCTTGAGGATCAGGTTGAACACGGTCGGCGACGGGTGCGCATGGTCGGGCGCGCCGACCAGCGCCATCGTGCCGTCGCGCCGCAGCGCGTTGAGGAACGGGTCCAGGTCATGCGGCGCGGCCACCGTGTTGACGATGAAGTCCAGCCGGTTGCCCTGCGCGGCCATCTGCGCGGCGTCCTTCGACACCACCACTTCGTCGGCGCCCAGGCGCAGCGCGTCGTCGCGCTTGCCGGCCGAGGTGGTGAACAGCACCACGTGCGCGCCCATCGCCTTGGCAATCTTCACCGCCATGTGGCCCAGCCCGCCCAGGCCGACCACGCCGACCTTGCTGCCCGGGCCGACCTTCCAGTGCGCCAGCGGCGAATACGTGGTGATGCCGGCGCACAGCAGCGGCGCCACCGCGGCCAGTTGCGCCCGGTCGTGGCGGATCTTCAACACGTACTTCTCGTCCACCACGATGCGGTCGGAATAGCCGCCGTAGGTGTTGGGGCCGCCGCCGAACAGCGGGCCGTTGTAGGTGCCGGTGAAGCCGGCCTCGCAGTACTGCTCCTCGCCCTCACGGCAGGAGCCGCACTGGCGGCAACTATCCACGATGCAGCCGACGCCGGCGATGTCGCCGACCGCGAAGGCCGTCACCGCGCTGCCGACGGCGCCGACGCGGCCGACGATCTCGTGCCCGGGCACGGACGGGTACAGGGTGTTGTTCCATTCGTTGCGCGCGGTGTGCAGGTCCGAATGGCACACCCCGCAGTAGAGGATGTCGATGCGCACGTCGTGCGGGCCGGGCTCGCGGCGCTCGAAGGCGAACGCGGCCAGCGGTTGTTCGGGCGAAAGGGCGGCGTAGCCGCGGGCCTGGCTCATGGGAATCTCCGGCATGGGAACGGGACCGGGATTCTAGAACGAGCGCGCGGACGGGAAAGCCGCCGCCGCCGGATCGCATCGTCCCATCCCGCGCCGGCATCTCGCTTAGACTGTCGGTCCGCCCGACTTCCGCCTCCGCCATGCGCCTGGGACTGGCCGCCAACCGCCTGCACCACCACACCGAGGACGCCGCGCTGTTCCGCTGGCTGCGCGCCTGCGAGCCCGGCATCCGCGAACTGGGGCTGGGCCTGCACGCGGTGGGCCGCACCCACGACGCCATCGTCGCGGCCGGCATGCTGCGTGGCTACGATCCGCTGAAGCGCTACCCCTACGGCCGCGACGGCGGGCTGATGAAGCTGGTGGCCGAAGTGGTGGGGCTGGAAGGCGCCGAGCGCCATCTCGACGGCGCGATCTATTTCATCGACCCGGTGGACCCGTCCTCGATCTTCCCCGAAGCGGTGGCGCTGAAGCGCCAGTGCGTGATCCACGGCAAGCCGTTCCTGTCCACCGTGGCCTCGGCGCGCGACTGGGTGGAGATGGAGCGCATCCACGCCGGGCTGGCGCCGGACCCGGGCGCCGACCGTTTCCACGCGCTGGAATCGCAGACGCTGGCGCTGATCGCGCACGACGCCATGAAGCCGCGGATGCTGGAATTCGCCGCGGACCATTTCGACCTGCTGTCGCGCTTCGCCCACCGCATGGCCACCGGCACCACCGGCCAGCGCCTCAACGAGCTGGCCTGGAGCCGCGGCTGGCCGCAGGACGCGCCGTGGGTGGAGTGCTTCCAGAGCGGCCCGCTGGGCGGCGACGCGCAGATCGCCGACCGGGTGCTGGAGCGCCGCTGCCAGCGCGTGGTGTTCTTCGAGGACCCGCACGTGGCGCGCCAGCACGAGGCCGACATCCAGTTGCTGGAGCGCGCCGTCACCACCGTGACCGACGAAGCCGTCTGCATGACCTCCCCCGCCGTCGCCCGCCGCTGGTGCGCCGCCGTCGGCAAACGCCGCTCCCCGTAGGAGCGACGTCAGTCGCGACCGCAGGAACGGAGGCACCCTGGAAACGCGGATCGACGCGGATTCGCACGGATGAACACGGTTGAAGGTTCTGATCCGCGGTTGTCCGCATTGATCCGTGCCCAATGCTTTCCCGCAGCCCGGTCGCGACTGACGTCGCTCCCACGACAGATGCGGCGGACGTGGCCGGGGGCTAGGAACCTGGCTGCGAGCGGATGGGCAAAAAGCGGCTGGAAACACGGATCGGCCCGGATCGGCACGGATGGAAGCTGCTGATCCGGCGCAATCCGTGTCGATCCGTGCAAATCCGTGTTGATCTGCGTCTGATGCTTTCCAGCAATCCGGTCGCGACTGACGTCGCTCCTACGGGGCGGGGGAAGTGGGCGACAATGGGCGCATGGATCCCGTGCCGCGCCGCCATCTGCTGAAGGACCTCTCGCTGTCGGCCGTCGCCGCCGGCTTCGTCACCGTGCTGGTGGGCTTCGCCAGTTCGGCGGTGATCGTGTTCCAGGCCGCGCAGTCGCTGGGCGCCAGCCCGGAACAGATCAGCTCGTGGATGTGGGCGCTGGGGCTGGGCATGGGCGCGACCTGCATCGGCCTGTCGCTGCGCTACCGCATGCCGGTGGTGACCGCGTGGTCCACCCCGGGCGCGGCGATGCTGATCGGCAGCGCCGCGGGCGTACCGCTGTCCGATGCGGTCGGTGCGTTCCTGCTGTCGGCGGCGATGATCGCGCTGGCCGGGTTCTCCGGCTTCTTCGAGCGCATGATCAGCCGCATCCCGATATCGCTGGCCTCCGGCATGCTGGGCGGGGTGCTGCTGCGGTTCGGCCTGGACGCCTTCGCGGCGATGAAAACCCAGCTCGGCATGGTGCTGACGATGTTCGCGGTGTACCTGGCCGCGCGCCGATTGCTGCCGCGCTACGCGGTGATCCTGACCCTGCTGGTGGGCATCGCGTTCGCCACCGGGTTGGGGTTGCTGGGCATGGACGGACTGTCGCTGCGCCTGGCCCGGCCGATCTTCGTCGCGCCCACGCTCTCCTTCGCCGCGGTCGCCGGCATCGCCCTGCCGCTGTTCCTGGTCACCATGGCCTCGCAGAACGTACCCGGGGTGGCGGTGATCCGCGCGTCCGGCTACGCGGTGCCGGTCTCGCCGGCGGTCGGCTGGACCGGCGTGGCGACGCTGCTGCTGGCGCCGTTCGGCGCGTTCGCGCTCAACCTGGCGGCGATCACCGCGGCGATCTGCATGGGCCGCGAAGCGCACGAGGACCCTGATCGCCGCTACGTGGCGGCGGTCGCGGCCGGCGTGTTCTACCTGGTCGTGGGCCTGTTCGGCGCCACCGTGGCGGCGCTGTTCGCGGCCTTCCCGCGTGAACTCATCGTCGCCATCGCCGGCATCGCCTTGCTGGGCACCATCGGCAACAGCCTGGCCGCCGCCCTGCGCGAGGAATCCGAGCGCGAACCGGCGCTGGTCACCTTCCTGGTCACCGCGTCCGGGCTGTCGCTGGCCGGCATCGGCTCGGCGTTCTGGGGCTTGCTGGCCGGCGTGGCGACGCTGCTGGTACTGCGCCGGGCGTGAGTGCGGGCGCTGCACACGGCGGCGAAAGACGCCTCCGTTTGCATGCGGCTCATGCAGGTGAAGGCTGCGTGGAGCATTCAGTTCCCGCGTGCGGAATTCACCCGCGGCTGAGGCGGCCCGCGCAAGGATCGACACTCCCCCCTTGCAGGAGATTCCCATGAGGACCTTCCACACTCGACACCGCCTGCTCGCGTTCGCCGCGCTGGCCGTGCTGGCCGGCACCGCCTTCGCGCAGGCGCCCGCACCCACCGCCGGCAAGGACGCGCTGAAGGAGCCGCAAGTGCGCGCGCTGCTGGCGGAGAAGGGCTATACCCGCATCGACGACCTCGATTTCGAGGACGGCATGTGGGAGACCGACGCCACCAGCGCCAACGGCGACCGCGTCGACGTGCGCGTGAACCCGACCACCGGCGAGGTCATCGCCGAGAAGCTGGTGTCCAGCCTCAGCGAGGCCGACGTCAAGGCCAAGCTGGCCGCCGCGGGCTATTCGAAGGTCCACGACGTCGATTTCGACGACGGCGTCTGGAAGGCCGAGGCCGAGCGCGCCGACGGCAACGACGTCGAGATCCACCTGTCCGCCGATACCGGCGAGATCATCCACGTCGAGAACGATTGAGCACGAACGCCGATGCATGACGAAGAAGGCCGCTTCCGGGCGGCCCTCTTCTTACGCTGTCGTTCCCGTGCAGGCGGGAGCCCGGTGACTTCGATCTCCAGCCGAGCAAGACCAGGCGCCGGGTCTCCGCCTGCACTGGACTGACGGGCAAACGGCGCCAGGCGCTAGTGGACCGCTTCCGCCGCACGCTCGGGCGCAGGCCGCGCGAAGCGCCACCCCACCATCCAGCCCACCGCCAGCAGCAGCGCCGCCAGCAGCCACGGCGCACCCGGCACGTGCGCGGGCGCGGACGTGCCGATGAACAAGGCGAACGTGCCCGCGAACATCATCGGCCCCACCACGCCCGCTAGGCTGACCAGGCTCATCAGCGCGCCCTGGACGCGGCCCTGCACGTCCGCGCCGACCTGGCGCGTGATCAGCGCCTGCGTGGCCGGTCCCGCCAGGCCCCACAGCGCACTGATCGGCAGGCCGAGCAGGAACAGCCAACCCACGTCCGCCATGCCGTAGATGCAGAAGCCGACCACGCCGCAGGCCAGCCCGAACAGCAGCGTGCGGCGCTCGCCGAACTTCGGCACTACCCGCCCCACCAGGCCCGCCTGCACGATCACGCTGAACACGCCGACCACGGCCAGCACCCAACTGACCTGCTGCTCGTTCCACTGGTACTGGTATTCGGCGAACAGCACGAACACGCTGGGATACACGTAGTGCGCTAGGTTGGCGATCAGCACCACCGCGGCCAGGCCGAACACCTGCGGATAGCGCTTCAGCAGCACCATCGAACCGACCGGGTTGGCGTGCGACCAGTCGAAGCGCGCGGTGCGGCGCTCCTTCGGCAGCGATTCCGGCAGCACGAACAGGCCGTAGAGGAAGTTCAGCAGCGCCAGCCCCGCGGCGAACCAGAACGGCAAGCGCAGGCCGATGGCCCCGAGTTGGCCGCCGATGATCGGGCCGATGATGAACCCCAAGCCGAACGCCGCGCCGATCATGCCGAACGCCTGCGCGCGCTTCTCCGGCGCGGTGATGTCGGCGATGTAGGCGTTGGCCGTGGTGAAGCTGGCCGAGAACACGCCGGAGAAGATGCGCGCCACCAGCAGCCAGGGCAACGACTGCGCCAGCGCCATCAGCACGAAGTCGATGCCCAGGCCCAGGCACGACAGCAGGATCACCGGGCGCCGCCCGAAGCGGTCCGACAGCGTGCCCTGGACGGGCGTGCAGACGAACTGGATGGCGGCGAACAGCATGCCGAACGTGCCCACCCACCACGCCGCCTTGGCGAAATCGCCGCCGGTGAACTCGCGCACCAGCCCCGGCAGCACGGGAATGATCACGCCGAACGACAGCACGTCGATCAGCACGGTGATGAAGATGAAGATCAGCGCGGCGCGGCGGCCGGGGATGGCGGGGGATTCGGCGTTCACGTGACCGGAACCGGCAAAAGGTGCGCAAGTGTAGGGCATGCCGCGCCTTGTGGTCCCCCCTGTGGGAGC
>CALJUL010000006.1 GCA_937975725.1 uncultured Pseudoxanthomonas sp. | reverse complement strand
GGCCATGCCCCCGGAAGGCACGGCCGCCGGGTCAGCCGGGGGCGAGCGTGGCCAGCAGCGCCTTGGCGGCGTTGAAGCGGTCCGGCGCCTCCGGCAGCGGCACCTTGATGCGCAGCTTGTCCGGGCCGTCCATGGCGTACAGCTTCGGCTGCTTCTGGATCATCTGGATCACCGCCATCGGGTCGATCTTCGGCTTGCTCTCGAACACGATGCGCCCGCCGTTCTCGCCCAGCTCCAGCTTGCGGATGCCCAGTTCGTTCGCCGCTAGCTTCAGTTCGGCGGTGGCGAACAGGTACTTGGCCGGGTCCGGCAGCAGGCCGAAGCGGTCGATCATCTCCACCTGCAACTCGCGCAGTCCGTCGCGGTCGCGCGCGCTGCTGATGCGCTTGTACAGGGTCAGCCGCGTGTGCACGTCGGGCAGGTAGTCCTCGGGGATCAGCGCGGGCACGTTCAGTTCGACTTCGGCGCCGCGGCGTTCCTGGCCCAGGTCCACGTCGGGCAGGTGGCCGGCCTTGATCGAGCGCACCGCGCGTTCCAGCAGTTCGGTATAGAGGCTGAAGCCGACCTCGGCCATCTGCCCGCTCTGGTCCTCGCCCAGCAGTTCGCCGGCGCCGCGGATCTCCAGGTCGTGCGTGGCCAGGGTGAAGCCCGCGCCCAGCTCGTCCATCGATGCGATGGCCTCCAGCCGGCGTTGCGCATCGGCGGTGATGCTGCGCTTGTCCGGCACCACGAGATACGCGTAGCTGCGGTGGTGCGAACGGCCGACGCGCCCGCGCAACTGGTGCAACTGCGCCAGGCCGAACTTGTCGGCGCGGTTCATGACGATGGTGTTGGCGTTGGGGATGTCGATGCCGGATTCGATGATGGTCGTGCACAGCAGCACGTTGAAGCGCTGCTTCTGGAAATCCAGCATCACCTGTTCCAGTTCGCGCTCCGGCATCTGTCCGTGCGCCACGCCGATGCGCGCTTCCGGCACCAGTTCCTGCAACTCGCGCTGCATGCGGCCGATGCTCTCCACGTCGTTGTGCAGGAAGTACACCTGGCCGCCGCGCGACAGCTCGCGCTGGAAGGCTTCCTTCAGCAGCGCCGCGTCCCACGGCGTGACGAAGGTCTGCACCGCCATGCGGTTGGCCGGCGGCGTGGCGATGATGGACAGGTCGCGCAGGCCGGCCATTGCCATGTTGAGCGTGCGCGGGATCGGCGTGGCGGTCAGCGTCAGCAGGTGCACGTTGGCGCGCAGCGCCTTCAGCGCTTCCTTCTGGCGCACGCCGAAGCGCTGCTCCTCGTCCACGATCACCAGGCCCAGGTCGGCGAACTTCACGTCCGGTTGCAGCAACCGGTGGGTGCCGACGATCACGTCCAGCTTGCCGGCGGCCAGCTTCTCCAGCTCGGCCTTGATCTCCTTGGCGGTCTTGAAGCGCGACAGCACTTCCACCTTCAGCGGCCAGTCGGCGAAACGGTCGCGGAAGTTGCGGTAGTGCTGCTCGGCCAGCAGCGTGGTCGGCACCAGCACCGCCACCTGCCTGCCGCCGCTGGCGGCGGCGAAGGCGGCGCGCACGGCCACCTCGGTCTTGCCGAAGCCGACGTCGCCGCAGACCACGCGGTCCATCGGCTGGCTGGATTGCAGGTCGCGCAGCACCGCTTCGATGGCAGCGCGCTGGTCGGGCGTCTCCTCGAACGGGAAGCCGGCGGCGAAGGGCTCGTAAATCGCGCGGTCCACGCTCAGCGCCAGTCCGGCGCGCGCCTGCCGGCGCGCCTGGATCTCCAGCAGTTCCGCGGCCACGTCGCGGACCTTCTCGGCGGCCTTCTTCTTGGCCTTGGCCCAGGCTTCGCCGCCCAGCGAGTGCAGTGGCGCGGTCTCCGGTGAAGCGCCGGAGTAGCGGCTGATCAGGTGCAGTTGCGCGACCGGCACGTACAGACGGTCGCCCTTGGCGTACTCGATCTCCAGGAATTCGCCGGGCATGCCGCCCACGTCCATCGCCACCAGCCCGCGGTAGCGGCCGACGCCGTGGTCCTCGTGGACGATGGGCGCGCCTTCGGTCAGTTCGCCCAGGTCGCGGATGATGGCTTCCGGCTCGCGCCCCGCGCGGCGGCCGCGGCGCGCCGGCACGGCGCGCTCGGGGAACAACTGCCGCTCGGTGAGCACGGCGATGCGCGGCTCGTCCAGCGCGAAGCCGTCTTCCAGCGGCGCGACGGCGATAGCGAAGCGGCGGTCGCTGGCTTCGGCTTCGCCATCCGCGACGCCCTCATCCCCGCGCAGGCGAGGACGCAGTGCCTTGGTTTTTCCTCCGGCATCTGCGGGAGCCGCCGGGTTCCCATCTGTGCGGGGACGCCGGGAGGCAAGGAAGTCGGTGAAGCTGCCGACCACGTCCGGCCGCAACTCCGCCGCCTGCAACACCTCCAGCAACGCCTCGCGCCGGCCCGGCGAATCCGCGGCGATCAGCACGCGGCCCGGGTAATGGCCGAGGAAGGATTTCAGCGCTTCGCCGGCCGGCGCGTCCTTCGTCGCCACGGGCAGCGGCGGCAGCGGCTGGTCGCCCAGCGGCAGGGCGTCGGCATGGCGGCTGTGCTGCGGGCCGCAGATCTCGATGCGCGGCGAGCGGTTGAGGCGTTCGCGCAGCGCATCCGGCGGCAGGTACAGCTCGTCCGGCGGCAGCAGCGGCCGTTCGATGTCGTGACGGCGCTGCTCGTAGCGATTGCGCGTCTGCGCCCAGAACGCTTCGGCCGCCTCGCCGAAGCCGTCGGTCAGCAGCGGCAGGGCGTCTTCGCGCAGATAGTCGAACAGTGTGGCGGTCTGGTCGAAGAACAGCGGCAGGTAGTACTCCACGCCGGCCGGCGCCAGCCCGGACTTCAGGTCCTGGTACAGCGCGCTGCGGCGCGTGTCCACGTCGAAGCGCTCGCGCAGCCGCGCCATCGCGCGCTCGGCCGAGGCTTCGTCCAGCGGCACCTCGCGGCCGGGCAGCAGTTGCACGGCGTCGGTCCGGTCCAGCGAGCGCTGGCTCTCCGGGTCGAAATGGCGGATCGAATCGATGGTGTCGTCCAGCAGTTCGATGCGCAGCGGCGCGTCCGCGCCCATCGGATACACGTCCAGCAGGCCGCCGCGCACGGCGAAGTCGCCCGGGTCCAGCACCTGCGGCACGTGGCGGTAGCTGGCCGCTTCCAGCCGGCGCTTCTCCGCGTCGAAGTCCAGCCGCTGGCCGACCCGGTAGTCGAAGCTGCCGCCGGCGACGTGGCGCAGCGGCGGCAGGCGCTGCATCAGCGTCTGCACCGGCACGACCACGATGCCGTGCCGCAGCGAGGGCAGCGTGTGCAGCGCGGCCAGGCGCTGCGAGACGATGTCCGGGTGCGGGCTGAACTGGTCGTAGGGCAGGGTTTCCCAGTCCGGGAACGGGATCACCGGCAGGGGCTGGCCCGCGCCGCCCCCCGTGCCCAGCAGCGTATGCAGGTCCGCTTCCAGTTGGTGCGCCTCGTGGTTGTCGCGGGCGACGACCAGCAGCGGACCGTCGTGCGTCCGCGCGGCCGCCGCGATGGACCAGGCCAGCGCCGTGGGCGAAGCCGGCGCGCGCCACCAGGCGCGGGACTGGCCGCCGCGCGGCAAGGGAGGAAGGGAAATCGAGGAAAGCGGCTTGGCGTTGGGCATGGACACACAAAACGAAGGCAGCGCCGGATGCCGTGGGCGGCCAGCGCGAAAGGAGCGCGCAGTTTAGCAAGCGGCCGCCGCACTGCCGTCATGGCGAGCGGATCGCTCCGTTTCATCGCGTTTCGGCGGGGCGGCCGCGCAGGCGGTGATGGCTATGTCGCGGGCGGGAGAAGGTCTCGTGGCCTTCGGCGGCGGAAGTGGCGCTGCGAAGTTCCGGGCGATGGTGGCGATGGCAGCGATGCGGCGGGCGCAGGCTTGCGGTGGCGGGAATGCCGTCCTGCGGTGCCTTTCCGACCGCGGCGTATAGGGCTTCGCGGGAATTACCCGCAGGGGGCGAGGGAATCGTGCTGCCGCCGTGCTGCCATGCGGATCGGAGCCGGGGAGTGTGCCGTCGAGCGCATGCGGGAAGGCGGTGTCGCGGCTCGATTTCGGTGGGCATCACTGGCTGCCCTTCGATACGGCGCCAAGTGGGTGCAGCGAAGCCAGGCGTGCTTCCTCGGCCGCCGCTTCCGGATTCCGCACAACGGTAGCACCGGTCGCGTGGCAGGAAAACGCCGGCCTGGCGGTCAGAGGTCCTCGTTGAGGTCCAGCACCACGCGTACCAGGCTGGAGCCGTCGTTCTCGCGCACGCGCTCGCGCTTGAAGCCCAGCGACTGCGCCAGCGCCAGCATCGGCTGGTTGCTTTCCAGCACGTCGCCGTAGAGGCGGTCCAGCTTGCGCGAGCGCGCCCACTTGGCCAGCTTGCGCATCAGATGCCGGCCCAAGCCCTGGCCGGCGATGAAGTGGCTGACCAGGATGGCGAACTCGGCGTCGCGCGTGCGCGGCACCAGCGCGGCGCGGGCCACGGCGCCGACCAGCGCCTCGCCCGGCGGCAGGGGCTCGGCCGCGACCAGGGCGAATTCGCTGTTCGGGTCGGGCTGGGCCAGCCGCTGCGCCATTTCCGGCGTCAGTTCCTTCAGGGTGTAGAGGAAGCGGTGGCGGATCTCTTCCGGGCCGAGCAGGCCGAACGCGCCCTGGATGGGGCCGGCGTCCTCGGGGCGGATGGGGCGGATCAGCAGCTCGCGGCCGCTGGGCAGGCGGAAGTGCTCGTGCCAGGGAGGGAGGCGTTTCGGCGCGGTCATGGCGTCATGCTCGCATGAAAGCCGGGGCCCGGGCGAGCGCATGAACAGCGCCGGTTCAGCCGGCCCGGCCCTTGCTGCGCAAGCGCTGCACCAGGGTGACCGCCGCCAGCGCCACGCAGCCGGCGGCGATGCCCACGGCTGCGTTGAACAGCATCGACCACAGCCCGCCGAAGGCGCCGGCGGCATGGGGCTCGATCAGGTGGTGCAGCGCCGGGATGGCGTGCGTCAGGATGCCGCCGCCGACCAGGAACATGGCCACGGTGCCGGCGATGGACAGCCCCTTCATCAGGTACGGGGCGCTGTAGAGGATGCCGCGGCCGAAGGCCCGCTTGAAGCGCGCCCAGCCGTTAGGGCCGGGGTCGCGGTTGAGCGCCATGCCGGCGTCGTCCAGCTTGACGATGCCCGCCACCAGCCCGTACACGCCCACGGTCATGATCAGGCCGATCGCCACCAGGGTCAGCAATTGCTGGGAGAAGGTCTTGCCGGCCAGCGTGCCCAGCGAAATGACGATGATCTCCGCCGACAGGATGAAGTCGGTGCGGATGGCGCCGCGGATCTTGTCCTTCTCGAACGCCACCATGTCCACCTGCTCGTCCTGCACCGCCCGGACCCGCTCGGCGCGGTGCCGGCTCTCCTCTTCGCGGCCGTGCAGGAAGCGGTGCGCCAGCTTCTCCACGCCCTCGTAGCAGAGGAAGGCGCCGCCGGCCATCATCAGCGGCGTGATCAGCGGGATGTCGTGGCCCCTGCCGCGCAGCCAAGCTTCCAGCGCGCTGATCGCCAGTGCGGCCGGTACCAGGATGGCCTTGTTGACCAGCGAGCCGCGCGCCACCGCCCAGACCACCGGCAGTTCGCGGTCGGCCTTCACCCCGGTCACCTGCTGCGCGTTCAGCGCCAGGTCGTCGCCCAGCACGCCGGCGGTCTTCTTGG
>CALJUL010000005.1 GCA_937975725.1 uncultured Pseudoxanthomonas sp. | reverse complement strand
CCCGCCGTTCCCGGTGCGGAGGAACCGGAGGCCGACGCCGCGGTGACGTCCACGCCCGGCGTGGTGCTGGCCATCCTGACCGCCGATTGCCTGCCGGTGGTGTTCGCCGCCCGCGACGGCCGCGAAGTGGCCGCCGCGCACGCGGGCTGGCCCGGGCTGTCGAAGGGCATGCTGGAGGCCGCGCTCGCGGCGATGCGCACACCGCCGGCGGACGTGCTGGCGTGGATCGGGCCGGCGGCGGGGCCGCAGCGCTACGAAGTCGGCCGGGACGTGTTCGAGGCCTTCGTCGCGCAGGACGCGGGTGCCGAGGCCGCGTTTGCGCCGACCCGGCCCGGCCACTGGCTGGCCGACCTGCCCGCGCTGGCCCGCCGGTGCCTGGTCGCGCAGGGCATGCGCCCGGCCGACATCCATGGCGGTGACCTGTGCACCATCGGCGATCCGCAGCGCTTCTTCTCGCACCGCCGCGACGGTCGCAGCGGCCGCATCGCCACCCTGGCATGGATGCAGCCCTGACCGCTCCGCCGCTGTTCGCGCAATTGCTGGGCCCCGCATTCGCGGCATTGCCGGCGCCGGTGCGCGCGCTGCACCTTGCGCAGGGCCCGCGCCGGTACCGCGGCAGGGTGGAGGTGGCGCGCGGCAGTGGCCTGCTTTCGCGCCTGCTCGCCGCCGCCACGCGGCTGCCGCCGGCCGGCGAGGGCCTGCTGCGCGTCGACATCGACGCGCGGCCGCAGGGCGAACGCTGGACCCGCCACGTCGGCGGGCGCGCGATGCCGTCGCGGCTGTGGCGCGACGGCGACCTGCTGTGCGAGCGGCTGGGGCCGGTGCGGTTCGGCTTCCGGTTGCGGGCCGCTGAAGGCGCGATCCACTGGCAGGTCGTGCAGGCGCGAGTGCTCGGCCTGCCGCTGCCGGCGGCCTGGTTCGCCGGGGTCGGTGCGCGCGAATCGGCCGACGGCGCGCGCTACTGCTTCGACGTGTGGGCCGCCATGCCCCTCGCCGGGCCGCTGGTGCATTACCGCGGCTGGTTGGCCGTGGACGATTGCGTGGATTGATCCCGTGCGAAGGCGGCCGGCGCCGGGCCGGCCGGGACTTCAGTGCGCCGGCGCGGCCGGCGTCGGCGACAGTTGCGGATTGCCTTGCAGGCGCTGCGCGGTCCAGTCGGCGTCGCGCGCGCGGGCCGGTTGCGACACGACCAGCACATTGCTGCCGAAGCGGGCATGGAAGCGCGTGGCGATGTCCTGCAACGCCTGTTCGTTGCCGGCGTTGTCGGCGTGCAGCACGATCAGCAGGCGCGAAGCCATCTTCTCCGGGCCGCCGCTGGGGCCGCGCCACTGGCCGTTGACGTCGAACCAGGTCAGCCCGTCGGGGAAGCGCGGCGTGACCTCGCCGGCCAGGAAATCCTCCCAGCCGGCCAGTTCCGCCCGTTCGAAATACAACTCCGTGCGCAGCATCGCGTGCCCGGATGCTGCGGCCGGCGTATCCGCCGCGGCCGGTGGCCGGCCGCCGGAGGGCGTGCAGGCCGTCGCGGCGGCGGCGAGGGCGGCGAGGGCTGCCCAGCGCAGGCCGCGCGCGCGCTCAGAACGCATAGCGCACCCGGGTGTAGTAGTAGGCGCCGTTGCTGCCCACCGGCGAGAGCACGTCGTAGGGCATGTTGCCGAAGTAGTAGATGTCGCTGTTGGACAGGTCCGGGTACTCGTCGGTCAGGTTCTGCCCGCCCAGCGCGACGCTCCAGCGCTCGCCGATGCGGTATTCGACCTCGGCGTCGAGCTGCCACTCCGCGCCGTAGGTCTGGGTGGGCTCGTAGCCGCCGCCGAAGTTGAACACGCGCTTGGCGCTGCCGTGGCGCTGCACGCGGGCCAGCAGGTTCCAGCGGTCGTTGTTCCAGTTGGCGCTGAACAGCGCGCGGTTGCGCGGCGCGGCGTCGGTGATGGTGTTGCTTTCCTCCACGCTGAACAGGGTATAGCCCGGGTCCAGCGAGGAAAGCTGGGTGGGCGTGGCGACGATGTTGCGCAGCTCGGTCTTGGCGTAGCTGTAGGTGGCGGTCAGCAGCAGGCGGCCGCCGGCCAGTTCGTCGCGCCAGTTGGCTACTACCTCGGCGCCGCGGGTGCGGGTGTCGGCGGCGTTGACGAAGAACTGCGCGCTCTCGATCCGGGCGACGTCGAAGTTGGCGTCGATGTAGTCGGTCAGCGCGTCGCCGGTGATGGCCTCGGACAGCGCGATGCGGTCGTCGATGTCGATGTGGAACAGGTCCAGCGACAGGTCCAGGCGCTCGCCGATGCGGCTGGTGAAGCCCAGGCTGGCGTTGAGCGACTTCTCCGGCTTCAGCGCGGTGGCGCCCAGGGCGCGGGCGATGGGGTTGTTGACCGACAGCAGGCGGCCTTCGACGATCTGGCCGGCGGCGTTGTAGCCGGTGCTGGTGGACTCGTAGCCGACCTGCGCCAGCGACGGCGCGCGGAAGCTGTTGGACAGCGCGCCGCGCAGGGCGAAGGCCGGCGCGAACTCGTAGCGCGCCGCCAGCTTGCCGGTGGCTTGGCCGCCGAAGTCCTCGTAGTCCTCGTAGCGCGCCGCCAGGTCGGTGGTCAGCTTCTCGCCGAAGCGGCTGGACAGGCTGGCGTAGACGCTGGCCACGTCGCGGCTCAGGTTGGCCTGGTCCTGCGGGGTCAGGCCGCCGCCGGATTGCGAGCCGGCCGGGCGGTCGGCGTAGGGGCCGACCGCGTAGCTGGCCGGGTCGCCGGCGCCGGTCTCGTAGCGCTCCACGCGGAATTCCGCGCCCACGCCCAGGGTGTGGGCATTGGCGCCGCTGTCGAAGCCGCGGCTCAGGTCCAGGTTGGCCAGGGTCTGCTGGAACTCGTAGTCGCCGGTGCGGAAGCGGGTCGGGCTGGACGGGCCCAGTGAGGCGTTGAGCGAATCGCGCAGGCGGTAGGTGAAAGCGTTGCGCCCGTGGTTGACGCTGGCGTCCACGTCCCATTGCCCCCATTGCCCGCGCGCGCCGCCGACCAGGCCCACGTCGAGGTTCTCGCCGATGGACACCGGCAGGAAGCCGTCCGGATACACCTCGCGCCAGTTGGCGGCGCCGTCCGGATAGCGGAACCAGTTGGCGCCCTCGGTGTCGCGCTGGTTGTAGGTGCCGAAGGCGTACAGCGCGGCGCCGTCGCCGAACGGGATCTCGCTGTTGAACCAGGCGTTGAGGTCCTTGGACTGGCCGTCGCCCAGGTGGTAGTTGCGCTTGCCCTGCAGGGCCAGGTTGACGTCGCTCTGCTCCCACGGCGGGATCTGGTCGAAGCCGGCGCGGTTGGTGGCCTCGCGGTTCTTCAGTTCGAAGCCCACGCGGAAGAAGCCGCCGTCGCCCGCGGCCGTGCCCACCTTGCCGGACAGGAAGCTGGTCTGGCCGTCGCTCAGCGTCTGCCCGATCGGTTCCACCCTGGTGTGGTGCAGGCCGTAGCTGGCCTCCCAGGCGCCGCCCTCGGGCGCGTCCTCCAGGATCACGTTGATCACGCCGGCCACCGCGTCGGAGCCGTACTGCGCGCCGGCGCCGTCGCGCAGCACCTCGATGCGCTTGATCGCCGACACCGGGATGGCGTTGTAGTCCACCGGCGTGGTGCCGCGGCCGATCTTCGAGGCCGTGCTGACCAGCGCCGAGGTGTGGCGGCGCTTGCCGTTGACCAGCACCAGCACCTGGTCCGGCGCCAGGCCGCGCAGTTGCGCGGCGCGCACGTGGTCGGCGCCGCCGGAGTTGGACTGGCGCGGGAAGTTGAACGACGGCAGCAGCGTCTGCAGCGCGCTGCCCAGCTCGCCGTTCAGCACGCCGGCCTTGCGGATGTCCTCGGCGCTCAGCACGTCGATGGGCGAGGTGGATTCCAGCGCCGTGCGGTCGCTGGCGCGGGTGCCGGTGACGATCACCGCGTCCAGGTCGGTGGCCCCGTCCGGCGCGCGCTGCGCGTGCACAGGAAGGGCCAGGGCCAGGGCGATGGCGGCGCCGAGCGGCGCGAAAGCGGGACGATGCATGCAGGACTCCTGGGGGGAGGAAGGGAAAGGATGGGTGGTGCCCGAAGGCGATGGCGGGTATTTTATCCATCCATCTGGATAAAGAGATATGTTAATTGCATCTGTATCCATTGCGGCCTGAGACGTCATGGCGCATGTCGATGTGCTCATGCCGACAGGTCATATGGCGCAGGCCGCGCATGGCCGATGCTGTTCCCCGCCTTTCCACCGTGTTTCCCCGGAGTGTCCCGATGCTGCTACGCAATGCCCTGTGGTTGTCCCTGGTCCTGTCGCTCGCCGGTTGCGCGACGCTGCCGCCGCCCGCGCCCGCCACCGCGGTCACCGCATCGATGCAGGGCGACGCCGCGCGCCCGGCCCAGGCTTCCGGCTGGGTGCGCAGCGAGTTGTACTTCGGCGTGGGCGAGGAGACCGGCCCGGCCGACCGGCCGCAGGCCGAGCCGATCACCGAGGCGGCCTGGCGGGCCTTCCTGGACAAGGAAGTGACCGCGCGCTTCCCCGACGGCCTGACCGTGTTCGACGCCTACGGCCAATGGCTGTTCCGCGGCGCCCAGGAACCCAACCGGCTGAAGACCAAGGTGCTGGTGATCCTGCACGAGGACACCCCGCAGCGCCGCGCCGACGTCGAGGCGATCCGGCTGGCATGGAAGCAGGCCACCGGCCACCAGTCGGTGCTGTGGTCGCGGCAGGCGGTGGAAGTGTCGTTCTGAAGGCAGGAGTGAGTGGAGAGGAGTGAGGAGTGAGCGAAAATCGCTCATGGCCTTGCTCTGCCGCTACTCACTTCTCACTCCTCTCCACTCACTCCTCATCCCATGACCGATCAACCACGCAGCAGCAAATGGTTCGTCCCCGGCGACCTCAACGGTTTCTTCGGCCTGGTGGTGGACAACCTGTCCATCCTCGGCTTCATCGCCGCCGCGCTGATCGGCATCTTCCAGTTCCCGGCCGAGGTGGTGTTCACCCGCATGTTCCCGGGCACGGCGCTGGGCGTGCTGGTAGGCAACCTGATCTACACGTGGATGGCGCACCGGTTGGCGGCGAAGACCGGGCGCGACGACGTCACCGCGATGCCGCTGGGCCTAGACGCGCCCACCAGCATCGGCATGGCGCTGCTGGTGCTGGGCCCGGCGTTCGTCGGCTTCAAGCAGGCCGGGCTGGACGAACAGGCCGCCGCCACCGCCACCTGGCAGCTCGGCATGGCCTCGCTGGTGGTGATGGGCGTGCTGAAACTGGTGCTGTCATTCTTCGGCGATGCGGTCACGCGCGCGGTGCCGCGTGCGGGCCTGCTGGGTTCCATCGGCGGCGCGGCGCTGACGCTGCTCGGCTTCCTGCCGCTGATCGAGACGCTGCGGCAGCCGGTGGTGGGCTTTGTCACCTTCGGCCTGCTGCTGTACGTGCTGGTGGCGAAGGGGAAACTGCCGGTCAGGATTCCCGGCGTGCTGCTGGCCTTCGTCGTCGGCACCGCGCTGTACTACGGGCTCGGGTTGGCCGGGCTGGGCGCGCCGGGTTTCAAGGTGCCGGACGCGGTGCCGTTGGCCTTCACCCTGCCGCTGCCGACGCTGGGCTGGCTGGACGGCCTGCCGTACACCGTGCCCTACCTGCCGCTGCTGCTGCCGTTCGGCCTGCTGATGGTGGTGGGCGGCATCAACGTCAGCGAAAGCGCACGCGCGGCCGGCGACGACTACCGCACCCGCGATGTATTGCTGGCCGAAGCTGTGTCCACCCTGGTCGCCGGCGTCTGCGGCGGCGTGGCGCAGACCACGCCCTACATCGGCCAGCCGGCGTACAAGCACATGGGCGCGCGCAAGGGCTATACGCTGCTGACCGGCCTGTTCATCGGCCTGGGCGGCGTGCTGGGCTACGTGTCGGGGCTGGTGCAATGGCTGCCGGTGGCGGTGCTGGCGCCGATCATCGTCTACGTGGGCCTGGACATCACCGTGCAGGCGTTCCACGAGACGCCGCGCAAGCACGCCGTCGCGGTGGCGCTGGGGTTCCTGCCGTCCATCGCCTACCTGCTGTGCATCAAGGCGGGCAACCCGGCCTGGATCGCGCCGGACCGGTTCGCCGCGCTGTACGAAGGCGTCGACGGCCACGGCATCCCCGACCTGGCGGCGCTGGTGACCCTGGGCAACGGCTTCATCATCACCGCGATGATCTGGACCACCGCGCTGGTGGCGCTGATCGACGGCCGCAACGGCCGCGCCGTCGTCGCGTTGCTGGTGGGTGCGGTGCTGACCCTGTTCGGCATCATCCACTCGGTCGATCCGCGCGGCGGTATCTACCTGCCGTGGGCGGTGGAGGGCCTGCGCGCGACCATCCTGTGGCAGTTCGCCGGGGCGTATGCCGCACTGGCCGTGGTGCTGGGCCTGCTGTCGCTGCAGAAGAAGGCGTAGGCCGGGGCTACGTCCCGCGCCGGCCCGCTGAAGCCCCTCCTGCAAGGGGCTCCGGGCTGAATCCGCGTCTCGCGGGGGCTTGAAACACCGCCGCTTAACCGCATCTGGGTAGCATCGGCTGGCGTTCGCCGGCCCCTTCTCCCTAGAGGTTCTCCCGATGCGGATGGACAAACTGACCTCGCGTTTCCAGCAGGCGCTGGCCGACGCGCAATCGCTGGCCGTGGGCCGCGACAACACCCTGATCGAACCGGTCCACGTGCTGGCCGCGCTGCTGGAGCAGCAGGGCGGCAGCACCCGGCCGCTGCTGGCGCAGGCCGGCGTCAACGTGCCCGTGCTGCGCGAGCGGTTGAACGAAGCGCTGGACAAGCTGCCCAAGGTGACCGGCCAGGCCGGCAACCTGTCCATCGGCAACGACCTGGCGCGCCTGCTCAACGTCACCGACAAACTGGCGCAGGACAGCGGCGACACCTACATCGCCAGTGAATGGTTCCTGTTGGCGGCGCTGGAAGACACCGGCGCGGCGGGGCAGGAACTGAAGGCCAGCGGCGCCGACAAGGCCAGGCTGCGCGCCGCCATCGACAAGCTGAGGGGAGGCGAGAAAGTGCAATCCGAGAACGCCGAGGACCAGCGCCAGGCGCTGGAGAAGTACACCATCGACCTGACCGAGCGCGCCGAGTCCGGCAAGCTGGACCCGGTGATCGGCCGCGACGAGGAGATCCGCCGCACCATCCAGGTCCTGCAACGCCGCACCAAGAACAACCCGGTGCTGATCGGCGAGCCGGGCGTGGGCAAGACCGCCATTGTCGAGGGTCTGGCCCAGCGCATCGTCAACGGCGAAGTGCCGGAAGGGCTGCGCGGCAAGCGCGTGCTGAGCCTGGACATGGGCGCGCTGATCGCCGGCGCCAAGTTCCGCGGCGAGTTCGAGGAACGGCTGAAGGCCGTGCTCAACGACCTGGCCAAGAACGAGGGCCAGATCATCCTGTTCATCGACGAGCTGCACACCATGGTCGGTGCGGGCAAGGCCGAAGGCTCGATGGACGCCGGCAACATGCTCAAGCCGGCGCTGGCGCGCGGCGAGCTGCACTGCATCGGCGCCACCACGCTGGACGAGTACCGCAAGTACGTGGAGAAGGATGCCGCGCTGGAGCGCCGCTTCCAGAAGGTGTTCGTCGGCGAGCCGAGCGTGGAGGACACCATCGCCATCCTGCGCGGCCTGAAGGAGAAGTACGCCGTGCACCACGGCGTGGAGATCACCGATCCGGCCATCGTCGCCGCCGCGACGCTGAGCCACCGCTACATCGCCGACCGCCAGTTGCCGGACAAGGCCATCGACCTGATGGACGAGGCGGCGAGCCGCATCCGCATGGAGATCGACTCCAAGCCGGAGGAGATGGACCGCATGGAGCGCCGGCTGATCCAGTTGAAGATCCAGCGCGAGGCGTTGAAGAAGGAAAAGGACGCGCAGTCGAAGCAGCGCCTGGCCGACCTGGAAGCCGAGATCGAGTCGTTGCAGCGCGAGTTCAACGACCTGGAGGAGATCTGGAAGGCCGAGAAGGCCATGCTGACCGGCGCGACGAAGATCAAGGAGCAGATCGAGCGCGCCAAGCTGGAACTGGAAGCGGCCCAGCGCCGGCAGGACTACGCGCGCATGAGCGAACTGCAATACGGCCAGATCCCGGAGCTGGAGAAGCAGCTCGCCGCCGCGCAGGAGGCCGAGCAGAAGGGCTTCCGGCTGTTGCAGGACAAGGTGACCGACGAGGAGATCGCCGAGGTCGTCAGCCGCTGGACCGGCATCCCGGTCAGCAAGATGCTGGAAGGCGAGCGCGAGAAGCTGCTGAAGATGGAGGACGCGCTGCGCGGCCGCGTGATCGGCCAGGAAGAGGCGATCAAGGTCGTCTCCGACGCCGTGCGCCGTTCGCGCGCCGGTCTGAGCGATCCGAACCGCCCGAGCGGCTCGTTCCTGTTCCTCGGCCCGACCGGCGTGGGCAAGACCGAATTGTGCAAGGCGCTGGCCGAATTCCTGTTCGACAGCAGCGACGCCATGGTCCGCATCGACATGAGCGAGTTCATGGAGAAGCACGCGGTCAGCCGCCTGATCGGCGCGCCCCCGGGCTACGTGGGCTACGAGGAAGGCGGCTACCTGACCGAGGCGGTGCGCCGCCGCCCGTACAGCGTGATCCTGCTGGACGAGGTGGAGAAGGCGCATCCGGACGTGTTCAACATCCTGTTGCAGGTGCTGGACGATGGCCGCCTGACCGACGGCCAGGGCCGCACGGTGGACTTCCGCAACACCGTCATCGTGATGACGTCCAACCTGGGTTCCAGCCTGATCCAGGAGATGGCGGGCGACACGCCGGAGAGCTACACGCAGATGAAGGCCGCGGTGATGGGCGTGGTGCAGGCGCACTTCCGCCCGGAGTTCATCAACCGGCTGGACGACATCGTCGTGTTCCATCCGCTGGACAAGGCGCAGATCCGCGAGATCGCGCGCATCCAGACGCGCTACCTGGCCAAGCGGCTGGCGGAGCGGCAGATCGCGCTGGAACTGGACGACTCGGCGCTGATGCTGCTGGGCAACGTCGGCTTCGACCCCGTGTACGGCGCGCGGCCGCTGAAGCGCGCGATCCAGGCGCAACTGGAGAACCCGCTGGCGCAGAAGATCCTGTCCGGCGAGTTCGGCGCCGGCGACACGGTGCGGGTGCATGCCGAAGGCGGGCAGTTGCGGTTCGACCGGCAA
Source organism: uncultured Pseudoxanthomonas sp. (assembly GCA_937975725.1). Classification (GTDB taxonomy): domain Bacteria; phylum Pseudomonadota; class Gammaproteobacteria; order Xanthomonadales; family Xanthomonadaceae; genus Pseudoxanthomonas_A. The sequence goes on along the minus strand of CALJUL010000005.1, from coordinate 12,355 downwards.
GCAACCGGGTGACGCGATCGCGCCGCCACGGCGCGACGTCTTCATTTCACAGTAGGGCGCTCTTTTCACAATAGAGCGCCCTCACTCGTGCGCGCGCGCGCGGCAGGGTAGTGTGGCCCCATGGCGTTGGAGGCGCGGAAGCGGGTCCGCTCCGCCATCGCGCGATGGGGACTGCACCAAAATGGATTCGCGAAGTCGTGCCTGGTGGATCGATGCGGGGCTAGTGTCGCTGGCCTGCATGCTGCTGCAGCGCGTCGACGTCGAATACAGCGCGCACTTCTTCGATCACGTAGTGCGTAACGCGTCGCTGCTGCACGCCGAAGCCGGCTTGTTGCTGGCGGTGGCGCTGCTGGGTGGCGACCGCCGCGTGCTGGCGACGGCATTCCTGTTCAATTTCCTCTACTGGACCTGGCGCGTGCTGTTGCAGGGCCACGAGGGCGCGCTGTTCATCGCCGGCAGCGCGGTGATGACGCTGCTGCAATGGCGCTGGATCGAACTGTGCGCGCGCTGGGCCGGCGGCCCCTTCAGCGGCCAGCGGCTGCTGGTGTCGGGCATGGGCCGCTACGTGCTGGCCTGCCTGCTGTTGTATCCGCTGGGCATGGCGCTGCTGTCGGGAGCGTTCAACGCGCTGATGAAGGGCATGTCGCTCTCGGTCGCCAACGTGGCCGTGCAACTGTTCCTGGCCAAGCACGTGGGCGTGGGTGCGCTGACCCTGCCCTTCCTGCTGTTGTGGAGCGACGACCGCTTGCGGCAATCGCCGCGCTACCGCTGGACGGTGCTGGTGGCCTGGCTGTGCGCGGGGCTGGCGGTGGCCGGGCTGCTGGAGGACATGCAGGCGCCGGCGCTGCGCTCGCTGGTGGCGACGGTCTACGACTACCGCGCCCTGATCGGGGCGATGCTGGGCGTCGCCATGCTGCTGTGGCGGGTGGAATATTCCATGCCGGTGCTGGTGATGACGCACCTGCTGCTGTTGCACGGCCTGACCGACCAGGCCCAGCAGGCGGTCGTGCCGGTGGAGATGCTGCGCCTGCTGATGCACCTGGTGGAGTGCAATTTCCTGGCGCTGATCCTGGCGGTGCTGTTCCTGCTCAACCGCGAGCGCATGCACCGCTACCACCATGTGCGCGCGATGTGCCGGCACGACGCCAGCACCGGCCTGGACAATGCGCACGCGCTGCGGGAAGCCTGGCGGAACGCGCCCGCGCCGCCGCCGGTGCTGGGCTTCCTGCTGCTGGACCAGGTGGAGCGCGTGCTGGGCAGCTACGGCTGGCGCGCGCAGATGCTGCTGTTGCGCGAAGCGGGGCGCACGATGGCGCCGCTGGCGCACGCCTACCACCTGGGCGGCGGCCAGTTCGTGCTGCTGCCGCGCGCGCAGGGCGACGCCGGCGGCTGCACGGCCTCGTTGGAGGAAATCCTCAAGCGCCTGCAGGGTTACGTCTTCCGCTGGCAGGGCGCGCAACTGCGGATGACGCCCTACCTGGGCCTGGCGCATCCCGAACGGTTGGGTGCGCAGGCGCTGGACGAATGCCTGTCCAACGCCTGCGACGCCGCCTTGCAGGCGCGCCGCGAGGGCGAGCGCAGCGCGCTGCCGTACGTGCAGGCCCAGCCCGGCGAAAGCGATCCGCAGGCGCGCCAGAACCGGCTGGCGGCGGCCTCGGAGGCGCTGGCCTGCGTGCACGCCGGGCGCGTCGAACTGCACGTGCAGCCCATCGTCCGCATCGACGGCGGCCCGCCGCTGCCCGGCTTCCAGGGCGAAGTGCTGTGCCGCCTGCGCCGCGCGGACGGGCGCCTGATGATGCCCGGCGAGTTCATCGCCGACCTGGAGGACAGCGGCCATGCCTCCGAGCTGGACATCGCGGTGATCGAGACCCTGTTCGACTGGCTGCGCGCGCATCCGCAGGCGCTGCCCGGGATCGCCCGGCTGGGCATCAACCTCAGCGGCAAGAGCCTGGCCTCGGCCACGTTCCGCGCGCGTTTCGCCGAACTGCTGCGGCACCCGCCGCTGCCGCACCGTGCGCTGTGCTTCGAGCTGACCGAGACCGCGGTGATCGCCAGCCAGGATTCGGCGCTGCGCCTGTTCCAGGACCTGCGCGCGCACGGCTGCCGACTGGCGCTGGACGATTTCGGCAGCGGCGTGCAGAACTTCGAGCGGCTGAAGCAGGTGCCGGTGGACAGCCTGAAGATCGACGGCCAGTTCGTGCGCAACCTGCAGACCCAGCCCAGCGACCTGGAGATCGTGCGCGCGGCGGTGGCGGTGGCCAACGCCTACGGACTGGCCACGGTGGCCGAGTACGTCGAGAGCGCCAGCGTGGCCGCGCAACTGGCCGCGCTCGGCGTGCAGTGGGGACAGGGCTACCACCTCGGCCGGCCACAGCCGATCGCGGCCGCGCTGCTGGCGCTGCCCGAGCCCGTGGCGCTGCCGTCCTGAGCCGGCGGCAGTGAGTCTGGCCCATTTCTTCCGACCGTTGCGTTGGGCCTTGATGTCCCGTGGAAAGGCGCCGCCGCCTGTCCATGGGGACGAAACCATGTCACGATGGCCTGGCCATGGGGGGATTTCCGGGGTGGTGGTGGTGGGTCACGCCAACAGCGACGCGCCTGGCCTGGGCAGGAGTACGAAAGTGCTGCTGCTCGGCGGGCTGTGCCTGCTGTTGCAGCAGATCCCCATCGTCTACCGCATCGACGTCTTCGGCGATCAGGCCTACGCCTCGCTGATCCACCTGCACGCGGGCCTGCTGCTCGCCATCGCCATGCTCGAACGCGACCGCCCGGTGGTGGCCGGGTGCTTCGCGGTGACCTTGGCCGGCTGGGCGTTCCGGCAATACTTCCTGCACGACCACGGCCAGCTCAGCCGGATCCTGCTGCTGGGCGCGGCCGGCTACCTGCTCAACTTCGCCTGGACCCTGCTGTGCGCCCGCTGGGCTGGCTGGCCGCGCAGCGCGCCGGAGTGCCGCGTGCAGCGCCCGGACCTGCTGCGCCTGGCCAGCGTGTCGCTGCTGGTCTATCCGCTGCTGCTGGCCTTCACCGGCGGCGCCATCCTGCTGATCACCAGCCCCGCCGAGACGCTCAGCGGCACGTTCCAGATGTTCTTCGCCAAGCAGTTCGGGGTCACCGTGGTGACCCTGCCGCTGGTGGTGGCCTGGTGCGAGCGCGGCCATGCCGTGCCGCAGGCGCACCTGCGGCGGCAGTGGCTGTGGCCGGTGCTGCTGGGCACGGTGCTGGCGCTGAGCCTGTGGGGCACGATCCTGGTGCGGCGCAACTTCAACCACGACGGCCTGGCGCCGTCGCTGGTGCTGATGGACTACCGCTTCGTGCTGATGGTGGTGCTGGCCTGGTGCATGTTGCGGCTGCCGCCGCGCTACGCCATGCCGGCGCTGTCGCTGACCCTGCTGCTGCTGATCGGCCTGGTGGCGGGCACCGCCGAATACGCCAACACGCCGGTCGGGTTCTTCAACCTGGTGCACATCGCCGCGGAGATGAACATCCTGCTGGTGGCGATGCTGTACCTGTGGCTGACCAACCGCGACCGCGCGGAGTTGGCCGAGCAGCTTTCCAGCGAGACCCTGCGCGACCAGGTGACCGGCCTGCCCAACCTGAAGGCGCTGCGTGAGCGCATGGAACGCCCGATGCCGCGCACCGAACTGGGCTACCTGCTGCTCGACCAGACCGACACCCTGGCCGCCGGCTTCGGCCTGGACACCCAGGCGCAGGCGATGACCGCCGCGGCGCGCCGGCTCGGCGACATGGTCGAGACGTACTACGTGGGCACGGGCCAGTTCGCGCTGCTGCCCCGGGCGGGCACCGACGCCGACCTGTGGGAGCGGGTCATGGCGCGGGTGGAGCACGCGGAGATCGAGGTGGGCAGCCAGGCCATGCGGCTGCTGCCCTACCTGGGCGTGGCGGCGTTCAATGCCGCCCAGCGCAACGTGGTGGACATCGCCGTGCTCACCGCCTCGCACCTGGCGTTCGAGGCGCGCCATCACGGCGAACTGCACCCGCGCTACAGCGAGGTGGGCGATTCGCTGATCCGGCACAGCCATCGGCAGCAGTTGCAGGATGCGGCTGAAGCCCTGGCCAGCCTGCGCAACGAGCGCGTCCTGCTGTACTTCCAGCCCATCCGCACGCTGTCCGCGGAGGACGAGGACGCCGGGCCGTCCGTGTCCGGCGAAGTGCTGTGCCGGCTGGTCGACGAGCGCGGCGAGATCATGTCGCCGGCGCGCTTCATGGGCCCACTGGAAGCCGCCGGCCGTGGCGCCGAGCTGGACCTGGCGGTGATGCGCGCGCTGTTCCGGCTGCTGCGGCGGATCCCGGAGGCGCTGCCCTACTGCCGCGAGATCGCGGTCAACCTGACCGGGCAGAGCCTGGCCTCGATGAGCTTCCAGGTGGAACTGCGCACGCTGCTGGCGGGGGCGCCGCTGCCGATGAGCGCGCTGTGCTTCGAGGTCACCGAGACCGCCGCCATCTCCAACACGGCGGCGGCCAGCAACCTGCTCAGCGACCTGCGCGCGCTGGGCTGCCGTATCGCCATCGACGACTTCGGCACCGGCATGCAGAGCTTCGCGCGCCTGCGCGAGCTGCCGGTGGACGTGATCAAGATCGACGGCTCCTTCGTGCGCAACGTGGCGCAGATGGGCAAGGACCACGCGGTGGTGGAGGCGTCGGTGGCGGTGGCGCACGCTTTCGGCGCCGAGACCGTGGCCGAGTTCGTCGAGGACGAGCAGACCGAACGCTGCCTGCGCGAGCTCGGCGTGCAGCGGGTGCAGGGCTACCTGTACGGCGCGCCGCGGCGCCTGGCCGAAGTGCTGGCCGAAGTCGTGGCCGAGGCGGCTTCCGCGTCGGCGGGCTCCGGCGACTGAAGCCGGAGCGCGGCGCTCAGGCGGACGTGCGCGCGACCCGGTAGGGCGGCGTGGACATCACCATCTCGGCCAGCGAGAACGCCAGTTCGCGCTCGGCCAGCACCGCGCCGTCGGCGCCGTGCTCCAGCAGGTGCTTCACTTCGCCCTCGCTGTGCGCGCGCGCCAGCAGGGTCAGCGACGGGTTGATGGCGCGCAGCTTGGCCAGCGCCTCGCCGGCCTCCAGCGGCTGGGGGATCGCCAGCACCGCGATCTTGGCGCGCTCGGGATGCGCCTCGGCCAGCACGCGGTCGGCGGCGGCGCTGCCGCGGATCGCCGGGATGCCGGCGTCGTGCGCGCGCGCCACGTGGTCGCTGTTGTCGTCGATCACCACCAGCGGTACGCCGCGGTCGCGCAGCACGCGCGCCAGTTCGCTGCCGACGCGGCCGTAGCCGATGATGATGGCGTGGTCGGTGACGTCCAGCGAGGGGCCGGGCGGGGATTCATGCCCGGCCGCGGTCTCGGCTTTTGCCTCGTTGCGGGCCTGCCAGCGGTCGAGCAGGCCGAACACCAGCGGGTTGAGCATGATCGACACCAGCGCACCGGCCAGCACCAGCGACTGACCGGCGGGTGGCAGGATCTTCAGCGCCACGCCCAGGCCGGCGATGATGAAGGCGAACTCGCCGATCTGCGCCAGCGAGGCCGAGATGGTCAGCGCGGTGCCCTTGGAGTGGCCGAACGCACGCACGATGAAGAACGCCGCGGCCGACTTGCCGAACATGATGATCAGCACCGTCGCCAGCACCTGCCACGGGTGCTGGACCAGGATCATCGGGTCGAACAGCATGCCCACCGAGACGAAGAACAGCACCGCGAACGCGTCGCGCAGCGGCAGCGAGTCGTGCGCGGCCTTGTGGCTGAGCTCGGACTCGTTGAGCATCATGCCGGCGAAGAACGCGCCCAGCGCGAACGACACCCCGAACAGCGCCGCCGCCCCGAACGCCACGCCCAGCGCGATGGCGAGCACAGACAGGGTGAACAGTTCGCGCGAGCCGGTGCCGGCGATCTTCTCCAGGATCCACGGGATGACCCGGCGCCCGCCCAGCAGCATCACCGCCACGAACAGGCCCAGTTGCACGAAGGTCCAGCCGATGGAGGCCAGCACGCTGCCGACGCTGTGGCCCTGGCCGGCGGCGTCCGGGCCGAACACGTCGGCGATCACCGGCATCATCACCAGTGCGATGACGCAGGCCAGATCCTCGACGATCAGCCAGCCCACCGCGATCTTGCCGCGCGTGGTCTCCAGCAGGCGGCGCTCCTCCATCGCCCGCAGCAGCACCACGGTGGAGGCGGTGGCCAGCGAGAAACCGAAGATCACCCCGTGCAGCACCGGCCAGCCCATCACCGAGGCCACGCCCCAGCCCAGCAGCGTGGCCACTGCGATCTGGCCGATGGCGCCGGGAATGGCGATGGCCTTGACCGCCATCAGGTCCTTCAGCGAGAAGTGCAGGCCCACGCCGAACATCAGCAGCATCACGCCCAGCTCGGCCAACTGGTTGGCGAGCGCCTGGTCGGCGACGAAGCCGGGCGTGAACGGGCCGACGAAGATGCCGGCCATCAGATAGCCGACCAGCGGCGAGAACCGCAGCTTCTGGGCGATCGCGCCCAGTACGAAGGCCACGGCCAGGCCCACCGCGATGATGTTGATCAGGTCGGTGTCATGATGCATCTAGGGCAAAGGTTTCCACGTCGGCGAGGGTCGAGTTTCGCTGATCACGGCCTCTGCCCGCAAACCGCCCGGCGGCGCGCGCCTGCGTTGCGCACCCGCGCAGGGGGCCGCGGCGGGCGCGGGACGGCGCGCGCGGAGCGGCCCGCAGGAAAGGAAACGCCCCGCGCGGGCGGGGCGTTTCCGGTGCGGCCGCGAGGGGCGCGGGCGTTACCAGGTGTAGGCGATGCGGCCGTACACGTAGGCGCCGTTGAAGCCGAACGGCGACTGGCTGCTGTACGGGAACTGCCCGCTGTTGGCGTTCGGCAGGATGGTGCGGTCCGGGTACTCGTTCAGCAGGTTGTCCGCGCCCAGGGTCAACTTCCAGTTCTCGCCGGGGCGGTAGCTGGTCGAGGCGTCCAGCACCCACTTGGCGCCGTAGGTCTGGTCGTTGGCCGGGTTGCCGGTCTCGCTGACGCGGGTGGTGAACTCGCCGTAGCGGGTCGCGCCCAGGTTGAAGTCCCAGTGCGCCAGGTTCCAGGCCGCGGTCAGCGTGGTCTTGTTGCGCGGATAGCCTTCCTCGATACGGCCCTGTTCGTCGCGGCCGATGCGCCAGAGGTTGGCGCCCAGGGCGTCCAGTTCCGGCGGGTTGGGCGCGATGCGCTGGATCTCGGTCTTGTTGTAGTTGTAGCCGGCGGTCAGGCTCAGGCTGCTCGCGGCCAGCGGCACGGTGTACTGCGCGATCACGTCCACGCCGCGGGTGCGGGTGTCGGCGGCGTTGGTGAAGTAGCGCGCGCTGGTGACGCCGTTGACGCCCAGGCTGGCCAGCAGCGCCTGCGCGGCGGCGTTGCTGCCCAGCAGCAGGTTGGAGGACAGCACGATGCGGTCGTCGATGTCGATCTGGTAGGCGTCGATGGTCACGTACAGGCGGTCCACCGGCTGCAGCACCAGGCCCAGGCCGTAGGACAGCGAGGTCTCGGCGGTCAGCGGATCGGCGCCCAGCGCCTGCGCCACCGCGCCGGTGGCGGGGAAGGTGCCGGACTCGAAGAAGCGGTCGACGCTGGCGTTGTACTGCGAGGTCACCACCTGGTAGTACTGCTGCGCCAGCGCCGGGGCGCGGAAGCCGCTGGCGACGGTGGCGCGCAGCGCGACCGCGTCGGTGAAGGCGTAGCGCGCCGACAGCTTGCCGGAGACTTCGCTGCCGAAGTCGGAATAATCCTCGTAGCGCCCGGCGATGCCGGCGGAGAACTTCTCGGTCAGGTCGGCTTCGAAGCCGGCGTAGACGGCGTAGTTGTCGCGGTCGGAATGCACCGCGTTGGTCGGCGTGAAGCCGCCGAAGCCCTGCGCGCCGCCGCTGGTGTAGGAGTTCGGCTCGCCTGGCGACTGGTTCCACTTCTCGCGGCGGTATTCCGCGCCGAAGGACAGCGTGGCCGGATAGGCCAGGCCGATTTCCAGCGACTTGCCGAAGTCGGCGTTGACCACGTTCTGGGTGTACTCCAGCGCGCCGTCGTAGAAGCGGTGCGGGCTGGTCGCGCCCAGGCTGTAGTTGATCGAGTTCTGGGTGAAGAACTTGAGGTGGTTGTAGCCGTAGTTGTAGCTCAGGTCCCAGGTCCAGCCGTTGCCGGTGGAGCCCTTGACGCCGGCGACCAGCGAACGGTCCTGCGACAACTGGTTGATCTCCGGCACGTAGCCGTCCGGATAGACCTGCGGCACCAGCGGGTTGTGGCCGCGCGAGCGGTAGAAGGCGAACGAGGTGATGTCGCGGTTGCTGGCGATCGCCGAGGCGTAGCCGCTGACGCTGTCGCTGAAGTCGAAGCCGGCATTGGCCGAGACGGCGCCGGCTTCCACGCGCGGGTCGCCGTAGATGTAGGCCACCTGGCCCACGCCGGGGTTGTTGCCGGTGTTCGGCGCGCTGCCCTGGTAGGGGCCGGCGCGATCGGTCTCGTCCTGTTGCGTGAGCTGGCCCGCCACGTGCAGGAAGCCGCGTCCGTCGCCGAAGCCCACGCCGGTGTCGCCGGAGAGCTGGTACTGGCGTCCGTCGCCGGCCGAGTACTGGCCCAGGTCCACGGTCAGGCTGCCGCCCTTGCCGGCGCCCTTGAGCACGATGTTGACCACGCCGGCGATGGCGTCGGAGCCGTACTGCGCCGAGGCGCCGTCGCGCAGCACTTCCACCCGCTCGATGGCCGAAACCGGGATGGTGTTCAGGTCCACCGCCGAGGAGCCGCGGCCGATGGTGCCGTTGACGTTGACCAGGGCGGAGATGTGGCGGCGCTTGCCGTTGACCAGCACCAGCACCTGGTCCGGCGACAGCCCGCGCAACTGCGCCGGGCGCACGCCGCTGGTGCCGTCGGTGATCGCCGGGCGCGGGAAGTTCAGCGAGGGCAGAGCGCGCGCCAGCGCGGTGGCCAGCTCGGTGGTGCCGGTGGCCTGCAAGGCCTCGGGGGTGATGATGTCGATCGGCGACTGCGACTCGGCCACGGTACGGTCGGAGACCCGGGTGCCGGTGACGATCAGGGTGTCGAGGGTGCGGGCCTCGGCCGGTGCGGCGTCCTGCGCGAAGGCGGGCGCGGCCAGGGCCAAGGCAATGGCGAAGGTCAGGGGGGAGAGCGTGCGGTTCATGGGGGGAACTCCAGGCAAGTAAAGGGGAGCGAAGTACTGCAAGACGTCAGGTTTCAGCAGAAACCTTTGATTTCTAAGGAAATGCACTACATGGATTACAGGAGGGGGGAGGAGAAGTCAATGATTTCTTAACAAGTGACGGCGGGGACGCTACAGATAAACTACGCGGCCGTTCCGCCCAAATCCCCTTAGGTTGTTTCTTGATTTCCCTTCGTAATTTCGCGCTGCGCCGCGGCGAGCGCCTGCTGCTTTCGAACGTCGACCTGACGCTGCACGCGGGCTACCGCGTGGGCGTGGTCGGCCGCAACGGCGCGGGCAAGTCCAGCCTGTTCGCCGCCGTGCAGGGCGAACTGGAGGCCGACAAGGGCGACCTCGACCTGCCGGGCAAGGTGCGCATCGCCAGCGTGGCCCAGGAAACCCCCTCGCTGCCCGACCCGGCGCTGTCCTTCGTGCTGGGCGGCGACGCCGAGGTGGCCGCGGTGCTGCGCGCCGAGGCCGAGGCGTCCGCGCGCGAGGACTGGGAGGCGGTGGCCAACGCCCACCAGAAGATGGCCGAGATGGGCGCCTACGACGCCGAGGCGCGCGCCGGCAAGCTGCTGCACGGCCTGGGCTTCCCGGCCGAGACGCACGCGCGCCCGGTCTCGGCGTTCTCCGGCGGCTGGCGCGTGCGCCTGAACCTGGCGCGCGCGCTGATGATGCCCAGCGACCTGCTGCTGCTGGACGAGCCCACCAACCACCTCGACATGGACGCGGTGCTATGGCTGGAGCAGTGGCTGCTGAAGTACCCCGGCACGCTGCTGCTGATCTCGCACGACCGAGAGTTCCTCGACAACGTGGCCACCCACACCCTGCACCTGCACGGCGGCACCGCCAAACTGTACGTCGGCGGCTACACCGACTTCGAGCGCCAGCGCGCCGAGCAACTGCGCCAGCAGCAGATCGCCCACGAGAAGGAACAGGCCGAGCGCGCCCACCTGCAGAGCTTCATCGACCGCTTCAAGGCCAAGGCCAGCAAGGCCAAGCAGGCGCAGAGCCGGATGAAGCGCCTGGCCAAGCTGGCCGGCACCGAGGCCGTGCGCGCCGAGCGCGAGTTCCGCATCGAGTTCGCCGAACCGGCGAAGCTGCCGTTCTCGCTGATCCGCCTCAACCACGTGGATTGTGGCTACGGGGCCAATGAGTCCAACCACGGTTCACCATCCGGCCCCGCGCAGCACGCGGGGCATTCGGGCGGGCGCGAGCCAGTGGCTCGCAAGCAGCCCACCCTCATCCTCCACGACGTCGGCTTCGGCCTGGAGGCTGGCCAGCGCATCGGCCTGCTCGGCCCCAACGGCGCCGGCAAGACCACGCTGGTGCGGACGCTGGTCGGCGAACTGCCCGCGCTGGCCGGCGAGCGCATGGCGCACCCGGACCTGCGGATCGGCTACTTCGCCCAGCACACGGTGGAATCGCTGCACGAAGGGCAGTCGCCGATGGACCACTTCCGCGAACTGTCGCCGGACGGCAGCAACCAGAGCTTCCGCGACTTCCTGGGCAAGTGGAACTTCCCCGGCGACCGCGCCTTCGAGAGCGTGGACGGCTTCTCCGGCGGCGAGCGCGCGCGCCTGGCGCTGGCGCTGATCGCCTGGCAGCAGCCCAACGTGCTGTTGCTCGACGAGCCCACCAACCACCTGGACCTGGAGATGCGCGAAGCGCTGGCCGAAGCGCTCAGCGACTTCGACGGCGCCATCGTCATGGTCAGCCACGACCGCCACCTGATCGGCCTGGTCTGCGACACCTTCTGGCGCGTCGCCGACGGTGTGGTCGAACCCTTCGCCGGCGACCTGGACGAATACGCCGCCTGGCTGCGCACACGCGCGTCCGCGCAGGGCAGCAAGCCGCTGCGCAGCGAACCGGCGCCCGCGCCGAAGACCGCGCCGGCCCCTGCGCGCAAGGTCAATCCGGTGAAGCTGGCCGCCGCCGAGGCCAAGGTCGCCGAGCTGGAAGGCAGGCTGGCCGACGTGGATGCGCAACTCGCGGATCCGGACAGCTACGCCGACGCCGACCTCGCCGCCCGCCTGGGCCGCGACCGCGAAGCCCTCCAGCAGCAGTTGGCCCAGGCCGAGGACGCCTGGTCGGCGCTGTACGACGAGGCTTGATTCCGCCGCACGCCGCCCCCAATCCCCCCACGTCCGTCCGTTGCCAGAACGATTGCCATGCCCATCTACGCTTTCGAATGCACCCAGTGCGGCCACTCCTTCGACCGGCTGCAGAAGCTGTCCGACCCCGATCCGGATGCCTGCCCGTCCTGCAGCGCGCAGGCGGTCAAGCGGCAGGTGACCGCGCCGGCGTTCCGGCTGGCGGGCAGCGGCTGGTACGAGACCGACTTCAAGAAGGACGGCGACAAGAAGCGCAACCTCGCCGATGGCGGCGAGGGCGCCAAGCCGTCGGGCGAGTCCAAGCCCGCGGAATCGTCCGCCGCCAAGGCCGACAGCGCTCCGGCCAAGAGCGAAGCCAAGCCGGCCGCCGCGCCGACGACACCTTCCGCGACCTGACCCGCGGTCGAGGTAAGGTAGGCCCCTTTCCGGAAGGAAGGGCGACATGAAGAAGATCCAGGTATTGGCGGGCGTGGCGCTGGCCTGCGCCGCCTGCGCGGGCGGGGGTGCGCGGGCCGCGGAAACGCAGGCGCCTGAGGACGCATTCCTCGCCGGCCTCGCCGCCCTGTGCGGGCAGGCGTTCGAGGGCCGCATCGCCGCCAACCTGCCTGCGCCGACCGCGGCGGACCCGTTCGAGGGCAAGGCGCTGGTGATGCACGTGCGCGGCTGCGACGACCCGGCGCGCGAGATCCGCGTGCCCTTCCATGTCGGCGAAGACCGCTCGCGCACCTGGGTGGTGACGCGCACACCCGCCGGGCTGCGCCTCAAGCACGACCACCGCCACCCGGACGGCAGCCCCGATGCGCTGACCCTGTACGGCGGCGACACCGCCGACGCCGGCACCGCGCAGCGGCAGGCGTTCCCGGTGGACGCCGAATCCATCGCCCTGTTCCGGCAGCAGGGCCTGACCGCCTCGCTGGAAAACACCTGGGCGATGGAGCTGGTGCCGGGCGAGCGCTTCGTCTACGAACTCAGCCGCCCGGGCGGACGGCTGTTCCGGGTGGAATTCGATCTCGCCAGGCCGGTCGCCGCGCCGCCGGCACCCTGGGGCGCCGGGGAGGGGTGAGGCG
>CALJUL010000004.1 GCA_937975725.1 uncultured Pseudoxanthomonas sp. | reverse complement strand
ACCGCCTCGCGCTTCGCCGAGCGCGTGTTCCTGTGCAACTCCGGCGCCGAGGCCAACGAGGCGGCGATCAAGCTGGTGCGCAAGTGGGCCGCGGCGCAGGGCCGGCCGGCGGACCGGCGCGTCATCGTGACCTTCCGCGGCAGTTTCCACGGCCGCACTCTGGCCACGGTCACCGCGACCGCGCAGCCCAAGTACCAGGAAGGCTACGAACCGCTGCCGGCCGGCTTCCGCTACGTCGACTTCAACGACCCGACCCAGTTGGAGATCGCCATGTCCTGCGGCGACGTGGCCGCGGTGATGCTGGAGCCGGTGCAGGGCGAGGGCGGGGTGATGCCGGCCGCGTCCGGCTTCCTGCGCGGCGTGCGCGAACTGTGCGACCGCCACGGCGCGCTGCTGGTGCTGGACGAGATCCAGGCCGGCATGGGCCGCACCGGCACGCTGTTCGCACACTGGCAGGACGGCGTGGTGCCGGACATCGTGACCCTGGCCAAGGCGCTGGGCGGCGGTTTCCCGGTCGGCGCCATGCTGGCCGGGCCGAAGGTCGCCGAGACCATGCAGTTCGGCGCGCACGGCAGCACCTTCGGCGGCAATCCGCTGGCGGCGGCGGTGGCGCGCGTGGCGCTGCGCAAGCTGGCCTCGCCGCAGATCGCCAACAACGTGGCGCGCCAGTCGGCGGCGCTGCGCAAGGGCCTGGACGCGATCAACGCCGAACTCGGTCTGTTCTCGCAGGTGCGCGGCCGCGGCCTGATGCTGGGCGCGGTGCTGGACGCCAGGCACGCCGGCCGCGCCGGCGAGGTGCTGGACCTGGCCGCCGCGCAGGGCCTGCTGCTGTTGCAGGCCGGCCCGGACGTGCTGCGCTTCGTGCCCTCGCTCAACATCACCGACGAGGAACTGGCCGAGGGCCTGAAGCGCCTGCACGCCGCGCTGCGCGCCTTCGCCGCCGCCTGACGCCGCCGGCGGCCGGCATTCACCAGCCGGCGGGCGGCGGCCCGAACGCGTAGCGCTTCAGCGCCTTGCCCAGGCTGCGCGCACCGGTGACGGTTTCCGCGTGCAGGCCGGCCTGGCGCGCGCCCTGCACGTTCGTGAACAGGTCATCGACGAACAGCGTGCTGCCGGCCTCCCAGCCCAGCAGGTCCAGCGCGTGCGCGAAGGTCGCCGGGTCCGGCTTGCGCATGCGCAGGCGGCCGCTGCACAGCACGCGGTCGCCGAAGCGCGCGGCGAGCGGCGCGACGACGCGCGGGATCGCCTGCGCCATCAGCGCGCCGTTGTTGCTCAGCACGGCCAGCGGCACCTCCGGATGCAGCGCGGCGATGCGTTCCAGCACGCCGGTGTCGGCGGTGCTGCCGGCCAGGCGCGAGGCGATCCACGCTTCCTCGTCGATGGCCGCGCCCAGGCCGTCGCCCAGCCGGCCGAGGTAGGCCGCGGTGTCGATGGCGCCGCCGTCGTACTCGCTCTCCAGGCCGGAAGCGAACAGCGTGGCGCGCACGTGTTCGTGTCCACAGCGCGCATGCGCCGCGAGGTACGCGATCCGCACCTCGTGCCGGTAGCGGGCCAGGACGCCGTCGAAATCGAACAGCACCTGGCGGATGCGCGGTTTCACCCGGCCGCGACCGCCTTGAACGCCTCGCGCGCGGCGGCCAGCGTGGCTTCGATCACTTCGGGCGTATGCGCGCTGGACATGAAGCCGGCCTCGAACGCCGACGGCGCCAGGTACACGCCGCGCTCCAGCATGGCGTGGAAGAAGCGGTTGAACGCCGCGGTGTCGCAGGCCACCGCCTGCGCGTAGGTGTCGACCTGCTGGTCGGTGAAGAACAGGCCGAACATCGCGCCGACGCGGGTGGTGGTCAGCGGCACGCCGGCGGCGCGCGCGGCGTCTTCCAGGCCTTCGCACAGGGTGGCGGTCGCGGCGGCGAGGCCGTCGTGGAAGCCCGGCGCCTGGATCAGGTCCAGCATCGCCAGGCCCGCGGCCATCGCCACCGGGTTGCCGCTCAGCGTGCCGGCCTGGTAGATCGGGCCGGCCGGCGCGATCTGCTCCATCAGCTCGCGGGGGCCGCCGTAGGCGCCCACCGGCATGCCGCCGCCGATGATCTTGCCGAAGGTGGTCAGGTCCGGCGCGATGCCGTAATGCGCCTGCGCGCCGCCCAGCGCCACGCGGAAGCCGGTCATCACTTCGTCGAAGATCAGCAGCGCGCCGTGCTGCGTGCACAGCGCGCGCAGGTGTTGCAGGTAGCCTTCGCGCGGCGGGAGGCAGTTGGCGTTGCCGACCACCGGTTCGATGATGAGGCAGGCGATCTCGTCGCCGTACTGTTCGAACAACTGCGTGGCGCCGTCGAAGTCGTTGTAGCTCAGGGTCAGCGTCAGTTCGCTCAGGCCGGCCGGCACGCCGGGCGAGGTTGGCACGCCCAGCGTCAGCATGCCGCTGCCGGCCTTGACCAGGAACGAGTCGCCGTGGCCGTGGTAGCAACCCTCGAACTTGACGATGCGGCTGCGGCCGGTGGCGCCGCGCGCCAGCCGGATCGCCGACAGCGTGGCCTCGGTGCCGGAGTTGACCATGCGCACCATCTCGCAGGACGGCACCAGCCGGGTGATGGTCTCGGCCATCGTCACTTCGGCCGGGCAGGGCGCGCCGTAGGACAGGCCGTCCTGGATCGCGGCCTGCACCGCCTCGCGCACCTTCGGGTGGTTGTGGCCGACGATCATCGGCCCCCACGAACCCACGTAGTCGATGTAGCGGTTGCCGTCCACGTCGTACAGGTACGCACCGTCCGCGCGCTGCACGAAGAACGGTTCCCCGCCCACCGACTTGAACGCGCGCACCGGCGAGTTGACGCCGCCGGGCAGCAGGGCCTTGGCGCGGGTGAAGAGGGCATGGGAGTTTTCGTGGTTCATGGGGGTCGTGTCTTGGAAAGGGAAACAAGCGGCTGTTGCAGGAGGGGCTTCAGCCCCGATGCCTTTCGCTTCCGCGGGCGCGGCAGGAAAAGCGGTCGGGGTTGAAGCCCCTCCTGCAGGGTCACGGCAGGCCGAAGCCGCGGCGATAGGCTCGTGCGGTCGCGACCGGATCGGCCGCCTCGAACACGCCGCCGATCACGGCGACCAGGTCGGCGCCGGCGGCGACCAGCGGACCCATATTGTCCGGCGTTATCCCGCCTATCGCTACCCGCGGGACGTCCAGCGCCGCGGCTCCGGTCAGCAATGCCGGCGTGGCGCGTCGCGTCGTGACCTTGCTGGTGGTCGGGAAGAAGGCCCCGAACGCTACGTAGCTGGCGCCGGCGGCCACCGCGCGTTCGGCCAGCACGGCATCGTCGTAGCACGAGGCGCCGACGATGGCGTGCGCACCCAAGCGGCGGCGCGCAGCGGCGATGTCGCCATCGTCCTCGCCCAGGTGCACGCCCGCCGCACCGACGGCTTCCGCCAGCGCCACGTCGTCGTTGACGATCAGCGGCACGCCCGCCTGCACGCACAGCGCCTGCAGCGCCGCGGCCTGCGCCAGGCGAAGGCCGGTGTCCGCATCCTTCTGCCGGTACTGCAGCCACGTCGCCTGCGGCAGCACGGCGGCCACGCGTGCCAGCAGGCGTGCGGTGTCCCGCTCCTCCGGCGTGATCAGGTACAGCCCGTGGGCATTGCGGACGGACGGTGGCGGCGATGTCATCGGCGGACTTCCGGTGCGCGGGCGGCACCGGGACCCGGGCCGCTCCTACAGCCCCGCATTATCCGATGGCGGCGCCATCGCCACCATCGGTGGCATCGGCTGCATACGGAAGTGCGCGGTCCGCGGCTTCGTCACGTCCCTGGCGAGACCGGAGGAGTGCCGGAAGAGGGTATCGCGGCGGCCTGCGGTGGGAGGGTGGGTCGGATAACCGGAACTGCCCAGGTTGCGGCGCGACCGGAGCGATTCGGGAGATGGAGTCGGAGCGCTGAGGCGCTGCTGTTCCTTCCTCGTGCCGTCGCCCTGCTCCCTGTGTCCCTGTAGGAGCGACGCAAGTCGCGACCGAACCTCGACAACGCGCAAGATGGTGAACACGCCGCAATGGTGAACGCACCGCAGCACCCGAGCGATGAACCGCCATGACCTGGAGCGCTGATTGGGGCGCCGATGCCGTGCGGTCGCGACTTGCGTCGCTCCTACAGGGGAGACAAAGAGGAGATATAGAGAGCAGCGGCCCGGGTCAGGGAGAAAGCGTCGCGACTCACGTCGCTCCCACGGCCGTTGGCTCAGTGCATCCGCGACGGCCGCACCGCGCTGAGTTCCACCAGTTGCTCGCGCATCGCCTTGGCGTCGTTCGCCTCGGGCGACAGGTGCAGGTAGCGGGCCAGGTCGCGCTGGGCGCCGGCCTTGTAGTCCATCTTCAGGTAGGCCAGGCCGCGGTCGCGCAGGGCGTCGGGCTGGTCGGGGGTGAGCTTGAGCACGCGGTCGGCGCTGCGCGCGGCGCGGTCCCATTCCTCGCGCTCGGCGTACACGCCGTGCAGGTTGCGCAGGGTGCGCACCAGGATGGCGCGGTGCGAGGCGGGATTGAGGATGTGCAGCAGGGCGTTGTCGTCGGGGATGTCGCCGCCCAGGTGCGGCTTGGCGCGCTCGCGCAGTTCGTCCACGCCCAGCGGGCGGCCGCCGTTGAACGGGTCCATCACCAGCAGCCCGTCGTCCACCGGCAGGCGCACCAGGAAATGGCCGGGGAAGGACACGCCGTCCAGCGGCACGCCCAGCCGGCGCGCGACTTCCATCTGCACCATCGCCAGCGACACCGGGTTGCCCAGGCGGCGTTCGAACACCTGGTTCATGTAGCTGTTGCGCGGGTCGTAGTACTCGTCGTGGTTGCCGGTGTAGCCCAGCTCGTCGAACAGGTGGCGGTTGATCGCCGCCATCTTCAGCGGCCACGCCTCGATGGCGTCGATCTCGTGGCGCAGGTGCTCGGCGTGGCTCTGCGCCAGCGTGTCGTACAGGTCGGGGTCCAGGTCGGGGTATTCGTCGCGCGCGATCAGCAGCGCGGTCTCCAGCAGCGGCAGCGCGTCGTCGGGCTGGCTGGCCAACCCATTCCAGTCCGGCAATGTCAGGCGATCCCCCATGGCCGACAGACTGGGGCCTGCCGCCTCGACAATCAAGCCTCAGCGAACCGGCGGGATGCTCTTGCCGAAGACCAGCTCGGCGCCGTCCTCCAGCTTCAGGCGCTGGGCTTCGCCGGCGTTCAGTTCCAGCACGAAGCGCGCCGGCCGTTCGCTGGGGTAGGAGGGGCAGGCGTCGCCGGCCGAGCAGGGCGGTACGTTGCGCTGCTGCGCCACCAGCTTGCGGGCGTTGTCGAAGTACAGGATGTCCAGCGGGATGCGGGTGTTCTTCATCCAGTACGCCTGCGGCACTTCCTCGTCGTGGATGAAGAGCATGCCGGTGCCGTCGGCCAGCGCGTCGCGGAACATCAAGCCGCGCGCGCGCTCGGCGTCGTCGTCGGCGATCTCCACCGCGTAGCGCTTCCCGCCGATCTCCACCCAGTGCCCGCTGGCGCAGCCGCCCAGCAGCAGGGCGAGGAGGGGCAGGGAGAGCGGGCGGAGGCGCATGGGGGATTCCGGCGTCGGGGACTGCGCCTAGTGTAGCGCCGCGGTTCAGAACAGCGGCAGCGTTTCGCCGATGTCCGGCTCGGCCCGGGTGCCGGTGCTGGACGGTTCCGCGGCCGCTGCCTGCGCGCGGTCGCCGGCACCGGCGCCGCGCCCTGGCCGTGCGTGCCGCTTCTGCGCTTCGCGGTGGGCGGTCTCGGCCAGCACCTTGTATTGCCGCTCGCGCCGCAGCATCAGTTCGTCGCCGCCGTTGCCGCGCGTGCCGATGTCCTGCTCGCGCGCGGTCCGCGGGATGTGCGAGAAGGGGATGCGCATGGGCGCGGCGTCGTGGTCGATCGCGTGCTTCATGGCGCCGAAGAAGACCGCGTTGTTGCCGTACCGGCGGTTGATGCGGTCCACCACCCGGCTGGTGTCGCGGTCGCGGTCGCGGCGCTGGATCAGTTCGCCGCTGGCCTCGCCGGCGGTTTCCAGGCCCAGCAGGGTCACCGCCACCGACAGTGGCGGATGGCGCCTGGGGTTCCAGCGCCCGCTGGCGATGTGGCGTTCGAGCTGCGCGAGCTGTTCGCCCAGCAGGTGCAGCAGCGTGGGCGTGTCGTCCAGCGGCGCGAAGGCCAGGTCGCGCTCGAAGCGCCGCTCCAGCCCGACGAAGCGGATGCGGATGGCCATGCCGCGGGCCAGGAACGGGCCTTCGCCGGGGATGTCGTCCGCGCGCAGGCGCATCGCCGCCTTGGCCAGCAGCTTGAACAGCACCGAGCGCGCGCCGGCGAAGTTGCGCAGTTCCGGGCCCAGCACGTGCGAATGGCCGAGCGAACTGCGACGCGTGCTGCGCTCGGGCACCTCCTGCCCGCGCAGTTGCAGCCAGAAGCGCTCGCCCTCCACGCTGCCCCAGGCAGTGCGCAGGTGTTCGCGGCCGGCGGCGCAGAGCTGTTCGGCGGTGTCGATGCCGGCCGCGCGCAGCCGGCGTTCCATCGACGCCCCGATGCCGCAGAAGTCGCGCAGTTCCAGCGCGTGCAACCGGTGCGGCAGGTCGCCGAGTTCCAGCACGGTCAGGCCGTCGGGCTTCTGCATGTCCGAGGCGGTCTTGGCGAGGAACTTGTTGGGCGCGATGCCGATGGAGCAGCGGATCCAGTCGAACTCCGCGGCGATCCGCCGCTTGATGCGCAGGGCGATGGCCACGGCGTTGTCGCGCTGGCGCTCGCGGCCGATCAGCCAGCACGGCACTTCGTCGATCGATTCGGCCTTGCCGTGCGGAATGCAGTCGGCGATGGCGGCCATCAGGCGGTGGTGCACGTCCACGTAGCGCGATGGCCGCGCTTCCACCAGGGCGATGTCCGGGCGTTTCTCCAGCGCCTCCCACACCGGCGTGCCGGTGCGGATGCCGTCCCGCTTGGCCTCGTGGCTGGCGGCGATGCAGCAGGTGGTGGCCGCCACCACCGGCACCACGCCCACCGGCCGGCCGCGCAGTTCCGGCCGGTCCTGCTGCTCGACCGAGGCGAAGAAGGAATCGAAATCGACGAACAGGCAGCGCAACGTCATGGCGGCCGGCGGGCATCCCGTGGGCGGGCAGTATCCCGCCGCCCGGTCTCAGCGTGGGAGATACCCCGGGAATCAGCCGGTTGCCCGGATGCGCAGGCAGCGCCGCGGCGATGAGCACACGCCCGCGACCGCGCCGGCATGGGCCGAACGCATGGACCGCATTTCCGACAG
This sequence comes from uncultured Pseudoxanthomonas sp., assembly GCA_937975725.1. Taxonomy (GTDB): domain Bacteria; phylum Pseudomonadota; class Gammaproteobacteria; order Xanthomonadales; family Xanthomonadaceae; genus Pseudoxanthomonas_A. The sequence continues at coordinate 34,745 of CALJUL010000004.1, read as the reverse complement.
GCTTCACAAGACCCGCGGCGGCTGGCTGGAGCACGACTACTGCCGCTGCCCGGACCGGCGTGCGCGTCGGGTGGTTCAGGAACAGAAGCGTGCGCGGCGGTCGGGCGTGCCGCCGGACTACCCGATGATGCGCCACCCGCGCGCCTGCGCCCGCGATGCGGGCACGCGCGCTACGCGCTGCACGACGCGCGCATCCACGGCGCGATGCGCTCGGCGACGCTGCGGTTGTCGCGGTAGTAGGCGGCGTTGTCGGCCAGCAGGTGCCAGCGTTGCTGGTCGCGGTATTCGTGGTGCAACTGCTGCACGAAGCGCTGCGCCAGCACGGCGTCGGCGGGAGTGCCGGCGGCCTGCAGCCTCTGCATCAGTTCCAGGAGCAGCAGGATGCCTTCCTGGCGCCGGTCGGCCTGGCGGCGCGCGGCGACGAACAGGCGGTCCAGGCTGAAGGGCGTCAGCGTGGTCAGGCCGGGATCGGCCAGGCTGTGGCCTGCCACGCCCTGCAGCACGTCCAGGGCTTCGGCGAGCCCGCTGTGCAGGTCGCCGGCATGGGCGGCCTGCGCGGCCGTTGCGGTTTCGGTGGGTGCTTCGTCTTCGCGGCCCTGCTTGTGCGTCGTCAGTGACATCGACCTCTCCTTCTGCCTGCGTGGAACGCGGCGCCGGCGTGCCCGTGGCGGGCGCCGGGCGGCGCAGTGACGGCCGACTATATGAACCCGATATGTTCGAGTCAATGAACTTTATTAGTGAATTAATGTGACTCCACGCGGCTAACGTTAGCCGCATGGGCAACGAGCGTGAAAAGTTCTCGCAACGGTTGGTGCAAGCGATGCAGCAGGCGGGTTACGAGCCGCGTCCGGCCGTCCTGTTCCGTCTTTTCAACGCGAAATATCGCGGCCGTTCGGTGAGCTTTCAGACGGCTTCGCGCTGGCTGCGCGGACGCGCCGTGCCCGAGCAGGACAAGCTGCTGGTGCTGGCCGATCTGCTGGGCGTGGAACCGCAATCGCTGCGCTTCGGCCCGCCGCCGCGCACACGCCTGGCCGAGCCGCGTGCCCAGTGGCCTTCGGGCGTGGGCAGCCGCGAGCGCCAGACCATCGACGCTTTCCTGCAACTGCCGCCGAAGAAGCGCGAACTGGTCGGCGACCTGGTCAAGGCGCTGTCGGAAGACGGCTGACGGCCGGGCCGCGGCGCGTTCAGTCGCCGGCGACGAAGTAGCGCAACCCCCATCCACCGGCGCCATCGCCGACGATAGACAGCCGGTAATCGATCGGGCTGCGCACTTGGTGCCTGGCGATATAGCCCTCGACGCCCGCGGCGGTGCGCACGCGCACCCAGGCCGCGCCGGGCGCCATGGCGTCGTCCATGCCGGTCAGCACCGCATGGCTCACGCGCGCCAGGACGCGGCCGGCCGGATCGGGGCGGTCGCGGATCGCCGCGTCCGCCTCCAGCACGACCTGTGCATCGAACACGTCGATGCTGGCGTCGTACGGCAGGCAGAACACGTACGGCGCGCAGTAGTCCTGCCGCCCGTCCTCGTCCCGCGCGACGCCAGGCAGTGCCAGGATGGCGTCGAGTTCTTCCCACAGCCGGCGGGTGTCGGCCGGGTCGCGCGTCCACAGGTCGTCGAATCCCTGCGTGCCGTGGTCCCCGCCGAAGCTCAGCGTGGTGTCCTCGCGCACGTGCCGGCGCAGCGCCGCCAGGTCGCGCGCCGCGACGATGCGCGCCAGGTCGTCGCGCGCCGCCTGCAGGGCGGGCGGCAGCGCCGTGGCGGCGGGCGGTGCGAACACCGGGTCTCGCTTGCGCCGGCACGTGCCCCCGCCGTCGCTGCCAGGGCGAGGCCGAGCAGCAGGGCGCGGGCGGCGCTCATGTCAGGCGAGCACCGTGGGCGGTTCGCCGCCGACGATCACCACGTCGGCCGGGCGGCGGGCGAACAGGCCCACGCTGACCACGCCGGGGATCTGGTTGAGTTCGCGCTCCATCGCCACCGGGTCGGTGATGGACAGGTTGTGCACGTCCAGGATCACGTTGCCGTTGTCGGTGGTCACGCCGTCGCGCCATACCGGCTGGCCGCCGGTCATGGCCAGGATCTCGCGCGCCACCAGGCTGCGCGCCATCGGGATCACTTCCACCGGGAGCGGGAACCTGCCCAGCACCGGCACCCGCTTGCTCGGGTCGACGATGCAGACGAAGCGCTTGCTGGCCTCGGCGATGATCTTCTCGCGCGTCAGCGCCGCGCCGCCGCCCTTGATCAGGCGCTTGTGCGGGTCGCATTCGTCGGCGCCGTCCACGTACAGCGCCAGCGTGCCGGTGTGGTTGAGGTCCAGCACCTCGATGCCGTGCTGCTTCAGCCGCGCGCTGCTCTGCTCGGAACTGGACACCGCGCCGGCGATGCGGTCCTTGATGCGGCCCAGCGCATCGATGAAATAGGCCACGGTGGAGCCGGTGCCCACGCCGACGATCATGCCGTCCTCGACGTATTCGATGGCCTTCTCGCCGGCCAGGCGTTTCGCTTCGCTCATGGGATCAGGAATCCTGGTATGGGAGAGTGGCCTGCAGGAGCGGCTTCAGCCGCTCCTGCAGGGAGATCATTCTAGGGAGAGAAGCACCTTCCACTGTGCCGCCGTCACCGGCATCACGGAGAGCCGGCTGCCGCGCTGGATCAGGGCGAAGCCTTCGCCCAGGTCGTCGGCGTGGCGCTTGATTTCCTCCAGGGTGACGGTGCGCCCGAACTTGCGCTCGAACTTCACGTCCACCAGCGACCAGCGCGGTTCCTCGCGCGTGCTCTTGGGGTCGTGGTAGTGCGACTTCGGGTCGAACTGGGTCGCGTCCGGGTAGGCGGCGCTGGCCACGGTGGCGGTGCCGACGATGCCCGGCTCCTTGCAGTTGGAGTGGTAGAACAGCACGCCGTCGCCGACCTGCATGCTGCGCATGAAGTTGCGCGCCTGGTAGTTGCGCACGCCGTTCCACGGCTCGGTGCCGACCTTCTTCAGATCGTCGATGGAGAAGGCGTCGGGCTCGGACTTCATCAGCCAGTAGCGCTTGCGTGTACTCATCGCGGGGTGTCCGCCAGGTCGGGGGAAGAAATCAGGGTGCCGGCCTCGGTGCAGACCGCGTCCAGCGGCACGTCCCAGGGCTGCGCGTCCAGCGGCGCGCGCAGGCGCTGCATGCCGAAGCCCACGCCCACCAGCCACGGCGGCGCGGGCCGTTGCAGGCGCGGGGCCAGGGTGCGGTCGTACCAGCCGCCGCCCATGCCCAGGCGCTGGCCGTGCGCGTCGAAGCCCACCAGCGGCACCGCGATCAGCGCCATGTCCGCGGCCGGCAGGCCCGAACGCGGGTCCACGTCCGGTTCGGGGATGCCGTAGCGGTTGGTCACCAGACCGTCGCCCGGCCGCCACGGCGCGAAGCGCAAGGTGTCGTCCTCGGCCAGCAGGGGCAGGCAGTACACCAGCCCCTTGGGCAGCCGCAGTTGCCAGGCGTGCAGGCCGATCTCGCCGTCCATGGCCCAGTAGCCGGCCACGTAGCCGCGGTCCGGGGCGAACGGCAGCGCCAGCAGCCGCGCCGCCAGCGCGTCGGCGGCGGCGATGCGTTCGGCGGCGGGAAGGGCACGGCGGCGCGCGCGCAGATCGCGGCGCAGCGCATCGCGCGATGCGGTCATGGGCGCAGGGGAGAAGGAAGGGCGGGCATGCGCGGATTTTACGGCATGCGCACCGGCGTTGCCGGCGTGGGACTGCGGAGCGGCGTCAGTCACGGCCCTGCGCGTCGGGTCCCCGGTGCATGCGGCTTCGCTTCGAAGTCATCCCGCTCAAGGGCGGGTGCAACAGGACCTGCCGGGTCGCGGCTGATGCCGCTGCCGCGGAAAGAAAAAAATACGTCCTCCGCCGTGAACGATGCTCGCGAAACGACCTTGAACCCGGGGTTCAAGTGGGAAGGCTGGGAAACCATCGGGCTTTCCGCTGCGAGGCAGACCTGCACTCCCGGTTACCGTCGCCATCCCGTGGTCGTCATTAAGGGACAAGGCGAATGTTTGCGCGCGCTGTCGAGGACAGCAGAGGACGCGAGGCCAGTATAGCGATCGGGAGAAAATTGCCTAGCCCGTTCGTCGGCAGATTCAGGCAATGGTCGGGGTGCGATGCGTGCCGCCGCTACGGCGTGCCGAGCGCGCCGTCCAGCTTGCGGTGCAGGTCCTGCAGCGTGCGTTCCACTTCGCGGTTGCGCGCGTGCTGCTCGTCGCGCAACTGCTGCAATTCGTGTGCCAGATTCAGCGCGGCCAGCACGGCCACGCGGTCCACCGCCGCCATGCGGTTGCTGCCGCGCACTTCGCGCATGCGGCTGTCCAGCAGCTTGGCCGCGGCGGTGAGGCTGGAGCGTTCCTCCGGCGCCACGCCGACGGTGTATTCGCGGTCCAGGATGTGGACGCTGACCGTCTCGTTGCCGCTCACGTGTGCTGCTCCAGCGATTTCAGGCGGGTGATCATGGCTTCCACGCGCGAGCGCGCCTGCTCGTTCTTGGCCAGCAGTTGCGAGCGCTCGCCGACCAGTTGCTCCTGCTGCTGGCGCAGGCTGCGGTTCTCGTCGGACAGCCGCTGGCAGCGGTCCGCCAGGTCCTGGATGCGCGTCCCGAGGCGGCGTAGCTGGTCGAGGAGGTCGGCGTTGTCCATGGCGGCCACGATAGGCGCGCCTCCGGCAGGCGGTCAAGCGACCGGACCGGGAACCCGCGCAGGGTTCGCCCCCGCGCACCCCAAGGCCCTGTAGGAGCGGCTTCAGCCGCGACCGCACTGCCAGAAAAAGCGGGAGACACGGATCAGCACGGATAAACGCGGATGACACGGATAAAGCTCCTGGGAGCTTTGATCCGCTTTATCCGTGCTGATCCGTGTCAATCCGTGGCTTGAAGGCTCTTCAGGCCGTGCGGTCGCGGCTGAAGCCGCTCCTGCAGGGGGTGCGTTCAGGACGCTGCGCGGATGCCGGAGCCGGGGTAGTAGTCGCGGATGAAGCGCAGGCACTGGTCGGCGGAGAGCGCCTGCGAGACCCAGTGGCCCTGCACCTCGTCGCAGCCGTGGTTGCGCAGGAACTCGTACTGGTCCCACGTTTCCACGCCCTCGGCCACCACCTTCAGCGCCAGTGACTGGCCCATGGTGATGATGGTGCTGGTGATGGCTTCGTCGTCGGTGTCGTGGGTCAGGTCGCTGATGAATTCGCGGTCAATCTTCAGCGTGGTCAGCGGCAGGCGCTTGAGGTAGGCCAGCGAGGAATAGCCGGTGCCGAAATCGTCGATCGCCAGCGAGATGCCCAGCCTGCGGCAGGCGCGCAGGGTGTCGGCGTTCTGCTCGGGGCTGGCCATGATGACGCTCTCGGTCAGTTCCAGCTCCAGCCGGTTGGCCGGCACGCCGGTCTCCTGCAGGGTGCGCGCCACCACGGTCTGCAGGTCGCCGCGCTGCAACTGGGTGGCCGAGACGTTGACCGCCACCGACAGTTCCTCCAGGCCGGCGTCGTGCCAGTCGCGCAGGGTGTGGCAGGCCTGCTGCAAGGCCCACGCGCCCAGCTCCAGGATCATCCCGGACTCCTCGGCCAGCGGGATGAACTGCGCCGGCGAAACCGTGCCGAACTCCTTGCTGTCCCAGCGCAGCAGCGCCTCGGCGCCGGTGATGCGCTGGCGCGAGATCGACAGGCGCGGCTGGAACACCAGCGACAGCTCGTTGCGGTCGATCGCCCGCCGCAGCGCGCTGGCCAGGATGGCGCGGTGGCGGTTCTTCTCGTCCATCGACTCCGAATACACCTGGTAGGTGTGCCGGCCCATGGCCTTGGCCTGGTACATGGCGGTGTCGGCGTGCTTGAGCAGCTCGGTGGGCACCTGCGCGTGCTCGGGGTACAGGCTGATGCCGATGGAGGGCGAGACGGCCAGTTCCAGGCGTTCGCCGAAGTTCAGCGGCGCGCGGAATGCCTGGATGATGCGCTGGGCGATCTCCTCGGCGTCGGCCATGCCGCCGATGTCCTCCAGCACCACGGTGAACTCGTCGCCGCTCAGCCGCGCCACCGTGTGCTGGGTGCCCACGGTCTGCTGCACGCGCGCGGCGGCGGCGCGCAGGATGCGATCGCCGGTGGCGTGGCCCAGCGAGTCGTTGATGTCCTTGAAGCGGTCCAGGTCGATGAACAGCACCGCCACGTGGCCCTGCTCGCGGCGCGCGCGCACGATGGCGCGCGAGAGGCGCTCGGACAGCAGCGAGCGGTTGGGCAGGCTGGTCAGGGTGTCGTAGTTGGCCAGGTAGCGCAGTTCCTGCTCGGCGCGCTTCTGCTCGGTGATGTCGGTCAGCACCTGCACGTACAGCGGGCGCTCGCCGCTGCCGTCGGGCACCACGTTGGTCTCGATGCGGCAGAGGATCTCCTCGCCGTCCTTGCGCACCTTCCAGATCTCGCCGGACCAGCGGCCGGTCAGGCGCAGCTCGCGGTTCATGCGCTCGAAGAAGGCCTCGTCGTGCTGGTCGCTGTCCAGCATGGTGGTGGGCTTGCCGAGGATCTCGTCCTCCTCGTAGCCGGTGATGCGGGTGAAGGCCGGATTGATGGTGACGAACTGGTGCGCCCAGTCCAGCACCGCCACGGCCTCGTTCATGCTGCGCATCACCTCGCCGGCGATGCGGTGCTGGTTCTCCGCGTTGCGGCTGGCGGTGATGTCGCGGCCGGTGCCGGCGATGCGGGCGGGGCGGCCCTCGGCGTCGTGCTCGACCACGCGGCCGCGCGCGCGCACCCACACCCAGGTGCCGTCGCCGCGCATGTCCATGCGGTGCTCGGACATGAACAGCGGCGCCTTGCCCTGCAGGTGCAGGCGCAGGCGCTCCATCACCAGCGGCAGGTCGTCCTCGTGGATCGTGGGCACTTCACCCAGCCGGGTCAGCACGGTGATGTCGGGCGCGTGCGCGACCGATTCGTCCGCGCGCATGCGGTAGAGCTTGCGCTCCACCAGGTCGTAGTCCCAGAACTGCTCGCCCGAGGCCCACAGCGCCAGCTTCAGCCGTTCGTCGCGGTTGCGCTGCGCCTCGCTGCGCTGCGGCTCGTCGTGGGCGTGGCGGGCATCCAGCCAGGACTGCCACCAGCGGCGCGTGGCGATCGCCAGCACGGCCAGCAGGACCAGCGCCGCCAGCGCCATGACGGGCAGCCGGGACACCAACGGGGAGGCCGTTGCCAGGAGGGCGGCGACAGAGGGGGAAAGCATGGAGGCAGGCGGTCCCGAGCCGGGAATATCGAGGCAGTTTAGGCGTCCGTCGGCATGCTCAACAAGCAGGGCAAACGCATTTCGTTGCTACACTGCCGGCGGTGTCCGGAACCCTTGGCGAGTTGCGTTTCTCTATGTCTGATCTACCCGATATCGCCGACGTGGCGGCCGCTTCCCGCCAGCTCGGCCTGGCCGTGGAGCCGTCGGAGCTGCACGGCGCGCTGTGCGGCTGGCTGGCCGGCGGCGGCGACGACGCCCCGGCCTGGCCCGCGCACGTGCTGGCCGACGAACAACTGCCCGCGCCCGCGCCCGGCAGCGCGCTGGACCTGCTGCGCCAGGCCACGGCGACGCAACTGGAGGACCGCGGCTTCGGCTTCGACCTGCTGCTGCCCGCTTCCGGTCGGCCGCTGGACGAGCGCGCCGAAGCGCTGTTCGCGTGGTGCCGCGGTTTCCTGGGCGGGTTCGGCCTGGCCGCCGGCGCCGCGCCGCCGCTGTCCGAGGAAGGGCAGGAAGCCTTGCAGGACCTGGCGCGGCTGGCGAAGGCGTCGGCCGAAAGCAGCGAGGACGATGAAGACGAGGACGCGCTGGCCGAACTGGAGGAATTCGTCCGCGTCGCCGCGCTGCTGCTGCACGGCGATTGCGTGATGGCGCCACGGCACCGCCGGCGACTGAATTGATGAAGGCGCTGACCGGCATCGGCGCGGCCGAGTTCGCGCGCCGCCGCAGGCAGTTGATGCGGATGGCCGGCGAGGACGCCATCCTGGTACTGCCGGCCGCGCCCGAGCGCGTGCGCAGCCATGACACCCATTACCCGTACCGGCAGGACTCGGACTTCTGGTACCTGTGCGGCTTCCCCGAGCCGGAGGCGGTGCTGGTGCTGGTGCCCGGGCGCAAGCACGGCGAGGCCATCCTGTTCTGCCGCGAGCGCGACGCCGAGCGCGAAGCCTGGGACGGCCCGCGCGCGGGCCAGGAAGGCGCGGTGGCCGACTACGGCATGGACGACGCCTATCCCATCGACGACCTGGACGAGATCCTGCCCGGTCTGCTGGAAGGCCGTTCGCGCGTCTACTACCACTTCGGCCGCGACGCCGACTTCGACCTCAAGCTGATCGGCTGGGTGCGCCACGTGCGCGCGCACGTCAAGCAGGGTGCGCAGCCGCCGCACGAATTCCTGGAACTGGGCCACCTGCTGCACGAACTGCGCCTGTTCAAGTCGAAGGACGAGATCCGGCTGATGCAGCACGCCGCCGACATCAGCGTGGAAGCGCACCGCGCGGCGATGCGCGCCGCCCGTCCTGGCATCCGCGAGTACGAACTGCAGGCCGACGTGGAGCGCGTGTTCCGCGCCCACGACGCCTGGCCGGCCTACGGCAGCATCGTCGGCGCCGGCCGCAACGCCTGCGTGCTGCACTACCGCGCCAACACCGCGCAGGCGCGCGACGGCGAGCTGGTGCTGATCGACGCCGGCGCCGAATACCGCGGCTACGCGGCGGACATCACCCGCACGTTCCCGGTCAACGGCCGCTTCACCCCGGCGCAGCGCGCGCTGCACGACCTGGTGGGCGCCGCGCAGCGCGCCGCGCTGGCGCAGGCGCGGCCGGGCCTGCCCTACGAGGCCGGCCACAACGCCGCGGTGCAGGTGCTGACCGAGGGCCTGCTGAAGCTGGGACTGCTGAAGGGTCGGCTGGAGAAGAACGTCGCCGACGGCAGCTACCGCCGCTTCTACCGCCACAAGACCGGCCACTGGCTGGGCCTGGACGTGCACGACGTCGGCGACTACCGCATCGACGGCGAATCGCGCCTGCTGGAGCCGGGCATGGTCTTCACCATCGAGCCCGGCCTGTACGTCGGCCACGACGACGACACCGTGGACCCGCAGTGGCGCGGCATCGGCATCCGCACCGAGGACGACGTGCTGGTCACCGACAGCGAGCCCGTGGTCCTGACCGACGCGCTGGCGCGCAGCGCGGAGGAGATCGAGGTGTTCATGGCCGGCGGATGAGGCGTTGAGCCGGCGGGCTTGCGCAGCCCGTCGGCACGTGGCCGGAGTCCGAAACTGGTCACGCCATATCACGGAGCCGCATCGGATTTGCAGGCATCAGCTTGCCCGGCCCGGGGCGGGCGGCAGTGCAACGATCAGGAGCGTCGCTATCGGGCCAATGAAAAGCGAGCCCAGCCACCAGCCCAGTCCACTGCGCCCCTTTGACTGGGCCAGGCCGGCATTGATGAGCGTCAGGGTTCCCCACCCGACGAAGAATTCGGAATTCGCGTGCATGTCCTTTGACCTGACGTTTGCCCCAGGGATGAAGTCGCGCCGCGAAGGCGCGCCGGCTCAAGCGGATTCCTGCCCCCTGGCGGGTCGACGCGAAGATACGGAACTGACCAGTCCGGCGCAAACGGCGACAAGCAAGCCTGCAAGAACGTGGGCCGGGCGCCATTGCAGATAGGCCAATGCGCCGAGCAACGCAGAGGCCAGGAAGAAATAGCCCGACATCCTTTTCGTGTGCAGGAACACAAGACCGCCAAGCATCAGGAAGAGGCTTGCGAGGATCCAGGCCAGGAATGTCAGTGCGCTTATCTCACCGCTACGGAACTGGTCCAGGCTCGCAGGCGCATACAGTGCGGCCAGCAGTACCTGAAAGGCCACCAGGCAAAGGATCATGGCTGTCCATCTGCGCGGAGCCCGCACCGAGTCGCTCGCGGGCGACGTGGGGGCTTGGTAGGGATTCTCTTGGGTCATCTTGGTGAATCGAGAGAAGGGGTACTCGAATTGCGTGCCGCGTGCCCGATCAGCCGGCTTCCGCAAACGCCGGCCGCGTCAGGTTGTCCGCATCGCCTTCCGTGCACAGCACTTCGTCCTCGATGCGGATACCGCCGTAGGGACGGAAGGCGTCCACGCGCGCCCAGTCGATGCTGGCGGCGTGGCCGTTCTTCTTCACTTCGTCCAGCAGCAGGTCGATGAAGTAGATGCCCGGCTCGATGGTCACCACCATGCCGGGTTCCAGCACGCGGGTCATGCGCAGGTAGGGGTGGCCGGCGGGGCGTTCGATGCGGCCGCCGCGGTCGCTGGCGGCGAAGCCGGCCACGTCGTGCACCTGCAGGCCGATGGGGTGGCCCAGGCCGTGCGGGAAGAAGGCGGCGCTGACGCCGCTGGCCACGGCCGCTTCCGGCGACACGGTGATGACGCCGAAGTCCTTCAGGATGCCCATCAGCGTGTGGTGCGCGTCCACATGCAACTGCTTGTAGTCCGCGCCGGCGCGCACGCCGGCGCCCATGCGTTGCTGGGCGGCGTCCACGGCGTCGATCATCGCCTGGAACTCGCTGCCGGTGTCGTAGGCGTAGGTGCGGGTGATGTCGCTGGCGTAGCCGTGGAAGCTGGCGCCGGCGTCGATCAGGAAGCTGCGCAGCGGGTCCGGCGCCACGCGCTGCAACTCGGTGTAGTGCAGCACGGCGGCGTGCTCGTTGAGGCCGACGATGTTGCCGTAGGGCAGGTCGTTGGCGTCCTGGCCGACCGCGGTGCAGTAGGCCATGTGGATGCCGAATTCGCTCTGGCCGGCGCGGAACGCGGCTTCCGCGGCGCGGTGTCCGCGCACCGCCAGCCGCTGTGCCTGCCGCATCAGCGCGATCTCGTACGGGGTCTTGTAGGAGCGCTGGTATTCCAGGTACTGGATCACCGGCTCCGGGTTGTTCGGCGCGTAGTCGCCCAGCGCGCTCTGCGGCTCGCCGAGGATGGCGCAGCGTGCGGCGAGCTTCGGCAGCAGCGCCAGCGCTTCGTCCGGCGTGCGGATGACGTGGATGTCGAAGTGGTCCACCCACCAGCCGCTGGGCGCGTCCGGCACCACGTGCCAGTAGTCGAACGGCTGGTAGAAGACCACTTTCGGCCGCTGGCCCGGCGTATGGACCAGCCAGCTATAGGGCACGCGCGTCAGCGGCAGCCAGGCCTTGAACTGCGGGTTGACCGCGTAGGGATAGTCGCGGTCGTCGAACACCTGCCAGTGCTGCGTGCCGCTGGGCACCACCAGGTGGTCGAAGCCGCCGCGTGCCAGCGCTTCGTCCGCGCGGCGCTTCATCGCCGCCAGGTGGTCGGCGTACAGCGGAACGAGGTCGGTGGCGAAGTCGGCGGGGGCGTTCATGGCGGCGGCTCGTGCGGGAGAACCGCCATTTTGCCGCAAACGGGTGAAGCGGTAAGGGGTGAGGAGTGAAGTCGGCCGCTGGCGCGGCCTGTGAAGGGAGTAAGTCGGCTGCTGCGCAGCCTGCAAGTCAGGAGCGTAAGCGCTTTTCTTCACTCTTTGCAGGCGGCGCAAGCCGCCGGCTTTCAGTGCGCGAAGCGCACGACTTCACTGCTTTCTACTCTGCTTCCGGGCCGGCGTTGACCCACTGCCGCAGCCGTTCCAGCGCGTCGCGCTCGACGGTCAGGAAGCGCAGGCCGGCGAAGGACTGGCCCGGGGTGTTGGCCTGCGCGCACCACACCACGTGCGCGCCCACGTCGATGGGCGCATCGTGGCCGTGCGCGTCGCGCAGGTGGAAGCGCAACTGGTACAGCGCGTCCTCCACCATCGGCGAACTGGCCACCAGCAGCATGCCCGATTCGGACAGGTTGCCCAGGCGGCCGACCATCTGCTCGGTCATCAGGTCGAACACCGGCACCGGCTGCGGCAGGTTGCGGCGGCGCGCGCGGCGGAATTCGCGGATCATGCGGCGTCTCCGGCTTCGTCGCCGCGCCGGCCGGTGAGACTGCGCAGGGCGTTGAGGGTGGCATTCCAGGCGCGGTCGATCAGGCGGCCGCGGTCCTCGGTCACCACCTGCACCTGGTGCTTGGCCATCAGCCGCGCCAGCGTATCCAGCGAATGCTCGCCCACGCGCTGGCCGCGCTGGTTGACGAACAGCGCATTGCCGGTGACCGGGCTGAACCACGACAGGCGCTGGCGCTGCACGTCGCCCTGCTGGTTCTTGGTGAATTCGAACCAGGTGCCGAAGGGCAGGGTACGCAGGTAGTCGTAGCATTCCTGCTCTTCCGGCGAACGCGGCGTCAGCACCTTCTTCTTCTGCTCGCCCTTGTCGCCCAGGCGCGCGCGCGCCTTCAGGCGCGCGGTCAGTTCTGTGCGCGAGGTGGTCTCGTCCTCTTCCGAACTCGACAGCCGGCGCGCGATCGCCGCGGCCTCGTCCTCGTGGTAGCCCACCTGCACCAGCGACTTCTCGACCTTGCCGGCCAGTTCGGGATGAGCCGGCGCGTTGCCGGTGGTGGCGGAGACGATCTCCAGCGTGGTCTGCAACTGTTCGGCCCAGTCGGCCGATTCCTCGCCGTTGCGCAGCAGCGTCAGTGTCAGCACGTCGGCCCACGCCTGGTTGAGCAGCGCCTGCACGAACTTCTGCGGCTGCGATTCGCTCATCGCCGATTCGATGGTCTCGGCGGCGCGGTGCTTGGCGACTTCCAGCCGGTCCTTGCCGCGCGCGGCCTCGATGTGGCGGCGCTCGGCCAGCTCGGCCTTGCGCGCGGCGGCCTGCAGGTGCTGCTGCACGCTGTGGTTGGCCTGCTCGAAGACGGCTTCGTCGCCCTCGTAGGTCTCCACCACGGTCTCGACCGCCGTGTGCAGCTTCTGCACCAGGTGCGGGTCCACGTCCTCGTCGCCCAGCCAGGTGGCGCCGGATTCGGCCACGGTGTTGAGCAGGTCGCGCGCGGGATGCTGGGCGCGCAGGAAGAAGTTGCGGTCGCGCAAGGCGGCCTGCACCACCGGCACCTGCAGCCGCACCAGCATGTCGGCGGCCGGCGCGTCGTGCTGCACTTCGCGTTCGATCTCGTTGTAGAGCAGGTCCAGCAGTTCGAAGGTGTCCGCGTCGGCGCTGGCCAGTGTGGCCTGCGGGCCGTGCTGGGTGCGCAATCGGTCCAGCAACGCCTGTTGCAGGTCCTGCACAGTGCGTCGCGGTTGCTCGGGCGCGCGCGTCGGCAGGGGCAGGCCCTGCAGGCTTTGCAGGGTGTTCAGCACGTCCGGGGTGGGCAGCAGGCGGCGCATGCCGGCCATGCCGCCGCCCGTCGGACCGCCGGCATGGCCGTGCGTGCCGGTGCCGCCGGCACCGCTGATGCCGCCGCCACTGCCACCACTGCCCTCACCGGATCCGCCACCGCCGCCGAAGCCGCCACCGCCGCCGGAGGAACCGCCACCGGAACCAGAACCGCCGCCTGCGCCCGCTTCCGCGGCGCCGCCCGGCATGTCCTGGGACGGCCAGCCCGCCGCCGCGTCGCCGCCGGCATCGCCGCCTTGGGTCCAGGCATCGGCCTGCATGCCCTGGCGGCGGATCGCGAGCAGCTTCTGCAACACTTCGAACGAGCCTGCGAGGCCGTCTCCGGCCGCCGGCGCACCGCCTGCACTTGCACCTGCACCCGCGCCGCCACCGCCACCGGATCCGCCACCGCCGGCCGCAAGCGCATGCGCATCGCCGCCCGCGGCGTCGGGCGTTCCCGCCGCGGTGCCGGTCAGGGCGCCGGCGACGGCCTGCAACTGCTCCGGCGTCAGCGTGGCCCAGTGCGACATGCCGCCCTGCCAGCCGGTCATCGGCCGCGCGGTGCCGGCGTCGCGCGGATGGCGGCGGATCTCGGCTTCCAGATTGCGCACGCGCCGCGGCGCGTAGGCCAGGCCGCGCAGGATGCCCTCGCGCGCCAGGAATTCGTTCATGGTCGCGACCCACTCGGTGTAGTTGTGCATCACCTTGTGGTCGAAGGTGCGGTACAGCACCAGTTGCGCGTCCAGCGCCAGTTCCAGGGTGGCGGAGGCATCCTTCAGCACGTTGCACAGGCGGTACGGGCCCAGCGGCAGCGTGTCCGCCTCGAACGCCGGGCTGCCCGCCAGCACGCCGAAGCGCTGGCCCAGCATCAGGATCTGCGCGTTGCCGCGCTGCTCGTGGCGGCGCGCGACTTCGCGCAGCACGATCTCCTGGTCCATCACTGCGTCTTCCACCAGCGTCAGCGTCTGGTAGTCCAGCTTCGCGGGCGACTTGTCGCCGGGCGCGGCGCGCGGCGTGCGGATGCCGGCCAGCTCGGCCTCCAGGCCGAACATGAAGTGCGGGGCCAGTTCGCCGCGGTTCTTCTGCAGCGCGCGCAGGTTGACGAAGAGCTCGGCCTGGCGCTGGTTGTTGCGCGCCTGCTCGGCCTCCTTGAACAGCCGCTGCTCGAACTCCACCAGCATGCCGCCGAGCGCGCTGACCATGTCGTTGGCGATGTGGTCGAACAGCCCCTGCAGCACGCGCCGCACGCGCGGCGGCAGCGGGGCCGACGCGATCGTCATGGGCGCAGGCGAGGGCGGTGGTGGTGCTGGCATGAGTGTTGGCTGGCTCCCCTTTCGTCGCATCATCATCCCAGCGCGCGCCGCCGACAAGCCCGGTGGCGCGCGCGATGCCGGATCAGTGATCAGTTCGTCAGGAACAGCGAGACCAGGTCGTTGGTGAACCGGCGCCCCAGCGGCGTGGGGCGGACGTGGGTGGCGGTGCACGCCAGCCAGCCCCGTTCGGCGGCCTCGGCGAGCTGCGGCGCGATGACGCGGGCATCCAGCCCGGTCCTGGCCTGGAAGTCGGCCAGTGCGAAGCCTTCGTGCAGGCGCAGCAGGTTGAGCATGTATTCGAACGGGCGGCGAGCGGGTGCGATGTCGTCGTCCCCGCCGATCGAGTCCGCGCCGCCCGCGCCGGCCAGGTAGGCCGCCGGGTGCTTCACCTTCCAGCGGCGCAGGATGCGCTGGTCCGCGCCCAGGCTGATCTTGCCGTGGGCGCCGGCGCCGATGCCGATGTAATCGCCGTAACGCCAGTAATTGAGGTTGTGCGCGCACTGGCGGCCCGCGCGCGCATAGGCGCTGACCTCGTAATGGCCGTAGCCGGCCTCGGCCAGCAGCGACTGGCAGTGTTCTTGCATGTCCCATGCCGCGTCGTCGTCGGGGATGCCCTGCGGCGGCCGCGCGAAGAACACGGTGTTGGGTTCCAGTGTGAGCTGGTAATGCGAGATGTGCGCCGGTTGCAGGGTGAACGCGCGTTGCAGGTCGTGCTCGGCCATCGCCAGGGTCTGCCCGGGCAGGGCGTACATCAGGTCCAGGTTGAGGTTGTCCAGGCCGGCGTCCTGCGCCAGCTTCACCGCCTGCTCGGCCTCGCGGCTGTCGTGGATGCGGCCGAGCCTCTCCAGGCAGCCGTCGTCGAAGCTCTGGATGCCGAAGCTGACGCGATTGACGCCGGCCGCGCGGTACAGCTCGAAGCGGCCGTGCTCGGCGGTGCCGGGATTGGCTTCCAGCGTGATCTCGGCGCCCGGCGCGAAGCGCAGCCGGCTGCTGGCGCCTTGCAGGAAACGGTCGATCGCCTCCGGCGGGAACAGGCTGGGCGTGCCGCCGCCGAAGAACACGCTGTGCACGACGCGCCCCCATGCCAGCGGCAGGTCCTGGTCCAGATCGCGCAGCAGCGCGTCCACGTACGCGTCGAACGGCAGCTCGCCCTTGCCCTGGTGCGAATTGAAATCGCAGTACGGGCACTTGCGCACGCACCAGGGCAGGTGCACGTACAGCGACAGGGGCGGCGGGATCAGCATGCGGCGGGGAAGGGGATTCGGGATTGATGAGTAGGGTTCTGGAGTTCCGGGACTCGGGACTCGGGACAGCGTACTGCTTTTACCCGGCCGCTCCCGCGGAAGCAGGAATCCAGAGCCGCTTGGCCGTGGCCCCCGATTCCGTCGAGAGATGGATCGCGCTCCATAGCTCCTGCAGGAAAATGCTGTGCAGGAACCGGGATATCCCGATTCCGTGCGTCGCGGGCCTCCGGATGCGGCGAGCGTGCCGGGCGGGTTACAGGCCCGAAGCGAGCCGCTGCTTCAGCGTCGCCAGCGCCTTGCCGCGGTGGCTGATGCGGTTCTTCTGCGCCAGCGGCATCTCCGCCGCGGTCTGGCCGAACTGCGGATCGAAGAACACCGGGTCGTAGCCGTGCCCGTCGGTGCCGCGGCATTCGTGCAGGATGCGTCCCTGCCACTCGCCTTCCACGATCAGCGGCTGCGGATCGTCGGCGTGGCGCAGCAGCACCAGCACGCAGTAGAAGTGCGCGCCGCGGGCGTCCACGGGCACGTCCGCCAGGTCGGCCAGCAACTTGTCGATGTTGCGCCGGGCATCGCCATGGGCGCCGGCGTAGCGCGCCGAATACAGCCCGGGCGCGCCCTTCAGCGCGTCCACGCAGATGCCGGAATCGTCGGCCAGCGCGGGCAGGCCGGTCAGTCGGCTGGCGTGCCGGGCCTTGATCAGCGCGTTCTCGACGAAGGTGGCGCCGGTTTCGTCGGCGTCTTCCACGCCCAGGTCGGACTGCGCGACCAGCTCGATGCCGCTGTCGGCCAGCAGGCCGCGCAGTTCTTTCAGCTTTCCGTGGTTGGAGGAAGCGAGGACGAGTTTCATCGGGTCATCCGGTGGGTTTCAGCAGGATCTGGGTTGCAGCAGGTCCCAGCGGTTGCCGTAGGCATCGCGGAACACGGCGACGGTGGCGTAGCTTTCCTCGCGCGGCGCTTCCAGGAACTCGACGCCCGCGGCGGTCATCCGCGCGTGGTCGCGCCAGAAATCGTCCGTCCGCAGGAAGAAGCCCACGCGCCCGCCGGTCTGGTCGCCGATGCGGGCGCGCTGCGCGTCGGTGCTCGCCACCGCCAGCAGCAGGTCGGTTTCCGTGCTGCCCGGCGGCGCCACCCGCACCCAACGCTTGCCGCCGCCCAGGTCGGTGTCCTCGCGCACTTCGAAGCCCAGCGCGTCGCGGTAATGCGAGATGGCGCGGTCGTAGTCGTCGACGAGGAGGGTGACCAGGCTGAGGGTCTGCGGCATGCGGAGGCGTCGAGTGGGGCGATGGTGGTTGTGGGAGCGACGTGAGTCGCGATGGTCTATCGGTAAAGCTTCATCGCGACTTGCGTCGCTCCCACAATTGAAAAAGGGAAAGGACTACCCCGCCAGCGCCACGCGCTGGGCGGCGAACAGCTCGCCGATGCCCTTCTCGCCCAGCGCCAGCAGCGCGTCCAGTTCGTCGCGGCGGAAGGCGTGGCCCTCGGCGGTGCCCTGCAATTCGATGAAGCCGCCGCCGTCGTTCATCACCAGGTTCATGTCGGTGTCGCAGTTGCTGTCCTCGGCGTAGTCCAGGTCCAGCACCGGCACGCCGCGGTACACGCCCACCGAGACCGCGGCCACCGCGCCGTGGATCGGATCGCGCTTGATCTCGTTGCGCGCTTTCAGCCAGTTCACCGCGTCCACCAGCGCCACGTAGGCGCCGGTGATGGCCGCGGTGCGGGTGCCGCCGTCGGCCTGCAGCACGTCGCAGTCCAGGGTGATGGTGCGCTCGCCCAGCGCCACGCGGTCCACGCAGGCGCGCAGAGTGCGGCCGATCAGGCGCTGGATCTCCAGCGTGCGCCCGCCCTGCTTGCCGCGCGAGGCCTCGCGGTCGCTGCGGGTGTGGGTGGAGCGCGGCAGCATGCCGTACTCGGCGGTCACCCAGCCCTCGCCCTTGCCGCGCAGGAAGCCGGGCACCTTGTTCTCCACCGTCGCCGTGCACAGCACGCGGGTGTGGCCGAAGCCGACCAGCACCGAACCCTCGGCGTGGCGGGTGTAGTTGCGCAGGATGCTGACGTCGCGCATCTGGTCGGGCTGGCGGCCGCTGGGGCGGGAAAAGGACATGGGGGCATCCGCGGTGAGGGGGGCGAAGTCTACCAGTCCGCCCGCCCGGCCCCCGGCCGCGGGCGCCGGGCTGCTAAGATGCGCCGCTCATTCGTTTCCCGGGCACACCCGCATGATCCGCAGCATGACGGCGTTCGCCGCCGCCGAACGCACCGCCGAGGGCGGCACGCTGGCGGCCGAACTGCGCGCGGTCAACCATCGCTTCCTCGAGCTGGGGCTCCGCCTGCCGGACGAACTGCGCACGCTGGAACCGGCGTTGCGCGAGCGCGTCACCGCGCGGGTGTCGCGCGGCAAGCTGGACCTGACCCTGCGCCTGCGCGCGACGGAGGGTGAGGGCGCCCTGCAGATCAACCCAGGCGTGGTGGCGCAGTTGTCGGAACTGGCGGTGGACCTGTCCGCGCGCCTGCCCAACCTGCGCACCGAACTCACCGAGCTGTTGCAGTTCCCCGGCGTGCTACAGAGCAAGGGCGTGGACATGGAGGCGTTGCAGGCCGAGGCGCTGGCGCTGCTGGACGTGGTGCTGGACCAGTTCGTCGCCGCGCGCGAGCGCGAGGGCGGCAAGCTGGTGGCGGCGATCCTGGAGCGCGTGGACGGCATTGCCGCGCTGGCCGCCGAGGCGCGCACGCTGATCCCGCAGATCCGCGCCGGCCAGCGGCAGAAGCTGGAGGCGCGACTGGCCGACGTGGCGCAGAACATGGAGCAGGGCCGGCTGGAGCAGGAACTGGTGCTGTGGCTGCAGAAGCTGGACGTGGACGAGGAGCTCGACCGCCTCGACAGCCACGTCAAGGAGATCCGCCGCATCTTCACCCAGAAGGAGCCGCAGGGCCGCCGGCTGGACTTCCTGCTGCAGGAGTTCAACCGCGAGGCCAACACGCTGGGCTCCAAGTCGGTGGACATCCGCACCACCAACATCGCGGTGGAGCTGAAGGTGCTGATCGACCAGATCCGCGAGCAGGTGCAGAACATCGAGTGATCGTGACCCGTGAATCATGACGAATGATTCGAGAGCGGCTTCACGGCCGCCGGAACGGGGCAGGCGGGGCCGCCACCAGGACGCAACAATGACTCAGCAAATTTTGAACGAGCGCGATCCCGCTTTCATGGAGCGCGCGGCAGGCGCCAAGGAACCGGTCCCCGCGCAGCGGGGGACGCTCTACATCGTCGCGGCCCCCTCCGGCGCCGGCAAGAGCAGCATCGTCAACGCGGTGCTGGCGCGCGATCCGGAAATCGCCCTGTCGATCTCGTTCACCTCGCGCGGGCCGCGCCCGGGCGAACGCCACGCGCAGCACTACCACTTCATCGGCGCCGAGGAGTTCGAGGCGATGATCCGCGCCGGCGATTTCTTCGAGTACGCGCGCGTGCACGGCGACTGGAAGGGCACCGCCCGGCAGTCGGTGGAGCCGCAACTGGCGGCCGGCAAGGACGTGCTGCTGGAGATCGACTGGCAGGGCGCGCGGCAGGTGCGCGAGAAGGTGCCGGAAGCGGTCAGCGTGTTCATTCTGCCACCGTCGCGCGCTGCGCTGGAGCAGCGCATGCGCGCCCGCGGACAGGACAGCGAGGAAGTGATCCAGCGCCGCCTGGCCGCCGCCCGCGAGGAGATGTCGCACTACGGCGAGTTCGACTACGTGATCGTCAACGACGTGTTCGAGGACGCCGTGGTGCAGATGCACGCCATCTTCACCGCCAGCCGCCTGCGCCGCGAAGCGCAGGACCAGCGCCACGCCGGGCTGATCGCGGCCCTGCTGGCCGAATGACGGAGCTGGCTGTAGGAGGGGCTTCAGCCCGCGCCCCGATGGCCCTTCCGGGAGCAAGGCGGCGAACGCGCCGCAGCGCGCCCGGATGATGAACAGACTAATGCCTACTGGTAAGCCATGCGGTCGGGACTGAAGCCCCTCCTACAGTGGAATACGGGCTAACCGATTGATTTTCAAGAAAAGGCTTGCATTGCCGTCCCTGCCTGCCTACAATCCCTGCCCCTTTCCGTATTCACTGGGCGGCCCGCCGGGTCGCCGGGAGCCCGCATGGCCCGCATCACCGTCGAAGATTGCCTGGAAGTCGTCAACAACCGTTTCGAACTGGTCACCATGGCCGCCCGCCGTGCCCGCCAGTTGGCCAACGGCGTGGATGCGCAGATCGACAACAGCGAAGCCCAGGACAAGCCGACTGTGCTGGCGCTGCGCGAGATCGCCGCGCGCCGCATCGACAACGACCTGATCGACCGCGTGGAGAAGGCCGAGCGCGAGCGCGCCGAGCGCGAGGCGCTGGAATGGGCCGCCGCCGAAGTGGTGGCCGACGAGGACATGTCCAAGGGCGACGACTGAGGTCGGACCCGCCGCCGTTCCCCAGCCGGAACGCAGGATGACCGGAGGCCCGCGCAAGCGGGCCTTCGCCGTTTCCGCGGCGGTCTTCGCGTTGCCGTTCCCACCCGTCTGGCATAGGCTGGCGGCATGAACCCAGGCCGTACCGCCAAGGCGCACCGCACCTCCGTTTCGTCGCGCGACGGAGCGGTGCCCGACTACGTCGCACAGTTCGAGAAGACCGCCTCCTACCTGCCCACCGAGCAGTTGCCGCTGCTGCGCCGGGCGTGGGAAGTGGGCGCCGCGGCGCACGCCGGGCAGACGCGCAGGTCGGGCGAGCCCTATATCACCCATCCGGTCGCCGTGGCCGGCGTGCTGGCGGAACTGGGCATGGACGCCGAGACGCTGATCGCGGCGATCCTGCACGACACCATCGAGGACACGCCGCTCACGCGCGCGGAGATCGCCGCCGAGTTCGGCGAGAACGTCGCCGAGCTGGTCGACGGTGTCACCAAACTGGACAAGCTGAAGTTCCGCGACCGCCAGGAGGCCGCCGCCGAGAGCTTCCGCAAGATGCTGCTGGCGATGTCGCGCGATCTGCGCGTGATCATGATCAAGCTGGCCGACCGCCTGCACAACATGCGCACGTTGGGCGCGCAAAGCGCCGAGGCGCGCGGCCGCATCGCCCGCGAGACGCTGGAGATCTACGCGCCCATCGCCCAGCGCCTGGGCATGAACCTGGTCAAGTCCGAGTTGCAGGACCTGGGCTTCCGCGCGCTGCACCCGTGGCGCCACGCGGTGATCGAGAAGCACATCCGCAGCCAGCCGGTGGTGCGGCGCGAGTCGATGGCGCAGATCGAGGCGCACCTGTCGCAGCGGCTGACCAAGGAAGACATCGAGCACCGGCTGGTCAGCCGGATCAAGACGCCGTGGAGCATCTACAACAAGATGCGCGGCGAGGGAAAGAGCTTCGACCAGGTGATGGATGTGTTCGGCTTCCGGGTGGTGGTGGAGTCGGTGCGCGACTGCTACCACGCGCTGGGCGCGGTGCACGCGCAGTACAAGCCGCTGGACGGACGCTTCCGCGACTTCATCGCCATCCCCAAGGCCAACGGCTACCAGTCGCTGCACACGGTGCTGTTCGGCCCCTACGGCTCGCCGATCGAGGTGCAGATCCGCACCCAGGAGATGGACCTGATCGCCGAGCGCGGCATCGCCGCGCACTGGACCTACAAGTACGGTACCGATTCGCCCAACAGCGCGCAGAACCGCGCGCACGCGTGGATCGTCGAGCTGATCGAGAACCAGCGCGCGGCCGGCTCGTCGCTGGAATTCCTGGAGAACGTCAAGGTCGACCTGTTCCCCGACGAGGTCTACCTGTTCACGCCCAAGGGCAAGATCCTGTCGCTGCCGCGCAATTCCACCGCGCTGGACTTCGCCTACGCGGTGCACACCGACGTGGGCAACCAGGCGGTGGCTTCGCGCGTGGACAAGAAGCTGGTGCCGTTGCGCACGCGGCTGAGCAGCGGGCAGAGCGTGGAGATCATCACCGCCAAGTCGGCCGCGCCCAAGCCGCAGTGGCTGGAGTTCGTGGTGACCAGCAAGGCGCGCACCGCGATCCGCCACCAGCTCAAGCAACTGGAGCACGAGGACGCGGTGCAGCTCGGCCATCGCATGCTCGACCGTGCGCTGGAAGAGCTGGACAGTTCGCTGGAACGGCTGCCGCAGCAGCGCCTGGAAGCCTTCCTGGCCGAGCACCGCTATCCGCGCCTGGAAGCCTTCCTGGCCGACGTGGCGCTGGGCAACTGGATGCCGGCGCAGGCCGCGCAGGCGCTGACCGCGTTCGCCGAACTGCGCGGCGGCGGCCATTCCAAGCATTCGCAGGAGAAGATCCTCATCACCGGCGGCGAGCGCGGCGTGGTCAGCTTCGCGCAGTGCTGCCAGCCGATCCCCGGCGACGAGGTGATGGGCTACCACACCGCGGGCAAAGGCATCGTGGTGCACCGCCTGGACTGCCCCAACGTCACCGAGTTCCGCAAGTCGCCCGAGCGCTGGGTGCCGATCGCCTGGGACGCCAACGTCACCGGCGACTACGACGCCTCGCTGCTGATCGACGTGGAGAACCGCCCCGGCGTGCTGGCGCAGGTGGCCGCGGCGGTGGCCAAGAGCCAGTCCAACATCGAGCGCGTGGAATACCTGGAGCGCGACATCAACATGGCCGTGCTGCGCTTCTCCATCCAGGTGCGCGACCGCAACCACCTGGCCGAAGTGATGCGCCGCCTGCGGCGCCTCAACGTCGTCCACGGCGTCCGCCGCCAGTGATCCCGGCACTGTAGGAGGGGCTTCAGCCCCGATGCTTTTCAGGCACTAGGCTCCGTGCACCCGGCCCCGAAAGCACAGCAAGGCCGGCTGCACGAACGGCAGCAGAACCTTGTAGCAGGGGCTTCAGCCCCGACCACGCCCGCAAGCAGGCAGCGGCCATGCGATTCATCCATCGCGGCGTGCTGCGGCGCAGTTTCATCATGTAGATACAGAAGGACTGTCGGGCGCGAGCTGGAGTGCTCTGCGACGGGCGCTTTGCCGCGTGATGTGTGCAATCGGCTTCGATGTCCTTGGGCAGGTTCGGGCTGGGCTTGATACTTCCAAAGCGTCGGGGCTGAAGCCCCTCCTACAGGAGGCATGGCCTGTCATGCCGGTTGCGTGGTGGGTTTCGTCGACTTTCTAGTGGTTTGTGCGGGGGTGGGTGCCCATAAAGGCATCGGGGCGGGAGTCCTCTCGCAGGGCTACGGCTTACAATGCCACTTCCGCAGAAGGGAGCCGTCCATGGCCAAGCAGATCATCCACACCGACCACGCCCCGGCCGCCATCGGCCCGTATTCGCAGGCCGTGCGCGCCGGCAACACCGTCTATTTCTCGGGCCAGATCCCGCTGGACCCGGCCACCGGTGCGTTGGTGGAAGGCGACGTCGCCGTGCAGGCGCGCCGCGCCTTCGACAACCTGAAGGCCGTGGCCGAGGCCGCCGGCGGTTCGCTGGACCGCATCGTGCGCCTGGGCCTGTACCTGACCGACCTGTCGCAGTTCGCCGCGGTCAACGCGGTGATGCAGGACTACTTCGCCGCGCCGTACCCGGCGCGCTCGACCATCGAAGTCCCGGCGCTGCCGAAGGGCGCGGCGTTCGAGGTCGATGCGGTGATGGTGCTCGACTGACGCCGATCCGCGCGTTCCTGCATTTCCCCGGCCAGGGCGCGATCCGCGCCCTGGCGCGAACGGGGAAGTGGAAGCAATGGCCCGGAACCCGGGCTGCGCGCAGCACGTCCCGGGACGCCGGCCCGCCTAGCGCGATGAAGCCGGCAGCCGGGCCTGGCTTGGCGTCCGCCCGGTCCAGCGCTTGAACGCGCGGCGGAATTCGCGCACGTCGTTGAAGCCGATCTGGCCGCCGATCCAGGCGATGGTCAGGTCCGGCTCCTGCAACAGTTCCAGTGCGCGCTCGGTGCGTACGCGGTCGTGGATCGCGCTGAAGCTGATCTCCTCCTCCGCCAGTTGCCGCCGCAGCGTGCGCTCGCTCAGGTGCAGGGCGGCGGCCACGTCGGTCATCTGCGGGTTCTCGCGCAGGCGCGGCCGCAACTGGCGCTCCACTGCCGCGGTGGTCTCGCCGCGCAGCGACATCGCCGCCAGTTGCGCGCGGCACAGCGCCAGCGCCTGGCTCGAGGTGACAGGGTTGTAGCTGGCGAAGGGCAGCTCCAGCCAGCGCCGGTCCAGCACCATCGCGTGGCGGGGCTGGCCGAAGCGGACCTCGCAGTCGAACAGTTCGCCGTAGCGCTGCGCGTAGCGCGGCGGCGGATAGCCCAGCTCCAGGTGCAGTGGCGAGAATTCGTTGCCGGCCAGTTCGCGCGCCAGCATCAGGATGCTGGAGAACATCTCCTCGCACAGGAACGGCAGCAGGTCGTCGGCCTCGCGCGGCGCGGCGGCGACCACCGCCAGCGCGCCGCCGTCGCGCTCGTGCAGCGACAGTTCCATCAGCGGCCCCAGGTTGCGCTGGTATTCCAGCCCGATCTGCACCGCGTCGCCGAAGGTGGGCGCGGTCTTCATCGCCAGCCCCAGCAGGCCGAAGTTGCCGCCGTTCTGCTTGCCGCCGATGGCCAGGCCGACGCCGTCGATGGGCAGCGTGGGCAGGGCGCGGCGGATGATCTCGCTGGCCTGCCGGTAGGACACGCGCGCTTGCGGGTCGTGGATCTCCTGCACGTTCAGGCGCATGCCGGCGAACCAGCTCTCGCAGCTCACGCCCAGTTCGCCGGCCAGCAGGACCAGGCTGCACAGCATGTTGGTGGGCAGGTTGGCGATCGACAGGCGGTTGCCGCCCGGCGCACCCGGTCTCCAGCGCATCGAAGCCCCTCCAGCTTGTCCGCTTTGCCCCCCTTAGTATGCCGCTCCTGCCCTCGGCGTAAAGCGCACGGGCGCATGAGACTGGCTCACGTATTCGCCGGCGTACGGAGGCAGGATTCATGCAGCGCAGCATTTCCATCGCGGCCATCGCCGCGCTCGCCCTGGGGGCCGCGGGTTGCCGACAGCAGGCGCCCGAAGCACCCGCGGCGCCCGCGGACGACAGCGGATTCGCCGCCACCCTGCAGGAGCGCCTGCTCGACGCCAAGCCGGGCGACGTCATCGAGATCCCGGCCGGGCGCTTCCGGTTCGACCGCAGCCTGTCGCTGCGCGCCGACGGCGTGACCATCCGCGGCGCCGGCATGGACAAGAGCGTGCTGAGCTTCAAGGGGCAGAAGGCCGGCGCGGAAGGGCTGCTGGTCAACGGCGACGACTTCACCATCGAGCACCTGACCATCGAGGACTCCAAGGGCGACGGCCTGAAGATCAGCGAGTCGGAGAACATCACCATCCGCGGGGTGAAGGTGCAGTGGACCGGCGGGCCCAGCACCAAGAACGGGGCGTACGGCATCTACCCAGTGCTGACGAAGAACGTGCTGATCGAGGACACCGTGTCCATCGGCGCCTCCGACGCCGGCATCTACGTGGGACAGTCCGACGGCGTGATCGTGCGTAACAGCCGCGCCGAGCGCAACGTGGCCGGCATCGAGATCGAGAACACGATCAACGCCGACGTGTACGGCAACGTGGCCACCGGCAATACCGGCGGCATCCTGGTGTTCAACATGCCCGGGCTGTCGCAGCAGGGCGGCAACATCCGCGTGTACGACAACAAGGTCATCGCCAACAACCACGAGAACTTCGGCGCCAAGGGCACGCCGGTGGCCAGCGTGCCGGCGGGGTCGGGCATCGTCATCAACTCCAACGACGACATCGAGGTCTTCGGCAACGAGATCCGCGACAACGCCACCACCAACATCATCGTCTCCAGCGTCTATTCGACCGGCTACAAGGACAGCAGCGCGTCGCCGAACTTCGATCCCTATCCGGAGCGCATCCACATCCACGGCAACACGCTGTCCGGCGGCGGCGATTCGCCCGACGGCTTCGACCTGAAGGCGCTGAAGATCGCCGTCTACGGCCTGCGTGGGCGCCTGCCGGACGTGCTGTGGGACGGCTACCACAACCCGCAGCGCACGGTGGACGGCCGCAAGCCCGGGCCGCAGATCTGCATCCGCGGCGTCAGTGGCGTCATCAACGCCGACGGCCCCGGCGGTTACAGGAATCCGAGCAAGGACACCAAGCCCTACGACTGCGAACTGCCGCGCCTGCCCGCGGTGGACCTGAAACGGGGTTGAGCATGCGGCAGAGACGGGTGCGATGCGGCGTGCTGGCTCTGCTGGCCTGGGCATTGGCCGCGTGCGGGGGCGGCGGGCGGCCGGTGCATTTCTTCGCCGAAGGCCAGCCGGCCACGCTGGAGGAGTGGGGCGTGCTGCGCATCGAGGGCGGCATGCTGCGGACCAACGCGGGCGTGGTGCCCTACGATCTCAATACGCCGCTGTTCACCGACTACGCGCACAAGTTGCGCACCGTATGGATGCCGGAAGGCGCGGCGGCCGTCTACCGGCCGGATGCGGCGCTGGATTTCCCGGTCGGCACCATCCTCAGCAAGACCTTCTACTACCCGCTGCCGCCGGGCGATGCATGGGACGGCAAGTCGGTGGCGCGCACGCCGCCATCGCAGTCGCCGCTGCGCGACGAGGCGCTGGACCTGTCGAAGGTGCGGCTGGTGGAGACCCGCCTGCTGGTGCGCCGCACCGACGGCTGGGTGGCGCTGCCCTATGTCTGGAACGAGGCGCAGGACCGGGCCACGCTCAAGCGCACCGGCGAGCTGGTGCCGCTGGAACTGGTGGACGGGCAGGGCCGGCGCGAGCCCGTCGAATACCAGGTGCCCGACCAGAACCAGTGCGGCGGTTGCCACATCACCGACAACCGCGCGCGCAGGCTGCAGCCGATCGGGCCGAAGGCGCGCCACCTCAACCGCGATTTCGACTACGCCGGCGGCCGCGAGAACCAGCTCGCACGCCTGGCGCGCCTCGGTTACCTGGCCGGACTGCCAGCCCTGGCCGAAGTGCCGCGCGCGGCCGACGCGGCGGATGCGCGTGCACCGTTGGAAGCGCGCGCGCGCGCCTACCTGGACATCAACTGCGGGCATTGCCACAGCGCGACCGGCCCGGCCATCACTTCCGGCCTGTGGCTGGACGCCGGCACCCACGACCGGCTCAAGCTCGGTTTCTGCAAGCAGCCGATCGCCGCCGGCAAGGGCACCGGCGACCGCCGCTACGACATCGTGCCGGGCGACGCCGCCGCGTCGATCTTCGACTACCGGCTGGCCAGCACCGACCCGGCGGTGATGATGCCGGAGCTGGGCCGCTCGGTCGCGCACGACGAAGGCGTGCGACTGATCCGCGAATGGATCGATGCGCAGCCCGGCAGTTGCGATGCCGGGCCGCAAGGGGAATCCGCGAAGACGCCGCCGGCATCGTGATGCCGGCCCGGCACAACGCATCTTGGGAGGAAGCGATGAACGTGATGCAACGGAGTCTGGTGGTGGGATTGCGCCGCGCGCTGTTCGGCGGGTGCGTGGTGCTGGGGACGGGCGGCACCGCGCTGGCGCAGGCGACGCCGGAAGGCGAGCGGGCGGCGACCACGCTGGACACCATCACCGTCACCGCGCAGAGCCGCGAGCAGGAATTGCAGGACGTGCCGATCACCCTGCAGGTCATCGGCGCGGACGTCATCGACAGCCTGGTGGCCGAGGACATCGGCGACCTGGACGCGTTCGTGCCCGGGCTGGTGGTGGACGACACCCAGCCCACCCAGGCCGGCTTCCGCCTGCGCGGGTTGAGTACCGGCGACTTCGGCATCGGCACCGATCCCACCGTCGGCGTGTACATCGACGGCGTCTACGCCGGCCGCGGCGGCGGCACCACCCTGCCGTTCCTGGACGTGGAGCGCATCGAGGTGCTCAAGGGCCCGCAGGGCACGCTGTTCGGCCGCAACACTGCGGCGGGCGCGGTGTCGATCATCACCCGGCGCCCTTCGTCCGAAGCGCTGGAAGGGCGCGTGCGCGTGCGCGCCGGCAACGACGAGTGGCGCTACGCCGACGCCATGCTCAACCTGCCGCTGGGCCAGGCCATGGCGCTGCGGCTCAACCTGCTGCACAACGAGACCGGCGGCTGGCTGCGCGACGCGGCGACCGGCAAGCCGCTCAACGACGGCGACAACCAGGCGCTGCGCGCGGCGTTCCGCTGGGACCTGGGCGACAACACCCGCCTGCTGTTCAGTTGGGACCACGAGAAGCTGGACCAGCGCTCGCGCCCGACCTTCGGCATCGTGGACCTGCCGCCGGCGCCGGGGCTGCCCGCGTTCCCCGCCGACGCCGCCGACTACCGCAACCCGTTCGACATGCCCGCCTTCACCGACGTGGAGGGCAACGACGAGACGCGCACGTTCGACGGCGCGACCCTGCTGCTGGAGCACGATTTCGAATGGGGCCGCCTGGCCGCCACCACCGCGTGGCGCAGCTTCGACAGCCTCAACCGCGCCGAAGAGGACGGCACGAACCGCCGCTACCTCTACATCGACACGGTCAACGTGGAGGACAACACCACCTGGTACCAGGAGTTCAAGTTCAGCGGCGGCAACGACCGCATCGACTGGGTGGCCGGCGCCAGCTATTTCCAGGAGAAGGCGCGGCAGACCAGCCAGGTGGACCTGTACAGCGACAGCGTGGACACCGCCGCGGGCTACGTGTTCGGCATGCCGATCTTCAGCCTGCTGCAGGGCGCGGCCGACCTGTACGGCGTGCCGGTGCAACTGTTCGGGCACCCGTGGATGGAGGCGTACCACAACACGCTGGACGCCAAGGCCTACGCGGTGTTCGGCGACGTGATCTGGCGCGTCACCGACCGCACCAACCTGACCTTCGGCCTGCGCTACACGCGCGACGAGAAGCGCTTCAGTTGGCTCAACGACTACCATCGCGCCGACGGCCTGAACCAGGCGCTGCAGGTGCTGGACGCGGCCGGCATCCTGGGCGGGCTGGGCCTGAGCGCGGATTATTTCGCGGCGCTGGACCTGGCCTTCCAGGACCCGGTGTCGATGGCCAACAAGGGCGTGCTGAACCGCGCGAGCAACGGCTGGAGCGACCTCAGCCCGCGCCTGGTGGTGGACCACCACCTGTCCGACGACACCATGGTCTTCGCCTCGCTCGCCAAGGGCTACAAGGCCGGCGGCTACAACGCGTTCTCGCCGGGCGCGCACTTCGACAACGAGGAGGTCTGGAACTTCGAGACCGGCATCAAGCGCACGCTGGCTGAGGAACGTGTGCAGTTCGAGGCGTCGGCGTTCCGCTACGCCTACGACAACCGGCAGGCGATCTGGCTGGATACCACGCCGGAGGTGCCGCGCTATGTCACCAACGTCAGCGACCTGACCGCCTGGGGCGTGGAGTTCAGTGCGCGCTGGCAGCCCAGCCGCGCGTTCGGCATGGACGTCAACGCCGCCTGGATCGATTCCACCTACGACCACTACGTCACCCCGGACGGGCGCGACCTCAGCGGGCAGACCACCGGCGAGCCGTATTTCTCGTTCGCGGCCGGCGCCCATTACCTGGTCGACCTGGCCGGGCACGGCGACGTACGCCTGTCGCTGCGCCACGCCTACCGCGGCGCCTCGCGCTGCAACAGCGCATCCGGCTCGCAGGGCAACTGCGGCCGCTACATGCACTTCACCATCGGCGAGGAACAGAACCGCACCGACGTGCACGTCCAGTGGCGTTCGCCGCAGGACCGCTGGAGCGTGGCGGCGTACGCCAACAATCTGTTCGACAACCGCTACGTGAACGGGTTGAACCAGTACGGCACCACGGTGTTCGGCACCGTGGGCGCCACCGTCACTCCGCCGCGGCAGTTCGGCATGGAGATGCAGTACCGCTTCTGAGCCGCGCGGGCTGGCGCGCCGCGGGACGTGCCGGCATCCTATCCGGATGCCGGCCGCACGCCTTCCCCCCCCACCGACGTTCGGCGCCGCCACGCCCATCGCCACGCTGCCCGGCGCCGGGCCGAAGCTGCGCGAGAAGCTGGAAGCCCGCGGGCTGTCCACCTTGCAGGATCTGTGGCTGCACCTGCCGCTGCGCTACGAGGACCGCACCACGCTCACGTCGATCCGCCGCTTGCAGCCGGGTGTGCCCGCGCAGGTGGAAGGGCGGGTGGAAGCGGTGGAGCGCGGCTTCCGCTATCGCCCGGTGTTGCGGGTGGCGGTGGGCGACGACTCCGGCGGCACGCTGGTGCTGCGCTTCTTCCATTTCCGCGCCGCGCAGGCCGCGCAGTTCGCGGTGGGCGCGCGCATCCGCTGCTACGGCACGCCCAAGCCCGGCCAGCACGGGCTGGAGATCGTGCACCCCAGCTACCGCGTGCTCGGCGAGCATGAGGACGAAGCGCTGGGCGAAGCGCTGGACCCGGTCTATCCGGCGGTCGAGGGGATCGGTCCGGCCACGTTGCGCAAGCTGATCGGGCAGGCGCTGGAACGCCTGCCGGACGAGGCGGCGCTGGAACTGCTGCCGCCGGAACTGCTGGCCGGGCAGCGCTTGCCTTCGCTGCGCCAGGCGCTGCTCGCCATGCACCGCCCGCCGCGCGACGCCGATGTTGCCGCGCTGGCGCTGGGCACGCATCCGGCGCAGCGCCGGCTCGCGCTCGAAGAGCTGCTGGCCCACCACCTCAGCCTGCGCCGGCAGAGGCTGGCGTTGCAGCGGCACCGCGCGCCCGCACTGGCGGGCAAGGGCAGGCTGGCCGCGGCCCTGCAGAAATCGCTGCCGTTCAAGCTGACCGGCGCGCAGCAGCGCGTGTACGCGCAGATCCGCGACGACCTGCGCAGGCCTTCGCCGATGCTGCGGCTGGTGCAGGGCGACGTGGGCAGCGGCAAGACCGTGGTGGCCGCGCTGGCCGCGATGCTGGCGGTGGAGGCGGGCAAGCAGGCCGCGCTGGCCGCGCCGACCGAACTGCTGGCCGAACAGCACCTGGCCAACCTGCGCGCCTGGCTGGAGCCGCTCGACATCCGCGTGGCGTGGCTGGCGGGCAAGGTCACCGGCAAGGCGCGCGCGACCGTGCTGGCGCAGGTGGCCTCCGGCGAAGCGCAGGTGGTGGTCGGCACGCATGCGCTGATGCAGGAGGCGGTGGCCTTCCACGACCTGGGCCTGGCGATCGTCGACGAACAACACCGCTTCGGCGTGCACCAGCGGCTGGCGCTGCGCGACAAGGGCGCCGGCGCGGACCAGGTGCCGCACCAGTTGGTGATGACGGCCACGCCGATCCCGCGCACGCTGGCGATGGCGGCCTACGCCGACCTGGACGTGTCGGCCATCGACGAACTGCCGCCCGGCCGCACGCCGGTGCACACGGTGGCGCTGAGCGCCGAGCGCCGGCCGGAACTGGTCGAGCGCATCCGCGCCGCCTGCGCCGAGGGCCGGCAGGCCTATTGGGTGTGCACGCTGATCGACGAGAGCGAGGAGCCCGCGAAACCCGGCGGCGGCCGGCCCGGCGCCGGCGGCGCGGGCCGCATCGAGGCGCAGGCGGCGCAGACCACTTACGAGGCACTGTCGTCGTCGTTGCCGGGATTGCGCGTCGCGCTGGTGCACGGGCGCATGAAGGCGGCCGAGAAGCAGGCCGTGATGCGCGATTTCAAGCAGGGCGGGATCGACCTGCTGGTGGCGACGACGGTGATCGAAGTGGGCGTGGACGTGCCCAACGCCTCGCTGATGATCGTCGAGAACGCCGAGCGGCTCGGCCTGGCGCAGTTGCACCAGTTGCGCGGCCGGGTCGGGCGCGGCGCCGCGGCGTCCACCTGCGTGCTGATGTACCAGCCGCCGCTGTCGATGATGGCGCGGCAGCGCCTGGACACCATGCGGCGGACAAACGACGGTTTCGTCATCGCCGAGAAGGACCTGGAACTGCGTGGTCCGGGCGAATTGCTGGGCACCCGCCAGACCGGCCTGGCCGCATTCCGCGTGGCCGACCTGGCGCGCGACGCCGGGCTGCTGCCGCAGGTGCACGAACTGGCCGACCGACTGCTCGCGCACGACCCCGCCACCGCCGACCGCGTGATCGCGCGCTGGGTGGGCGGCGCCGCCCGCTATGCGTCCGCATAGCAGAACCGGCTTTTGTAGGAGGGGCTTCAGCCCGCGCCCCGATAGCCTTTACGTATGCACGATGATGAACGCGCCGCAGCGCGCCCGAATGGTGGGCGCCCTGACGCTTTCCTGGAATCCGGTCGAGGCTGAAGCCCCTCCTGCGGGGCAGCGGTTTCGCTCTCGTTGATGGGGCGCGGAGCCGTCGGCTTCTTGTTGTTGGAGAAGCTTCAGTCGGCAGGAACCAGTAAACAGCACCGGTAGTTCGCCATCCGGGCGCGCCGCGGCGCGCGACCCGTGGCCGGCGCTTCCATACAGCGGAACGCGATGCCAGACTCGCCTGCCGACAGAGAAGCGACGGACGATGACGACCAAGATCCCCCTGCTGATCGACACCGATCCCGGCGTCGACGACGCGCTGGCCCTGCTGATGGCCTTCAACGACGAACGCCACGACGTGGTGGGCCTGACCATCGCCGCCGGCAACGTGGGTCTGCACCACACCGTGCGCAATGCGCTGAAGCTGTGCGAAGTGGCGGGCCGTGACGACATCCCCGTGTTCGCCGGCGCGCCGGCGCCGCTGCTGCATCCCTCGCCGGACGCGGGCTACGTGCATGGGCAGGATGGCTTCGGCGACGTGGGCTTCCCGCCCGCCGTGCGCCGGGCGGAGGCCGAGCACGCGGCGCTGGCGATCCTGCGGCTCTCGCACGAACACGCCGGCCGGCTGGTGCTGGTCGCGCTGGGGCCGCTGACCAACGTCGCCCTGGCCCTGAAGCTGGACCCGACCCTGCCGCAGCGGATTGCCCGGTTCGTGGTGATGGGTGGCGCGGTGACCTGCCACGGCAACATCACCCCGGCGGCCGAGTTCAACTTCTATTTCGATCCCGAAGCCGCCCACCTGGTCCTGGAAGCGTTCGGCCGCTACGACCTGGCCGACTGGGAAGCGACCATCGCCCACGGCCTGCCGCATGCGCGGGTGGACGAATGGCTGGCGGCCGACACGGCGCGGGCGCGCTTCTACCGAAGCATTTCCGAGAAGACCCGGCTGTGGTCGGCCGACCGCCGCGGCGACCATTGGTACGCCGCCGACGCCCTGGCCATGGCCTTCGCGCTGGCACCGGACGGGGCGCAGGAGCTGGCCGAGCGGCCGCTGGCCGTGGAACTGCAGGGCGCCCATGCGCGGGGCGCCTCGGTGGTGGACTGGCGCCGGGAGGGCGGCCGGCCGGACCAGGCCAACATCCTGCTGCGCTACGACCAGACCCGCTTCGAGGGGCTGGTCCGGGACGCCCTGGCGGCCGGTTGAGGGCCAGGTTGCGCCGGGCGGGGAGGGCGGGCTACAATGCCGCTCTTCCATTCCCGCTACACGGTGTGCCCGCCATGAAGGCCGACATCCATCCCGAATACCGCGAAGTCGTCTTCCACGACGTGACCTCCGATTTCAAGTTCCTGACGCGCTCCACGCTGCGCAGCAAGGAAACCACGAAGTGGGAAGACGGCAACGACTACCCGCTGATCAAGGTCGAAATCTCCTCGGCCTCGCACCCGTTCTACACGGGCAAGCACAAGGTCATCGACACCAGCGGCCGCATCGACAAGTTCCAGAAGCGCTACGCGCGCTGATCCGGAACGCCTGCGCCCGCCCGCGGCCGCGCCTTGTGCGCGGCCGTTTGCGTTTGGGCGCCGCCGCGCGCGGAACGGACGGTTGCGCGCGCGGCCTCATTCTTTGGTCTGACACGGCCCCGGTTCCGAGCGACGGCTCCAAAAGCGGTATGCGATAATTCCGCTCATCCAAGGTTCACTCCCTGGACTCACGTCACACACGCCGACCGGCCGCCGGCCGGCGTTTCCCCACGAAGGAGCGCACACTGTGTCCGAACTTGACCAGGTCACGCTGAACGCAGGCGACAAATCCGTCGTCCTGCCCGTCCTGAAACCCACGCTTGGCAACGATTGCGTCGATATCGCCAGGCTGACCAAGGAAACGGGTCTTTTCACCTACGACTCCGGCTTCACCGCCACCGCAAGCTGCAAGTCGGCCATCACCTACATCGACGGCGACAACGGCGTGCTGCTGTATCGCGGTTACCCCATCGAGCAACTGGCCCGGGACTCCAGCTTCCTGGAGGTCTCGTACCTGCTGATGAACGGCGAGCTGCCGACCAAGGCGGAGTTCGCCAAGTTCGAGCATGAAGTCACGCATCACACGATGATGCACGAGTCGCTGAAGAACTTCCTGCATGGCTTCCACTACGACGCGCACCCGATGGCCATGCTGGCCGGCACGGTCGCCTCGCTGTCGGCGTTCTACCACGACACGCTGGACCTGGAAGACCCCGAGCAGCGCCGCCTGGCCGCCATCCGCCTGCTGGCGAAGATGCCGACCCTGGCCGCCGCCGCCTACCGCTATTCGATCGGCTGGCCGATCCGCTATCCGCGCAACAACCTCGAATACGTCGACCGCTTCCTGCACATGATGTTCGAAGTGCCGAGCGAGCCGCTGGAGCTCAGCCCGGTGGTCGCCAAGGCGCTGGACCTGCTGTTCATCCTGCACGCCGACCACGAGCAGAACGCCTCCACCTCGACGGTGCGCCTGGTGGGCTCCACCGGCGCCAACCCGTACGCCTCGGTCGCCGCCGGCATCACCGCGCTGTGGGGCCCCGCGCACGGCGGCGCCAACGAGGCGGTGCTGAAGATGCTGGAAGAGATCGGCACCCCGGACAAGGTCGAGACCGCCGTGGCCCGCGCCAAGGACAAGGAATCGGGCTTCCGCCTGATGGGCTTCGGCCACCGCGTCTACAAGAACTTCGACCCCCGCGCCAAGATCATCCGCGAGATGACCCACAAGGTGCTGGGCGAGCTGGGCGTGGACGATCCGCTGCTGGAAGTGGCGATGAAGCTGGAAGAGGCCGCGCTGAAGGACGAGTACTTCATCCAGCGCAAGCTCTACCCGAACGTCGATTTCTACAGCGGCATCATCTACAAGGCGCTGAAGATCCCGACCGAGATGTTCACCGTCATGTTCGCCAT
>CALJUL010000003.1 GCA_937975725.1 uncultured Pseudoxanthomonas sp. | reverse complement strand
CTCACCCTCAGCGCGCCAGCGCGCCAGCGCCAAGCGCCAAGCGCCAAGCGCCAAGCGACCCAGCGAGCGAAGATCGAAGGGCCGACGAAGACGAAGAAATCGAAGGCCGCGCATCCACCACAGAGCGTCATGGCCCGATTCCGTCCGGCCCGGTCCCCAAGGCCACGGCCGCCGCACCGGACGCGGGGCAATAAAAAAACCCGGCAGCGTGGGGCTGCCGGGTCGTTGCGCGGCGGGAGGGTGCCGCGCGGCGAAGCGATGGAACCGAAGGCTTACTTGGCCTTCGCCGCCTTGGTGGCCTTGGCCACGGAGGCCTGGACGCTGTCGGTGGCGTTCTCGAACTGGATCTTCACGAGCTGGCCGAAGGCTTCGCCGGTCTTCAGGGTCAGGCCGAACACTTCCTGGCTGGCGGCGACGACGCGCTCGGCGTTGTCCTTGGCCACCTGCAGGCCCTTCGGCCACAGGGTCTTGTAGCCGTCGAGGTCGCGCGCCTCGGCCAGCTCGCCGAAGAAGGCGGTGGTGGCGTCGACGTTCTTCTCGAAGGTCTTCAGTTGCACGCCGAACACGGTCTCGGCGCTTTCCAGGGCCAGGCGGTTCGCACGGGCGGCCGCGGCCGCGAACTGGTGCGTGAACTGGCTGACGGTCTCGTTGAACTGCAGGGTCATGGCGTTTGCTCCAAATGGGATTGCCGGTTTGTTGCGTCGCAGCATAGCGGGGCCGATGTTGCAGTGCAATATCTGGCGTATGGTTTTCCGACGAACGGTCAGGAAGCGTTGGGAATCAAACGCTTGTATGGTTCGGGGGCCAGGGGCCAGGGGCCAGGGGCCAGAAGCCAGGAACCTGCGCGGCGAGAGAAGGACCAACATGCCCTGGCGCTTGGTCCCCTATTGCCCTTCGCTCCCTGTAAGAGCGACGCAAGTCGCGACCGGCATCCCTGAAACCGCCCGCAGGCGACATGCCCTCCGCCCCAACGCGGCGGCAATCCACGGCTTCCCGAATCTCCTGTCGCCCCACATCCGGGCAGGCAGCGGTGCGCGACGCACTCCGTCACCCCGCACCGTCGGAACGGGAACCGCACTCCAGTGGCGTTGCGTACCCCGCGCGCGGCCGCGACCGAAGCCGCTTCTAAAGAGGGGAAGGGCCGCGGTAGCGGCAGCCGGAGGGGCAGGTCTCGTGCACCACCACTTCGCTCAGCAGCGGCAGCGCGGGCTTGAGCCGTTCCCAGATCCAGGCGGCCAGCCGTTCGCTGGTCGGGTTCTCCAGCCCCGGGACGTCGTTGAGGTAGTGGTGGTCCAACTGCTCGTACAGCGGCCGGAACGCCGCCTTGACCTCGGCGAAGTCCATGACCCAGCCGGCGTGCGGATCGACCGGGCCGGAAACGTGCAGTTCCACCCGGAACGAATGCCCGTGCAGGCGCGCGCACTTGTGGCCTGCCGGCACGTGGGGAAGCCGGTGCGCGGCTTCCAGGGTGAAGACCTTGAAGATGTCCATGGCGGCGATTGTAGGCAGGCCACGGCGCCGGCGGCGCCGTGGCGGTAGCGGTGGCAGTGGCGGTCAGTGCGAGGGGCGCGGAGAGCCTTGTCCGTTGCGGCGGCCGCCGTCGCGGCGCTGGGCGCCGCCGCCGTGCTTCTTCGGGCCGGCGTGGGCGTGGCGCGGGGCGTCGCCGTGCGGGCGGCGGGCGTGCTTGTGGCCGCCGCCGTTGCGGCGCGGGGTGCGCTCGCCGCCGGGCTGCTCGGCCTTGCCCGGCGCGCTGTTGCCCCAGCGGATCGGGGTCATCGGCTCGAAGCCGGGCACGTCGCGGATGTCCATGTCGCGGTTGAGCAGGCGGACGATGGCGCGCAGGTACTTGGCCTCGTCCTGCGCCACCAGCGAGATCGCCTGGCCCGTGGAGCCGTTGCGGCCGGTGCGGCCGATCCGGTGCACGTAGTCCTCGGCCACCATCGGCAGGTCGAAATTGATCACCTGCGGCAACTGGTCGATGTCGATGCCGCGCGCGGCGATGTCGGTCGCCACCAGCACGTTGATGCGGCCGGCCTTGAAGTCGTTGAGCGCGCGCTGGCGGGCGCCCTGCGACTTGTTGCCGTGGATCGCCGCGGTCTTGATGCCGCTCTTCTCCAGGAACGTCGCCAGCTTGTCGCTGCCGTGCTTGGTGCGGGAGAACACCAGCGTCTGCAGGCGGCTGTCCTGCGCCAGCAGGTGCAGCAGCAGGTCGCGCTTGCGGGTGCCGTCGACCGGGTGCACGCGGTGGGCGATGGTCTCGGCCACGGTGTTGCGCGGGGTCACCTGGATCTGCTTCGGCTCGCGCATGAACTCCAGCGCCAGTTCGCGGATCGGGTCGGCGAAGGTGGCCGAGAACAGCATGGTCTGGCGGTTCTGCCGCGGCAGCTTGGCCAGGATGCGCTTGATCGAGGGCAGGAAGCCCATGTCGAGCATGCGGTCGGCCTCGTCCAGCACCAGCACCTCGATGCCGGACAGGTCCACGCTGCGGCGTTCGAGGTGGTCGATCAGGCGGCCCGGGCAGGCGATCACCAGGTCCACGCCGCGGCGCAGCGCGTCGAGCTGGTTGCCCATGCCGACGCCGCCGTAGATGGTGGTGCTGGGGATGCGCAGGTACTTGCCGTAGCCGCGCAGGCTTTCGTGCACCTGCACCGCCAGTTCGCGGGTGGGGGTCAGCACCAGCGCGCGCGGCTTGCGCGGGGCGCCGCGCTGCACTTCTTGCGGGGTGGTCGCCAGGTACTGGATCAGCGGCAGGCCGAAGGCAGCAGTCTTGCCGGTGCCGGTCTGGGCGCCTGCCAGCAGGTCGTGGCCTTCCAGCGCCAGAGGGATGGCCTGTTCCTGGATGGGGGTGGGCTGGGTGTAGCCCTGTTCGTCCAGCGCGCGCAGCAGGGCGGGCGCCAGGCCGAGGTGTTCAAACGTCATTGTCGAAGCTCCAGTATCGGCCGGCCGGACACGCGCGCCGCGCCGGCACGGGCGTGCGGCGGCGTCGGGGACGCGGGGTACGGAATGGCCGTAGCTCGAAGCGTTCCCGTGAAACCGCGCTGCGAGAGGGATGGCGGATGCGCCGAGAGTGGCGGATCCGGGCTTGCGCAGCGGAAGAAGCCGGAGCGGGGCGGGCGCGGGAAGTCGCAAGGACACCCGGCGCCGGCGGACCATGGGGAAACGAGCGGCCACTGGCAAGCGGCGGGCATTCTACCCGATCGGCCGCCCCGGCGGGGAAATCCCCCGCCGCCGGCGCCGGTGCGACCGAACGTCGCAGGCCGGCACTGTGCCATGGCGAGGCGTATCATGGCCGCCGAAGACCCACGTAGCCGACCGCCATGAGCCTTCGCGTCCTCCACCAGAACGATGCGCCCGTGCCCGCTCCCGCGGGGAACGCCGGGTGCCGGACGCATCCGCGCGGCTGCCGCGGCTGCCTGGTGCGGCACTTGGCCGTATGCGCCGCGCTGCCGGTGGACAAGGCGCAAGCGATGGAATCGCTGGCCGAGGACCTGCGGCTGGCGGCCGGCGAACCGCTGGTGCGCGAGGGCGACCCGCGGCGCGGCGTGTTCACCGTCACCAAGGGCGCGCTGCGCCGCATCCGCCTGCTGCCCGACGGGCGCCGGCTGGTGGCCGGCTTCCTGATGCCGGGCGACTTCATCGGCTTCAGCGGCACCTCGCACTACCGCCACACCATCGAGGCGATCACCGACTGCACGCTGTGCGAGTTCTCTATGGCCGACATGCGCGGGCTGTGCAACGACTACCCGCAACTGGAGCGCGAACTGCTGGAGCGCGCCTGCGTGGAGCTGGACGCCACCCGCGGCAACCTGATGGCGCTGGCGCGGCTCAACCCGATGGAGCGGCTGGCCGGCTTCCTGGTGGACATGGCGCTGCGCCGCCGCCGCCAGGGCCAGGACGACACCGAAGTGGTGCTGCCGATGACGCGCACCGACATCGCCGACTACCTGGGCCTGACCGTGGAAACCGTCAGCCGCAGCTTCACCCGCCTGCGCCAGGAAGGCAGCATCGCCACCGACGACCCGCACCATGTGCGCCTGCTCGACCGCAAGCGCCTCGACGCCCTGGCCGAAGCGCGCGCCTGACGCGCCCGCATCTCATGCCGCGCCGGCCGTGCGCAGCGGCAACCGCAACACGACAAATTCCGCCGGCCTGAGCGCGGCGAAGCCCAGTTCCAGGCAGGCCTCGCCGCGCGCGATGGCGCCGGCGTCGGCGGTCTCGCTGCCGCAGCGGACGTAGTACGCCCGTTCCGGCGTGGCGCCCTGGAACGCGCCGGCGCGGAACAGCATGTCCAGGAAGGCGCCGGCCTGGACCGCGACCCGCGACCACAGCCGCGGCGCGTTCGGCTCCAGCGCGGTCCACGCCAGCGCCGGCGCCAGGCTGGCATGCAGGAACGAAGCCAGGCGCCGCACCGGCACGTACTTGAACGGCGAGGACAGCGTGTCCTGCCCGGCCAGCGTGCGCGCGCCCCACACGTACAGGCCGCGCGGCATCCGGCGGATCGCATTCACCGCGTGCGGGTTGAGGGTTTCGTTCTCGCGGTCGTCCAGCATGCGCTGCACGCCCGCCATGCCGCGCAGGTCGGCGCCGGTGCCGGCGGGCGCCTTCCAGACCCCGCGCTCGACGTCCGTGCGCGCGTAGATGCCGGCGACCGCGCCGCTGGGTGGGCAGGGGCCGTGCGCGTCGCACAGCCACGGATGGTAGAGCGCGGCGTACGCGGCATCGTCGCCGGACAGCGCGATGGCGTGCGCGATCGCTTCGGCGTCGGTGGCCTGCGCCGGCGCATCGACGATCAGGAAAGCCTGCCGTTGCGCGCACGCGGCTTGCAGGCAGTGCAGCGCCGCGATGTCGTCCAGTCCGGGCGCGCACAACAGGGTGAAGCCGATGCCGTCCAGCACGCCGTCGGGAGCGAACGCGGCGCCGATGCGGGCCACGGTGTCGGCGCCGTCCGGCGGCAGCGCGGCCACCTGTGCACGCCGCCCGCCGTTGGCGAAGAAGTGCATCGCCGCGCGGCCGGCGAAGCGGGCCGCCGGGTCGCCGAAGTGCGCCTGATAGGCGGCGTGGCCGTCGATGGCGGCGACCTGCGGCGCATCGCCGTCCGCGTCCAGGTCGAGGATCAGTAGCTCCGAGGTGGCGGCCGGCGGCGTGTGCCGGGTGGCCGTCGGCGTTTCTTCCACGTACAGGCCGGGCGTGCGGAAGTCGGGCATGGGCGGGATTCCCTGGGACGCATCCCTGTCCACGCACAAAGCGCGGCGGACGTGCCAGCCCCGCGGCGCTCAGGCCGCACCGGGCGCGGCTTCGGCCAGGCGGCCGTCGGCCAGCTGGTAATGGCGCTGCACCACGCCCGGCGGCAACGCGGCGTGGCTGATCACCAGCAGGCTGCGGCCGGCGCAGGCGGCGGCCACGTCGTGCATCAACGCGTCGGCGGTGTCCTGGTCCAGCCCTTCGGTGGGCTCGTCCAGCAGCACCAGCGGCGCATCGCGCAGCAGCGCGCGCGCCAGCGCCAGCCGGCGCGCCTGCCCGGCCGAGAGCGTGGCGCCGTTCTCGCCGACCCAGGCGTCCAGGCCGTCGGTTTCCTCGCGGAAGCGCGCGTCCAGCTTCACCTGCGCCAGCGCCCGCCACAGGCGCGCGTCGTCCGCGCCGGGATCGCCGAGCCGCAGGTTGTCGCGCACGCTGCCGGAGAACACCGGCGCCTCCTGCGGCAGCCACGCGATCCGCGCATGCCATTGCGCCAGCGGCGCCTGCCTCAGGTCCACGCCGCCGAAGCTGGCCTGGCCGCGGTCGGGATCGCACAGCCGCAGCAGCAGCGCCAGCAGCGTGGACTTGCCCTGGCCGCTGTCCCCGCGCACCGCGATGCGCTCGCCCGGGCGCAGCACCAGCGACACGTCGCTGAGCACTTCGCGCGCCGCGCCGGGCCAGCGGAAGGCGACGGCGGCCAGGCGCAGTTCGCCGTCCGCCGGCAGCGCGGCCCGGCCGGTGTCGGCGACCGCGGACGGGATGCCGACGACCGATTCGAGCCGCTGCGCCGACGCGCGCGCGGCCTGCCAGGCTTGCCAGGCCAGCGCGATGCCGGCCGCCGTTTCCAGCACCGCCACCGTCATGAAGAAGATGCCGCCGGCCGCCGCCGCGGCGATGCGGCCGGCATGCACCGCCGACAGCAGCAACCACAGCATCGCCGGCAGCACCAGTGCGACCGCGACCGCGTGCGCGGCGGCGCCGGCGGCCAGGCGGCGCTTGGCGTGTTCCTCGCGCGCGGCGACGGCGGCGCTGCGCGCGTCCAGCGCGTCCAGCCAGCGCACCGCGGCGTCCATCGCTGTCAGATCGGTCGCGCCCTCGAGGCCTTCCTGCACGGCGGCGCGCAGTTCGCCGCGCGCCTGCGCGCGCGCGGCTTCGTCGGCCGCCAGGCCGCGCAGGGTGAGCCGCGGGATCGCCACGCCCAGCGCCGCCAGCGCGCCCAGCAGCAACAGCCCGGCCGCGGGCAATACGGCGAAGGCCGCCAGCGATGCCAGCAGCGCCAGCGCGGACAGCGCCAGCAGCGGGCCGAGCGCGCGCACCAGCAGCCCGTCCACCGCGTCGATGTCCGCCATCAGCCGCGCCAGCAGGTCGCCGGTGCGGAAGCGGCCCAGCCCCAACGGCGCCAGCGGCAACGCACGGCGGAAGAACCACGCGCGCAGGTCGCGCGCCACGCGCAGGGTGGCGTCGTGGCCGGCCAGTTTTTCGCCGTAGCGCGACAGGATGCGCGCGAAGGTCAGCGCGCGGATGCCGGCCGAGGGGCCGAAGAAGTTGAACCCGGCCGCCGCGCCGCCGGCCAGCGCGGCCGCGGTGAGGAAGTGCCCGGACAGCCCCAGCAGGCCGGTGCCGGCCAGCAGCGTGACCAGCAGCAATGCCAGCCCCAGCGCGATCGGCCCTGCGTGTCGGGCGAACACGCCGCGCAGGTCGTCGCGCCGGTTCATGGCCGCGCCTCCACGGCGGACAGGCGACCGTCGCGCAGCGACAGCACGCCGTCCATGGCCGCGCGCGCGGCGGCGCTGTGGGTGGCCATCAGCACGGCGCGGCCGTCGGCATGGCGGACGATGGCCGCCAGCACCGCGGCCTCGGTCGGCGGATCGAGGAAGGCGGTGGGTTCGTCCAGCAGCAGCACGTCCGGATCGCGCAGGAACACCCGCGCCAGCGCGATCCGCCGCGCCTCGCCGCCGGACAGGCCGAAGCCGCGCTCGCCGACCGGCGTGTCCAGCCCCTGCGGCAGGCGATCGGCGAAGCGCGTCACCTGCGCCGCTTCGGCCGCCGCGCGCAGTTGGGCTTCGGTCGCATCGGGCCGGGCCAGCCGCAGGTTGTCGGCGATGCTGCCGGCGAACAGGAACGGGCGCTGTGGCGCATAGCCGATGCGCAGTCCATCGGCGCGCGCCAGCGTGCCCTCGTGCGGCAGCCAGCCGGCCAGCGTTTCCAGCAGCGTGCTCTTGCCGCCGCCGCTGGGCCCGACCAGCGCCAGGCGGTCGCCGCGGCGCAGCGCCAGCGCCACGCCGCGCAGCACCGTCGGTGCGCCGTCCGCGTGGCGCACGTCCAGTGCGTCGGCTTGCAGCAGCATGTCGCCCTCGATGCGGGTGACATCGGCAGTGATGGTGTGGGCCGCGGTGGCGTCTTCGTTCTTCGCCGCATCGGCGGCGCCGTCGTCTTCGTCGTCCAGCGGGCCCAGCGCGGCGGCGATGCCGTCGACCGCGGCCAGCGCGGCGGCGCGGTCGTGGTAGTGGGTGGCGAGCCGGCGCAGAGGCGCGTAGTACTCCGGCGCCAGCAGCAGGCAGAACACGCCGGTCTGCAACGACAGCGACGCGCCGCCGAAGCCGAGCATGCCCAGGTAGCCCAGGCCCAGGTACAGCGCGATCATCGCCACGCTGAGCGAGGCGAAGAATTCCAGCACCGCCGACGACAGGAAGGCGATGCGCAGCACCTTCAAGCTGCGCACGCGCAGTTCTTCGGCGGCGGCGCGGATGCCGCGCAGTTCGTCCTCGCCGCGACCGTACACGCGG
Source organism: uncultured Pseudoxanthomonas sp. (assembly GCA_937975725.1). Taxonomy (GTDB): domain Bacteria; phylum Pseudomonadota; class Gammaproteobacteria; order Xanthomonadales; family Xanthomonadaceae; genus Pseudoxanthomonas_A. Next base: position 5,405 of record CALJUL010000003.1, on the reverse strand, counting down.
ATCAGGCCCAGCCCGCGCAGGCGGTCGGCGAAATGCCCGCCCATCCGCGCCAGCGCCTGCAACTGGCGGCGGCTGGCCGCCTCCGCGCCGCGGCCCACCAGCACCATGAACAGCGGCACCAGCGGCAGCGTCAGCAACAGGACCAGGGCGACCACGGGATCGGCGAGGAAAGCGGCAATCAGGATCGCCGGCGGCACCCAGGCCACTTCCGCGCGCACCGGCACGAAGCCACCGAAATAGCCTTCCAGCGCGTCCACGTGCGTGCCCATGCGCTCGGCCAGGGCGCCGCTCTGCTGCGAGCGGATCCAGTGCGGGCCGCGCTGCACCAGCCGCCGCGCGATGCGCGCGCGCAGGGCATGGCGGATGCGTTCGACCGCGCGGTCGGCGGCGCGCCGGCCCGCCCAGCCCAGCGCCGCACGCAGCAGCAGCGTGCCCAGCAGCGCGGCGAGGGCGGGCAGCACCTGCGCCGGCGGCCGTTGCGCCACGAACACCTGCTGCACGCTCCACGCGATCAGTGCCGCCTGCGGCACCAGCAGCCAACCCGCCAGCACCGACAGCACGGCGGCCCGCCGCAGCGGCGCGCGGGCGATGCCGCCCAGCGCTTTCAGCCGGGCCCCGGCGTCGTGCGCGGAAGCCGGCGGCGCCGTGTTCTCGGCCGCCGCGCCGCGCGCACGGCCGCTCATGCCGGCAACGGCGCGCAGCCCAACGCCGTCAGCACTCCATGCAGGGCCGGGTGCCGCATCAGCCAGGGCGAGGCGATGGTCAGCACGCCGGCGGCCAGCACGAAGGCGGCGGCGGCATGGCGCAGCGCCGGGCGTTGCAACACCCGGCCCAGGCGCGCGCCCGACCAGGTCAGCGGCACCATCACCGGCAGCGTGCCCAGGCCGAAGGCGGCCATGGTGAGCGCGGCGTCGCGGGCGTTGGCCTGCAACCAGGCCACGGTCAGCAGGCTCAGGCTGAGCCCGCACGGCAGCCAGCCCCACAACGCGCCCGCGACCAACCGGCGCGGCAGGGTGTCGGCGGGCAGCACCCGCGCGTGCAGCGGGCGCAGCACGTTCCACAGCCGCGCGCCCGGCCGCGACAGCACGTCCAGGCGGCCGCGGCGGTCCCACAGGCGCAGCGCCAGCAGCACCAGCGCCAGGCCCACGCCCACGCGCATCGCCAGCACCACGTTGCCGTGGCGCGCCAGCGCCAGCAGGCCGCCGCCGAACGCGCCCACCAGCAGGCCGGCCAGGGTGTAGCCGCCCACGCGGCCCAGGTTGAGCTGCAACGCCGGCCCCCAGCCGCTGCGCGCGGAGGCGGCGGAGAACCCGGTGGCGATGCCGCCGCACATCGCGATGCAGTGCGTGCTGCCCAGCAGGCCGGCCAGCAGCGCGGCCAGCAGCACCGGAAGGTCAGGGCCCATCGCCGCCTTCGCGCGGTGCCGGGGCGCGGCGCGCGCCCGGGCCGGGCGGGGCGTCGTCGAGGATGTCCAGCGCCGGCGTGTCCAGGTCGTCGAACTGGCCCTTGCGCACGGCCCAGGCGAAGGCGGCGATGGCCAGCCCCAACAGGACCAGGCTGATCGGCAACAGCATCAGCAGGATGTTCATGCGGCCAGTTTCCTGTCGTCGCGCGCCAGTCGCAGCGCATTGAGGGTCACCACCAGCGAGGATACCGCCATGCCCAGCGCGGCGATCCACGGCGTGACCAGGCCGGCGGCCGCCAGCGGCACCGCCAGCAGGTTGTAGCCGGCCGACCACAGCAGGTTCTGCCGCACCAGCCGGCGCGACAGCCGCGCCACTCGCACCGCGTCGGCGATGCGCAGCAGCGACGGGCCGGTGGTCACCAGGTCGGCGGCGTGCTGCGCCAGCGGCGCACCTTCGCCCATGGCCACGGACACGTCGGCGCCGGCCAGCACCGGGGCATCGTTGAGGCCGTCGCCGACCATCGCCACGATCCGGCCCTCGGCCTGCAGCGCGCGCACCCGCGCCAGCTTGTCCTCGGGCGATTGCCGCGCGCGCGCGTCGTCGATGCCCAGCGCCTGCGCCAGCCGCGCCACCGGCGCTTCGGCGTCGCCGCTGGCCAGGTGCACGCGCAGGCCGGCCGCACGCAGCGCCTGGACGGTGGCGGCGGCATCGTCGCGCGGGTGTTCGCTCAGGGTGAAGCGCGCCAGCGCGCGCTGGCCGTCGCCCAGCCACACGCCGCCGTCGTCGGCGCGCGCGGCGGCCCAGTCGGCGCGGCCGAGGCGCCAGTGGCGGCATTCGACCTCGCCCTCCACGCCCAGCCCGGGGCGCGCGACCACGGCCTGCGCCTGCATGCGCGGCGGCACGTCGGCGAAGGCGGCGGCGATGGGGTGGCGGCTGTCCTTCTCCAGCGCGGCGGCCACCGCGACGGCAGCCTCGGCGTCCAGCCCGGCGTACACCGCCACCGACGCGCGCGCGGGCTTGCCGTCGCTGAGCGTGCCGGTCTTGTCGAACACGATGTCGGTGGCGCGCGCCAGCGTGTCCAGCGCCTCGGGCCGGGTGGACAGCACGCCCAGTCGCGCCAGCGCGCCGTGCGCCGCCGCCAGCACCGCCGGCACCGACAGCGACAGCGCGCAGGGGCAGCTAACGACCAGCAGCGCCAGGGTGACTTCGAACGCACGCTCGGGTGCGTACATCCGCCAGCCGGCGTACACCGCCACCGCCAGTACCAGCAGCACGGCGACGAAGCGGCGGCCGACCCGGTCGGCCATCCGCGCCAGCGGCGGGCGATGGTTCTGCGCCTGGTCCACCAGCGCGGCCAGTTGCGACAGCCGGGTGGCGCTGCCGGTGGCGGTGACGCGCAGGCGCGCGGGCCGTTCGCGGCAGGTGGTGCCGGCGTAGACGGTCTCGCCGGGGCGGCGGTGCACCGGGCGGGATTCGCCGGTCAGCAGCGCTTCCTCGAACATCGCCTCGCCGTCCAGCAGCACGCCGTCGGCCGGCACGGTCTCGCCGGCGGCGATGCGCACCACGTCGCCGCCTTCCAGCGCCGAGGGCGGTACCGATTCGCGGCTGCCGTCGGCGCGTTCGCGCACGGCGAACACCGGCCGCGCCCGCGCCAGCGCATCGACCTGCGCGGTGGCGACGTTGCGCGCGCGCTGTTCCAGCATGCGCGCGGCCAGCAGCAGGAACACGAACATCACCGCCGCGTCGTACCAGACGTGGGTGCCGCCGCGGATGGTCTCGACCAGGCTGGCGAAGTAGGCCAGCAGGGTGGAGCCGGCGATCAGCGTGTCCATGCCCAGGTGGCGCGCGCGCAGCTCGCGCGCCATGCCGGCCAGGAACGGCCAGCCGCTGTAGAACACCACCGGCGTGCTGACCAGGAAGGTCAGCCAGCGGAACAGGTCGCGGGTGGGCGCGGGCATGGTCGAATTCACGTCCAGGTACAGCGCCTCGGCCAGCATCATCGCCTGCAGCGAGCCCAGCCCGGCCACGCCCAGCCGCAGCAGCCAGCGGCGGCGCTCGGACAGGCGCGCCTGCTCGCGCGCTTCGCCGGTGGCCAGGTAGGGGCGGTAGCCGAGCATCGCCAGGCGTCGCAGCAGCGCCGACAGGCGCGCGCGCGCCGGGTCCCAGGCGATGCGGATGCGGCCGGTGACCGCGTTGGCGGTGGTGTCCAGCACGCCGTCCTCGCGCGCCAGCGCGCGGTCGATCAGCCAGGCGCAGGCGGCGCAGCGCATGCCGTCGGTGAGCAGGACGATCTCGCGGCCGCCTTCGACCGCGCGGCTGTGTTCGTCCAGCAGTTCCTGCCGGTCCCAGCTTTCCAGGTCCAGCGCCTCGGCCTGCACGCGGTTGGCGGCGGCGCTGCGCAGGCGGTAGTAGCTGCCCAGGTCGGACTGCTCGATCCAGGCCGCGGCCGCTTCGCAGCCTTCGCAGCAGTAGGCATGGCCGTCCGCGCCGGCCTGCCGCCCCGCTCCGGCGACGGGCTCGCCGCAGTGGTGGCAACGCGCGACGGGCATGTCCACGGGAAGGCGGTCAGCCGCCGCTGTGCCCGGGCGCCAGGCGCACGGCCTGGGTGTCGCGCTGCAGGCGGCCCTTGACGCGCCAGCTCGCGTCTTCCGGCGCCAGTTGCACGTTCCAGTCGTGGCGGGTGTCGATCTCGGCCGGCGCACTCCAGCCGGCCTGCGTGCGCGCCAGGCGCAGGGTGACGTCCTGCGCGGCCTCGGTGGGATGGGCCAGGGTCAGCACCAGCGGCGAGGGGCCGGCGAAGTCGCCGGTGACCACGACCAGCTCCACGTGGTCGGGGCGGACCTGCACGATGGCACTGAGCTTGCGCTGCGCCGCGCGCTCGTCCGGGCCCAGGTCGGTGGTCTGGATCTGCGCCGTGCGCTGCACGGTGTCGGTCACCGCGTCGGCGCCGCCGGAACGCACCGCGACCACCACCAGGCCCACGCCGGCGACGATGGAGGCGAGCGGGATGCCCAGCACCACCCACATCATCGGTTCCTTCCAGAACGGACGCTTGGCTTCGGCTGGGGAGTGCGGGTCGGGGGTCATGGGACGGGTCCGAAATAGCTGCTGTCCACCGTCTTCTCGTTGCCGCCCTCGGCATCGCGCACGGTGAAGGTGATGGGGTGCCGGCCGCCGACCGAGGCGGGCGCGGTGACGGTGACCGCCAGCGACAGCACTTCCTCCGGCTCGGCGCGCGCGGTCAGGTCGCCGCCGCGCAGGACGATGCCGGGCGTGCCGGCGGCCAGCGCCACATGGTACGTGTGCGGCTGCTGGTCCTTGTTCACCAGCTTGAGCGTGTAGCTGTTCTCGATCTGGTCGCCGGCCACTTCGCGGTACAGCGCGTTGCGGTCGCGCAGCACGTCCACGATCAGCGGCTCGCGGTTCAGCACGCCCCAGGTCCAGGCCATCACCAGGCCCAGCAGCAGTGCGCCGTAGACGAAGATGCGCGGGCGCAGCACCCGCGACGGCTTGCCGTCGATCGCGTTCTGGGTGGTGTAGCGGATCAGGCCCTTGGGATAGCCCATCTTGCCCATCACGTCGTCGCAGGCGTCGATGCAGGCGCCACAGGCGATGCACTCGTACTGCAGGCCGTTGCGGATGTCGATGCCGGTGGGGCAGACCTGCACGCAGATCGTGCAGTCGATGCAGTCGCCGAGCTGGTCCGGGGCGAACTTGGGCAGAGGCTCCAGCACCGCGCCGGCGCCGGCGAAGGTGATGGTGCCGTGCACGCCGATCCGCTGGTCGGCGGCGCTGGGATGCGCCGCGGCGCGCGCCACGTAGTCGTAGGCGATGGCGTTGCCCAGCAGGCCGCGCGCGCGATCCAGCACGCTGCCCAGGCCGCGCTTGCGCGGGCCGCGCGGCTCGCCGCGCATCGGGTCGTAGGCGATGATGAGGGTGTTGCGGTCGAACATCGCGCTCTGGAAGCGCGCGTAGGGGCACATGTACTTGCACACCTGC
>CALJUL010000002.1 GCA_937975725.1 uncultured Pseudoxanthomonas sp. | reverse complement strand
GGCGACATCGACGCCGACGGCTGGAACGTCTGGGGCACCCTGAACTACAAGGAGAACGAGATCCTGCTCGGCAGCGATCGCGACTTCTCCAGCACCTTCCAGCCCGACCGCGGCCTGTCGCCCGACACGCGCGGCACGCCGTTCGCCACGGTGACCAACGCCACCGGCGGCATCATCAACGGCACTCTGCCCGATCCGGCCGGCGGCGCCGGCCAGGCCTTCATCAACATCCTCAACCTGCCCGGCGCTGCCGGTTGCGAAGCGGGCGACGAGATGATGGGGCCCTACGCCTACCGCATCTGGGGCCTGGCGAACTCCAAGTACGCCTGTGCCTGGGACTACCCGGCTTCGCAGGTCATGCAGCAGCCGCAGGAAAGCCTGCAGGCGTTGGGCCGCGCGACCTTCAAGATCGGCGAGAACCACCGCTTCTACGCCGAGGCGATGGCTTCGCGCGTCGAGTCCAACCGCCAGTTCGAAGCGCAGCAGATCACCTCCAGCACTTCGACCGCGGCGACGGCGCTCGGGCCGACGACCTGGTATCCGTTGAACGACTACACCCGTGCGACCTACGACACCATCTTCAACGCGCTGTCCAGCTACTTCGGTTCGGCCAACCTGGTGTACGGCAACCGGATCCCCTACCGCTGGCGCTGCGAGATCTGCGGTCCGCGCCAGATCCAGACCACCACCAAGGCCTCGCGCTTCCTGGTGGGCATGGAAGGCAGCCTGGGTAGCTGGGACTACGACGTCGGCCTGTCGCGCGCGTCCAGCGAAGCCGAATCCGTGCTGGGCAGCGGTTACTACTACACCCAGCCGTTCAAGGCCGTGCTGGGCAGCGGCATGATCAATCCGTTCCTGATGCCGGGCCAGCAGCAGACGCCCGAGGGCATCGCGGCGCTGAAGGCGACTTCGGCGGCCGGCGTGAGGCTGTACGGTGGCGAGTCCACCGTCACCACGCTGGACGCGGCCTTCTCCGGCGGCCTGGGCTTCAACCTGTGGGGCGGCGAAATGCAACTGGCCACGGGTATCGACCTGCGCCGCGAAGAGTTCAGCTTCGGCTCGGTCAAGGACGGCATCACGCTCAACGACAGCTACATCTACCAGGCGCCGTTCGACGCGACCAACAACATGCCCAAGGTCCGCCGCGACGTGAAGGCGGTCTACGCGGAAGCCTACTTCCCGATTCTGGACAGCCTGGAAGTGACGGTGGCGGTGCGCCACGACAGCTACGACTCCTTCGGCGGCACCACCAATCCGAAGTATTCGTTCAAGTGGCAGCCGATCGACGCGCTGGCGTTCCGCGGCGCCTACAGCACCGGCTTCAAGGTGCCCGAGTTCACCAAGCTCTACAGCGGCGTGACCGAGACCCCCTACACCGGCTTCGACTTGGCCGACCCGGCCACCTGTCCCGGCGGCGTGGCCAACCCGGCGGTCCCGGGCTGCGCGTCGATCAAGCCCGACATCATCACCGGCGGCAAGACCGACCTGAAGCCGGAGGAAGCGAAGCAGAAGAGCTTCGGCCTGGTCTTCGCGCCCACCGGCAACTTCAACGTCAGCCTGGACTGGTGGGAGATCGAGCGCATCAACACGATCCGCACGCCCAACCAGGCCACGCTGATCGCCAACTACGACCTGTTCACCGCCAACTGGATCCGCAACGCCAGCGGCGAGATCACTGGCATCGACCGCCGCTTCATCAACTCCGGCGGCACGCTGATCAGCGGCGTGGAACTGGACGCCAACCTAACTGGCGAACTGGCCGGCGGCCGCTGGCGCCTGAACCTCAACGGCAGCTACATCGACAACTTCCAGGAAAAGCCGCTGGAGACCTCGCCCTACGGCAAGAACCTGGTCGGCAAGTACGTCCGCTACTACAGCCTGCCGCTGAAGTGGAAGCACACGCTGAGCTTCGGCTGGGCCAAGGGCGACTGGGCGCACACGTTGACCCAGGTCTACCGCGCCGGCTACAAGGACGAACTGCCGCCGAGCGTGGCCAACGGCAGCTACATCCCGGAGAACTGGAACCCGGACGTCGACGACTACATCACCTACAACTACAGCCTGACGTGGAACAGCACGGAAAGCACCAAGCTGACCTTCGTGGTGCGCAACCTGCTGAACACCGACCCGCCGTTCACCGCGCACCAGAACGACTTCGCCTCCGGTGCGGCGTGGGAACCCCGCGTGGCCGATCCGCGCGGCCGCTCGTTCGGCGTGATGATCGAGCATCGCTTCGACTGATGTCGCCGGTCGCCTGACCGGAGCCGGTACGGCCGCCGCCGCCCCAAGCGGCGGCGGCCTTTTTTGTGGTTGCGCTCCGCCGCGGCATGCGGAGCGCCCGTGTCCTGGTGGATCGTCCCGATGAAACGTTTGCTGATTGTCCTGGCCCTGTTCGCACCCGTCGCCCACGCCACGCCGAAGGAGGCGCTGGACGCGGCGGTCGAACAGACGTTCGCACGCTACCGGTTGCCCGGGCTCGCCGTCGGCGTCATCGAAAACGGCGAAGTGGTGTACACGCGCACGCTCGGCGAACTGGAAGCCGGCGGCGGCCGGCCGGTGGATGCCGACACGCTGTTCAAGATCGCCTCCAACAGCAAGGCGATGACGACCGGCGTGCTGGCGCGGCTGGTGGATGCCGGCAAGCTGAAGTGGGACGACCCGGTCACCAAGTACCTGCCGCAGTTCCGCATGAACGACCCGTGGGTCACCGAGCAGATGCAGGTGAAGGATCTGCTGATCCACAACAGCGGACTGGGGCTGGGGGCCGGCGACATGATGCTGTGGCCGGAGCCCAACCGTTTCACCCGCGCGGACATCATCGCCGGGCTGGCGCACCTCAAGCCCACGTCCAGCTTCCGTTCGCGCTACGCCTACGACAACCTGCTGTATGTCGTGGCCGGCGAAGTCGCGGCGGCGGCGGGCGGCGCGCCCTACGAGGAGCTTCTGCGCCGCGAGCTGTTCGAGCCCCTCGGCATGGCGCGTTGCCAGGCTGCCGAGTGGAACCGCGTGCAGGTCGGCAACGTCGCCCAGCCGCACATGCCCACGCCGCAGGGCAACCGGGTGATCCGCGCCGACGAGGACGTGGTGCCCACCACGACTTCGATGGCGGCCGGCGGCATCCGTTGCAGCCTCAACGACATGCTGCGCTGGGCGCGCATGTGGCTGTCGCCGGACGACGCGGCCACCGGCGGCTGGCTGTCGCCCGCGCAGCGGCGCGCGGTGTGGACCGGGCACATGTCGATGCCGGTGTCCGCGCGCATGCGCGCCTGGGACAACAGCCATTTCTCCGCCTACGGCTACGGCTGGCGGCTGTCGGACGTGGACGGCGTGTGGAAGGTGGCGCATACCGGCACGCTGGCCGGCATGTATTCCTCCGTCATCCTGCTGCCGGACCAGCGCACGGGCTTCGTCATCCTCATCAACGGCGAAGGCGAGGCCGCGCGCACGGTGCTCGGGCAGGTGCTGACCAAGTTCGTCACGGCGCCGCAGTCCGCCCCGACGGTCGAGCATTACGCCGCGCTGCTGGAGCAGGAGCGGACCGGCGACGGCGCGGCCAAGCCGAAGCCCGACACCCGCCACCGCAAGGCGGCCACGCCGCGCGCGCTGGCGGAATGGACGGGACACTACCGCGATCCGTGGTTCGGCGACGTCGCGCTGTGCCCGGCCGGCAACCGCGTGCGCTTCGTGTCCGAGCGTTCGCCGCGCATGAGCGGCACGGTGATGCGCGTGGACACGCGCTGGCTGGTGGACTGGGACGATGACAGCGTGGACGCCGAACCCTGGTTGCACTTCGCCGCCACCCGGCCGGCGGAACCGCCGCGCATGACCCTGTCGCACGTCGATCCCGACGCCGACTTCAGCTACGACTACGGCGACCTGGATTTCCACCGCGTCTCGGGATGCGATTGAGGGAGGCGCCGGGCGGCCATTGCTGCACGCGCGATGGCGTGAAGGGAGCGGTCGGCGTTTGCCGTTCTCCTGCCGTGCGTGTGGGTCCAATGCGATGAGTGGCATGCAGGCGCGATCCTGATAGATGCCGGCATGGAGACTGTGCGCATGGCTGGGCAGGGGAACCTGCGCAAATCCATTGTGCAGGCTCCGTACACTCAGCGATGCGGTGTGTTGGCCGTGAAGCGATAGGCTTCTGCTGGCCAGAGGCCAGAGGCCAGAGGCCAGAGGCCAAGGATCAGGGATCAGGGATCAGCAAATCTGCGTGATCCGCGCCCGCACGTTCTTCCTGTTTCCTGCTGGTGTGCCTGCCGACCTCCGCCGGCGGCCGCCCGCAGGATCAAGTTCCGCCGGCAAAGCCCGCCTGCCGCCAGGCTTCGAACACCACCACGGCGATGCTGTTGGAGAGGTTGAGGCTGCGGTTGTGCGGCCGCATCGGCAGGCGCAGGCGCTGGTCCGGCGGCAGTGCGTCCAGCACGTCCTGCGGCAGGCCGCGGGTTTCGGGGCCGAACAGGAAGGCGTCGCCGGGTCGGTAGTGAGGCTGGTCGTAGCGCACGCCGCCGCGCGTGCTGAGCGCGAACAGGCGCGCGGGGCGCAGGTGCCGCAAGGCCGCTTCCAGCGAAGCGTGCACCTGCAGCGTGGCGTATTCGTGGTAGTCCAGCCCGGCGCGCTTGAGCTGCTTGTCTTCCAGGGCGAACCCGAGCGGTTCGATCAGGTGCAGCCGGGCGCCGGTGTTGGCGCAGAGCCGGATGGCATTGCCGGTGTTCGGCGGGATTTCCGGCTGGTACAGCAGGACGTCGATGTCCAGGGCGTCGCTCATGGCGCGCATTCTAAGCGGCGCCGTGCGGCCGTGGCCGCGGAGGGATCAGCGATGCGCGGCGGGCGCGGCAGCGGGGGCCGGCATGAACAGCCAGAGCAGTAGGTAGGCGACGGCACCGGCGCCGTTGAACAGCGTGGCGACGCAGAACAGGATGCGCCAGAGCCAGGCGGGAACCGGCGTGTGCTCGCCGAGGCCGCCGCAGACGCCGGCCAGCGGCGCGTCGTTACGGGACTTCGCCAGGGAGTGCAGATGCCAGGTCGTCATGGAAGGGCTCCGTTGGAACGGGAACAGGCAGAACGCGGGCGGCGCCTCAGCGCGAAGCCAGCCGGCCGGCCAGCACGCCCGCCTGCACGGCGATCTGCTGCATGTCCTCGGCCGACGGACGCACGGTGACCACCGGCATGTCGACGATGCGCACGGCCTGGCTGGCGACGAAGGAAGCCAGGTCCTCGGCAGCCGGCGTCACGGTGACGGTGGCCAGGTCGACGATCTTGGCGTCCTTGTAGGCCACGTAGTGGGCCAGGTCGGCCGGGTCGGGCTTCACCGTTACGGCCGGCAGGTCCACGATGCGCTCGGCCTGGGCGACGGCGGCGCTGTTGTGGTTGTTGTCGGCGTGGGTGGCGGAGATGACCATGGAGCCGGCGCACAGGGCGAACACGGCGGCGGCGGTCAGCGGGAGCAGGTGTTTGGCGTTCATTGTCATGCCTCTGTAGTGATGTTGTTGCGTGGTGTTGTAGTAAAGTAATACACCTAAACAGAATGGTCAAGCAAAACCTTTCGTTTTGGTGAGTTGATTCAGCTTTCAGTCAGGATGGGTCCGGAAACCGCTGTGCCCGTTTGCAGTGACGCAGGAGGCGTGCCAAACGCAAAGTATTGATTTTCAAGGTCGAAGTCCGTTTCCTGGGGTGTCCGGCGTGTCCGTTCCACTGTCCGCTGGCCTGCCTGCCACCGTCGGTGGACAGGAAAGGTGGGCGGAATGCCAGCGAACACGCCGCTTCCCATCCATCCCGGTCAGTGCCGGCGGTATGGGTTTGGATGCGGTTAATCGGGAGACGGTTGCAGCCGCGGCGTTGCACCGGGCCATCGGTTCAGCTTCACCAGGGCAGCAGCCGGCCCTGCCAGTCCAGGAAGCGGCCGGAAGCGCCAGCGTCCAGTCCGTCGATCACCCGCAGCAGGCCCGTCGCGGACTCCTCGGCCGAAAGCGCGGCCTGGGCGCCGCCCATGTCGGTGCGCACCCAGCCCGGATGCAGCGCGACCACCTTGATGCCGCGCGGTGCCAGCGCCTGCGCCAGCAGCGAGGTCGCCATGTTCTGCGCCGCCTTGCCGATGGCGTAGCTGGGCGTGCGGAATTCCTGCCGCAGGCCGATGGAGCCGATCTCCGAGGAGATGTTCGCCACCGTCGCGCCATCGGCGAGCAGCGGCGCCAGCGCCTGCACCAGCAGGAAGGGGCCGGCGGCGTTGGTGTGGAAGCTGGCGTCCAGGTCTTCGGCCGCGACCTGGCCGAAGCGTTCGCCGCCCTTGAGGATGCCGGCGTTGTTGACCAGCAGGTGCAGGGGTTCTTCACCGGTGGCCAGCGGCAGTTCGCGGGCCAGTTCGGCGCGGCTGCGGGCGTCGGCCACGTCCAGCGGAAGGACGTGCAGGCGGCCGGGATGCTCGCCCGCCAGCTTGGTCAGCGCGGTGGCCTTGCCGGGCTGGCGGCAAGCGGCCACGACGTGGTGCCTGCGGTCCAGCAGGTGGCGGACCAGCGCCAGGCCCAGCCCGCGGTTGGCGCCGGTGACCAGGCAGTGCGTGCGATCCATCGGGCTTCCTCGTCGTCGGAGAGGCACGGGCGGCATGCCTTGTGGCCTAGTGTAATGACGGGGGGCGACGGTTAGCATCGGGGGTCGCCCGAACCGTTCCGTCCCAGAGGAGTGCCCGATGCACGTTTCCCGCCGGCCCCGCGCCGTCCTGCTTGCCGCCGCCCTGTCCGTCGCCCTCGGCGGGCTGGCCTGTTCGCCGGCGCCCGCGAGCGCCGCACCGGCTGGCTCGGACATCGTCATCCCCTACGAGGAATTCACCCTGCCCAACGGCCTGCGGGTGATCGTGCACACCGACCGCAAGGCGCCGATCGTCGCGGTCAACGTCTGGTACCACGTGGGCAGCAAGAACGAGCAGCCCGGCCGCACCGGTTTCGCGCACCTGTTCGAGCACCTGATGTTCCAGGGCAGCGAGAACCACACCGGCGAATTCTTCGAGCCCTTCGAATTGGTCGGCGCCACCGACCAGAACGGCACCACCAACCAGGACCGCACCAACTACTTCCAGAACGTGCCGACCACCGCGTTGGACATGGCGCTGTGGATGGAATCGGACCGCATGGGCCACCTGCTGGGCGCGATCGACCAGAAGGCGCTGGACGAGCAGCGCGGCGTGGTGCAGAACGAGAAGCGCCAAGGCGAGAACCAGCCCTACGGCCGCCGCATCATCGCGCGCATGTTCGAGGCGCTGTATCCGGCCGGGCATCCCTACAGTTGGCAGACCATCGGCTCCATGGCCGACCTGGACGCGGCCACGCTGGACGACGTGAAGACCTGGTTCCGCAGTTGGTACGGCCCCAACAACGCCGTGCTGGTGCTGGCCGGTGACATCGACCTGGCCACCGCCAAGGAAAAGGCCATGCGCTACTTCGGTGACATCCCCGCCAGCGCCACCTTGGCCGACATGGCGCCCAACATTCCCAAGCACGCCCGCGACACCCGCGAGACCATCCCCGACCGCGTGCCGCAGGTGCGCATCTACCGCGCCTGGCCGGTGGCCGAGATGGGCAGCCGCGACGCCGCGCTGCTGGACCTGTTCGCGCAGGTGCTGGGCGGCAGCGCCGCCTCGCGCTTCGACACCCGGCTGGTGCACGGCGACAAGACTGCCGACAACGCCAGCGCCTTCAACTGGAGCAGCGAGATCAGCGGCACCTTCTTCCTGCAGTCCACGGTCAAGGAAGGCGTGGACCCGGCCAAGGTGGAGCAGGCGCTGGACGAGGAGCTCAAGCGCCTGATCGCCGAAGGGCCGAGTGCCGAGGAACTGGAGCGGGCCAAGGTGTCCGGCCGCGCCGGCTTCGTGCGCGGCATCGAGCGGATCGGCGGCTTCGGCGGCAAGTCCGACGTGCTGGCCTCCTGCGCGGTCTACCAGGGCAAGCCGGACTGCTACCGGGAAGAGCTGGACATCCTCGCCAACGCCACCGCGGCCGAGGTCCAGGCGGCGGCGAAGAAGTGGCTCGGTGGCGCTTCGCACACCATCCTGGTCCAGCCCAGCGAGACCCCGGCCTCGGCGCTGCCGGAAACCGTGCATGCCGCCCCGGCCGGCAAGCCGGCGGCGGTGCCGAAGGCCGATCCGAAGTTCAAGACGGTGAAGACCGACGTGGACCGCCGCGCAGGCGTGCCCAGGACCGCCAGCTTCCCCGACCTGAAGTTCCCGGCCGTGCAGCGCGCCACGCTGTCCAACGGCATGCAGGTCGCGCTGGCCGAGCGCCACGAGACGCCGGTGGTGCAGATCAACGTGGAATTCCCCGGCGGCTATTCCGCCGACGTCGGCCGCAAGCTGGGCACCGCCAGCTTCGCGTTGCAGATGATGGACGAGGGTGCAGGCGAATACAGCGCGCTGGCGCTGGCCGCGCGCAAGGAGGCGCTGGGCGCCGAACTGAGCACCGGCGCCGGCCTGGACACCGCCTCGGTGGGCCTGTCGGCGCTGAGCGAGAAGCTGGAACCCTCGCTGGACCTGCTGGCCGACGTGCTGCGCCGCCCCGCCTTCGACCCGGCCGAGATCGAGCGCGTGCGCGCCACCTGGATCGCCGGCATCAAGCAGGAGAAGGCGCGTCCGCAGACCGCCGCGCTGCGGACGCTGCCGCCGCTGCTGTACGGCGCCGGCCACCCGTACGCGATCCCGTTCACCGGCTCGGGCACCGAAGCCTCCATCGCCTCGCTGACCCGCGACGACCTGGTCGCCTTCCACCGCGACTGGCTGCAGCCGGGCAAGGCGCGCATCACCATCGTCGGCGATGCCACGCTGGCGCAGATCCTGCCGCTGCTGGAGAAGCGCCTGGGCGACTGGAAGGCGCCGGCCCATGCGCCGTCGCTGGCGGCCGTGCCGAAGGTGGCCAACCCGGCCAAACCGCGCGTATTCCTGATCGATCAGCCCGGCGCCATCCAGTCCAATGTCTACGCCGCGCAACTGGTGCCGCCCACCGGCGACGCCGGCACCATCGACTTCGACTTCGCCAATGGTGTGCTGGGCGGGCAGTTCAGCGCGCGCCTCAACATGAACCTGCGCGAGGACAAGCACTGGGCCTACGGTTCCTACAGCGGTGCCCGCAATGCGCTGGGCCAGCGCCCGTGGTGGGCCAGCGCCGCGGTGCAGAGCGACCGCACGGCGGACTCGATGAAGGAAATGCATTCGGAGATCAGCCGCTTCGCCACCGGCGCCAAGCCGGCCACGGCGGAGGAAATCGCCAAGATCCGCGCCGCCAACACGCTGGAACTGCCGGGTGCCTACGAGACCGCCTCGGCCGTGCTCAACCAGATCGCTTCCAACCAGCGCTACGGCCGGCCGGACGACTACATCGTGCAGTACAAGGCGCGCAACGAGGCCATCGGACCGGCCGACGTGGCCAAGGCCGCGGCCACGCTGTCGCCGGACGCGCTGACCTGGGTGGTGGTGGGCGACCTGTCCAAGGTCGGCGAATCGGTGCGCGCACTCGGCCTGGGCGAAGCGGCCGAACTCGACGCCGACGGCAAGCCGCGCAGCAAGGAATGATCTGCCGCGGCGGCCCGGCCGCGCCGCGGCGCGACCGGGCTTCCGTGCCGCCGGCGCGAAGGCCGATGCAACGATGGCGCCGCCGGTTTCCCCGCCCGCCGGGGAAACGCAGCGCCGCCAGACATGTCCATTCATCCGGCATGCGCCAGAATGGCGCCGTTCCCATTCCAGGTGACCCCCGATGCGTCTCGTCCTGCTTGCCGCCACGTCCGCCGTATTGCTGTCCGCCTGCACTTGGGTGCACCTGGCCCCCGAGGCCAAGGGCGTGCGCGTGATTCCCGCCGGCGCCGTTCCGGCCGGGTGCGAAAAGCGCAGCGAGGTGTCGGTGAAGGTGCCGGGCAACCTGGCCTTCTACGAGCGCAACGCCCTGCGCGTGCGCGACGAGCTGGAAACCCTGGCCCGCAACGAGGCGCCCGGCGTACAGGCCGACACCCTGCAACCGCTGGGCGAGCCGGTCCACGGCGAGCAGCGGTTCGCGGCCTATCGCTGCGGACGATAAAGTGTGAGTCAAGTCACATTTGTGGTCGGGCGAGCCCGGCCCGGAATGCCCGTAAAGGTGCGGTGAAGACGCGAAGCCGGTAACCTTGTCGGCCCCTTCGCCTGAGCCTTGGCGCTAATTCGATGCTTTTCAAGAACGTCTCCATCGCGGGGTTGGCGCACGTCGACGCGCCGCACACGCTGACCTCCGATGAAATCAATGCCCGGCTGAAGCCCACGCTGGACCGCCTGGGCATCAAGACCGACGTGTTGAACGACGTCGCGGGCGTGCACGCGCGCCGGCTGTGGGACGCGGACATGCAGGCGTCCGACGCCGCCACCCTGGCCGCGCGCAAGGCGCTGGACGACGCCGGCATCGGCGCCGACAAGGTGGGCCTGGTGGTCAACACCTCGGTCAGCCGCGACTACCTGGAGCCGTCCACCGCCAGCATCGTGTGCGGCAACCTGGGCGTGGGCGACGACTGCCAGACCTTCGACGTGGCCAACGCCTGCCTGGCCTTCATCAACGGCATGGACATCGCCGCCCGCATGCTGGAGCGCGGCGAGATCGACTACGCGCTGGTGGTCGATGGCGAGACCGCCAACCTGGTCTACGAGAAGACCATCGAGCGCATGAATGCCCCGGACATCACCGAGCAGCAGTTCCGCGACGAACTGGCCGCGCTGACCCTGGGCTGCGGCGCCGTGGCCATGGTGATGGCGCGCCGCGAGCTGGTGCCCGAGGCGCCACGCTACAAGGGCGGCGTGACCCGCTCTGCTACCGAGTGGAACAAGCTCTGCCGCGGCAACCTGGACCGCATGGTCACCGACACCCGCATGCTGCTGATCGAGGGCATGAAGCTGGCGACCAAGACCTTCGCCGCTGCCAAGGTCGCGCTGGGCTGGGCGGTGGACGAACTGGACCAGTTCGTGATCCACCAGGTCAGCCGCCCGCACACCCAGGCCTTCATCAAGGCCTTCGGCATCGACCCCAAGAAGGTCATGACCATCTTCACCGAACACGGCAATATCGGCCCGGCCTCGGTGCCGATCGTGCTGAGCAAGCTCAAGGAACTGGGCAAGCTGAAGAAAGGCGACCGCATCGCCCTGCTGGGCATCGGCTCCGGCCTGAACTGCACGATGGCCGAGGTGGAGTGGTAATTCTCAGTGTCGACTGAGAATTTATTTCGGATTCCAGCTTTTAACTTTTAAATCCGTGCGTTTAACTTTACAATCCGCGCATGGCACGTCCGGATCGCTCCGAAGAAATCGAGAAAGCACTGTTGAGCTTGGTCGACAGCCATCCGCACGATCTGGTCCGGGTGGTTGCCGAAGCGCTGGGGTTGAGCCGCACAGCGGTGGCCGCGCGCGCGCGCGCGCTGGCCGAGCAGGGTTTCCTCGCCAAGGAAGGAACGACGCGTCCCACATATCGACGGGGCGCCAATTTCTACGTGGAGTTTCATTACCGTCTAGCGGGTCTTCAGGAAGACCAGGTGTGGTCGCGTGATGTCGCGCCGCTGTTACGCAGTCTGCCGGGAAACGTGCTGGACATCTGCCATCATGCAGTCACGGAGATGGTCAACAACGCCATCGATCATTCAGAAGGAAACCGCGTCCACGTCGTGGCGACCATGAAGAATGGCCAAATTTCTTTGTCTGTTGCAGACGATGGAATTGGCATCTTCCGCAAGATTACAAGAGCGTTGGGGCTGCCGGACGAGCGCCTCGCGTTGCTTGAATTGTCCAAGGGCAAGCTGACGACGGATCCCCGGCGCCATTCCGGTGAGGGTGTATTTTTCACATCCCGCATGTTCGATCGCTTCGAAATCGAGTCAGGAGAATTGGTGTTCGACCATGATGCTGCCGAGCCAGATGACATCCTCCTGGATATCGATGAAACCGCTGACGTTGGAGGAACTGCAGTACGCATGACGATTGCGGCGGATTCGTCGCGAACCGCACGGCAGGTCTTCGACGAGTTTTCCAGTGGTCCGGACGAGTATGCCTTCGCGAAGACGATAGTGCCCGTTCGCTTGGCGAAAGTGGGTGACGAAAATCTGATCTCCCGATCCCAGGCCAAGCGATTGCTGCAACGTGTCGAGAAATTCCGCTGCGTCATGCTGGATTTCGAGGGCGTCACGACGATCGGCCAGGCTTTCGCTGATGAAATCTTCCGGGTATTTGCCAATGAGCATCCCGAAGTAGAGTTGGTTGCGATCCACGCAATCGCGGATGTCCAGCAAATGATTCGTCGCGCAGAGGTGCTTCGTGACGAAGGCGGCGACCAGCTTTCGTTGTTGTTAAAGCCTTAACTGCAAAGATCACGATGAACCTCCCCGGCTACCCCTCCCATCCCCATCGCTTCGAGGTCCGTCCCGGCCTGTCGATGAGCTACCTCGACGAAGGCCCGCGCGACGGCGAGGTGGTGGTGATGCTGCACGGCAATCCGTCGTGGAGCTATTACTGGCGGACGCTGGTGGCCGGCCTGTCGGACAGGTATCGCTGCATCGTGCCGGACCACGTCGGCATGGGCCTGTCGGACAAGCCCGGCGACGACCGCTACGACTACACGTTGCAGTCGCGCGTGGACGACCTGGAGGCGTTGCTGCGCCATGCTGGCGTGGACGACGCGACGCCGGTGACGCTGGCGGTGCACGACTGGGGCGGGATGATCGGCTTCGGCTGGGCGCTGGCGCATGCGGCACAGGTGAAGCGGCTGGTCATCCTCAACACCGCCGCCTTCCCGCTGCCGGCGGCGAAGAAGATGCCCTGGCAGATCGCGCTGGGCCGCGACTGGAAGGTCGGCGAATGGATCATCCGCGGCTTCAACGCGTTCTCCGCCGGCGCCTCGTGGATCGGGGTGGAGCGGCGCATGCCGGCCGACGTGCGCCGCGCCTACGTCGCGCCCTACGACACCTGGGCCAATCGCATCTCCACCATCCGCTTCATGCAGGACATCCCGCTGGGGCCGGACGACAAGGCGTGGCCGCTGCTGGAAGCGGCCGGTCGGGCGCTGCCGTCCTTCGCCGACAGGCCGGCCTTCATCGGCTGGGGGGTGAAGGACTTCGTGTTCGACCGGCATTTCCTGCAGGGCTTCCGCGATGCGCTGCCGCAGGCCGAAGTGCATGCCTGGGAGGATGCCGGCCACTACGTACTGGAGGACCGGCACGAGATTCTGGTGCCGCTGGTCCGCGACTTCCTGGAACGCCACCCGCCGGTCTGAGCCGCGCTCAGGCGGCGACCGGCGGCACCGTCGGCGTCGACGGGCTGTTGCCGCTGTCGTCGGGATGGCCGTCGTCGTTGTCCGCCCGGTCGCGCCAGCGCCAGTCGGTTGCCGCCAGCGGTCGCAGGCCGTGGGCGAGGCGCGCGCGGTCGCACTGGTCGCTGGGCCGCCCGTGTTCCCACGAGGCTTCCACTTCGCGGCAGGTGCCGGGCCGCTGCGGGTGGATCGTGCAGCGGCTATGGCGGCCGATCTCCGCTTCCAGCGCGATGCAGCGCGGGCTGGCCTGCGAGGTGCCGCGCATGGCGCGCTCGTGCGTCCGCAGCGGTTCGGTCAGCGCTGCCGGCACCGTGCCTCCGCAGTCGGGGTCCGCTTCGCTCCAGTGGAAGCTCACGCGGAAGTGGGCGCAGCAGGTCAGACAGGGGTGCATGCTGTCTCGGGCCGTGCGCGAGGGAACCGGGGGGAGGCGGATTCTGCCAAGCGCGGCGGCTGGCGCAAATCCCCCCGCGAGCGGCGACAATGCGCGCATGACCGAACCGTGCAACATCGCCGCCAGCCTGCCGCGGCTGGCCCGCGAACGGCCCGACCAGGTGGCCATGCGCTGCCCCGACCGCGCCGGCCGCTACCGCTTCGAACTGACCTACGCGCAACTGGATGCGCGCAGCGACGCCATCGCCGCCGGGCTGGCCGCGCACGGCATCGGCCGCGGCACCCGCACGGTGGTGATGGTGCGGCCCACGCCCGAGTTCTTCCTGCTGATGTTCGCGCTGTTCAAGGCCGGCGCGGTGCCGGTGCTGGTGGACCCCGGCATCGACCGGCGCGCGCTGAAGCAATGCCTGGACGAAGCCGAGCCCGAAGCCTTCGTCGGCATCCCGCTGGCGCAGGCCGCCCGCCTGCTGCTGGGCTGGGCGAAATCGGCGCGGAAGATCGTCACCGTCGGCCGCCGCTGGGGCTGGGGCGGCGCCACGCTGGCGCAGGTCGAGGCGCAAGGCCGCGGCGCGGGCCCGCAGCTCGCCGCCACCGCGCCGGACGACGTGGCCGGCATCCTGTTCACCAGCGGCTCCACCGGCGTGCCCAAGGGCGTGGTGTACCGCCACCGCCATTTCGTCGCCCAGATCGAACTGCTGCGCCAGGCGTTCGGCATGCAGCCCGGCGGCGTGGACCTGCCGACCTTCCCGCCGTTCGCGCTGTTCGATCCGGCGCTGGGGCTGACCTCGGTCATCCCCGACATGGACCCCACCCGCCCGGCCAGCGCCGACCCGCACAAACTGCACGCCGCCATCGCGCAGTTTGGCGTGACCCAGTTGTTCGGCTCGCCCGCGCTGATGAAGGTGTTGGCCGACCATGGCCAGCCGCTGCCCGGCGTGCGCCGCGTGACCTCCGCCGGCGCGCCGGTGCCACCCGGCGTGGTGGCGCGTATGCGCGCGCTGCTGCCCGAGGACGCGCAGTTCTGGACGCCCTACGGCGCCACCGAATGCCTGCCGGTGGCGGTGATCGAAGGCCGCGAACTGCAGGACACGCGCGCGGCCACCGAGGCCGGCGCCGGCACCTGCGTGGGCCGCCCGGTGCCGCCCAACGAGGTGCGCGTCATCCGCATCACCGACGCGCCGCTTGCCGACTGGAGCGGCGCCGAAGTCCTGCCCGCCGGCGACGTCGGCGAGATCACCGTCGCCGGCCCCACCGCCACCGACACCTACTACCGCCGCGAAGCCGCCACCGCCGCGGCGAAGATCCGCGAAGCGCTGCCCGGCGGCGGCGAGCGCATCGTCCATCGCATGGGCGACGTGGGCTATTTCGACGGCGAAGGCCGCCTGTGGTTCTGCGGCCGCAAGACCCAGCGCGTCGAGACCGCCGACGGCCCGCTCTACACCGAGCAGGCCGAGCCGGTGTTCAACACCCACCCGCAGGTGCGCCGCACCGCGCTGGTGGGCGTGGGCGCGCCCGGTCGGCAGCGCCCGGTGCTGTGCTACGAACTGCAACCGGGCGCGTCCGCCGATCCCGCGCGCATGGAACAGGAACTGCGCGCGATCGCGGCGCGCCATCCGCACACGGCGCGGATCGACGCCTACCTGCCGCACCCGCGCTTCCCGGTCGACATCCGCCACAACGCCAAGATCGGCCGCGAAAAGCTGGCCGCATGGGCGGCGGACCGCCTGGACGCCGCCCGATGACGCGTTCGGTCCGCCTGTTCCTGTCGCGCACCGGAGGGCCGCCGTTCCTCGGCTCGGTGGGCTACGTCAACGATGCCGTCCGGCCACTGCTGGAAGCGCGCGGCTGGACGGTCGAAGCGTTCCAGCCGCCGCCGGCCGGCGGCGACAGCGAGGAGGCCATGCTGCCGTTCGCGCTGGCCGCCGAATACGCCCGCTGCGCGCGCGGCGCGCGGCCCGACATCGCCCTCTACGACGGCGCAGGCACGCTGGTGCTGCCGCCGGGCAAGGCGCAGGCGGACCGCAACGTGGTGCTCTACCACGGACTGGCCTACGGCACCGGCAACTGGCTGACCCGGCCCGGCATCGACCTGCACCTGGGCAATTCGCCCTACCTGGCGGACGTGCTGCGCGCGTTGTTCGCCTACCCGGACTGGCGCCGGCGACGCCTGCTCAACGCCGCCGCCTTCCCGGCCGTGCGCGATGTGCGGCTGCCGGTGCCCTGCGTCGAAGCGCCGGACGGCCATCCCGGCTTCGCGCAGGGCCAGGACCTGCCGCCGGAACTGCTGCGCCTAGCCGACGGCCGCGCCGTGCTGGGGCATGCGTTGCAGCCGGACAAGCAGGACATGGTCGCCACGCTGAGCATCCTCTACTGGCTCAACCTGCTGGCGCGCGAAGCCGGCACGCCGCGCGTGCTGCTGCTGATCTCGGACGTGTCGCTGACGCCGGAGCGGCAGGCGGCGCTGGACATGCTGCTGGACGGCACCGGCTTCCGCTGCACCGATTTCCTGGTGCCGCTGCCGCACTTCAACCAGTGCGCGCTGGTGCGGCTGGTGCGCGCCTGCCGGTTCGGCCTGGCCTACAACCGCTTCCCCGAACCGTTCGGCTTCTACCTGCTGGAATCGGTGCACCAGGGCTGCCCCGTCTACACCAACGGCGCCGGCAACAATCGTCATCTGCTGCCGCCAGAGCACGGCATCCACGTGCTCGAAACCGCCGGCATGGCGCCGATGCCCGGACGCGGCCCGGACCTCGCCGCGTACCGCGCGGTCGCCGAACGGATCGCCGCCGACCTGGCGCGGCCTGGCGAGATGCGCCGCCAGTGCGCGCAAGGCGCGGCGCTGATCGACGCCACCTGGTCCAGGGAAGCGTTCGGCGCGGACCTGGCGCAAGCGCTGGACGCCACGCAGGATGCGGACGCCGGCGATGTCGACTTCGACGCGCTGGAAGTGGCGCCCAGCCCGCTGGTGCGCCGGCTCGACCTGGCGACCGGCATCAGCTTCAACGACTATGCGACCGGCGTGCTGTCGCCGGCCGAATGCGCGGTGCTGCGCGACCTGCTCGGGCGGCGCGCCGGGCACCTGTCCGGCGACGAGATGGAACGCCTGGAACAGGAGCACCGCTTCTTCGCGCGCGGCCTGCTGGCGCTGCGCGCGCCGGCGCCATGAGGGACGGATCGGAATGAAGATACTGGTGACGGGCGGCGGCGGTTTCCTCGGGCAGGCGCTGTGCCGCGGGCTGGTGGAGCGCGGGCACGAGGTGGTCAGTTTCAACCGCGGCCACTACCCGGTGCTGCGCGAGCTCGGCGTGGGCCAGGTGCAGGGCGATCTGGCCGACGCGCACGCGCTCACGCATGCGGCGCAGGGCGTCGACGCGATCTTCCACAACGCCGCCAAGGCCGGCGCGTGGGGCAGCTACCGGAGCTACCACGACGCCAACGTGGTCGGCACGCAGAACGTGCTGGACGCCTGCCGCACGCACGGCATCGGGCGCCTGGTCTATACCTCCACGCCCAGCGTGACGCACCGCGCGACGCATCCGGTCGAAGGCGGCACCGCCGACAGCGTGCCCTACGGCGAAGGCTTCAAGGCGCCCTACGCCACCACCAAGACCATTGCCGAGAAGGCGGTGCTGGCGGCCAACGGCCCGTCGCTGGCGACGGTGGCGCTGCGCCCGCGGCTGATCTGGGGGCCGGGCGACCACCAGATCCTGCCGCGGCTGGTGGCGCGCGCGCGCGCCGGGCGGCTGCGCATCGTCGGCAGCGGCGAGAACCGCGTGGACACCACCTACATCGACAACGCCGCGCAGGCGCACTTCGACGCCTTCGACCACCTGACGCCCGGTGCGGCCTGCGCGGGCAAGGCGTATTTCATCTCCAACGGCGAGCCGTGGCCGATGCACCGGTTGCTCGACGCGCTGCTGGACACCGCGGGCGCGCCGCGCGTGGACAAGCATCTGTCGTTCAAGGCGGCCTACCGCATCGGCGCGGTGTGCGAAGCGCTGTGGACGGCGCTGCCGCTGAAGGGCGAACCGCCGATGACGCGCTTCCTGGCCGAACAGCTCAGCACCGCGCACTGGTACGACATGGCGCCGGCGCGGCGCGATTTCGGCTACGCGCCGCGCGTCGGCATGGAGGAAGGCTTCGAGCGGTTGCGCGCCTGGCTGCGCGATCATCCTGTCGGCTAGGCGGCGGCGCGAACCGTCGCGCCGTTTTTGCAGGAGGGCTTCGGCCCAGAGCCGGAGATTTCTGTCGGTGCCGGCGGCATCCCTGTCGTTTTCCGGATGGGTGCGCTGGTGCGCGCTTGGTGTCGTGGTGGTGGTTGGCGTCCCGGTCGGGGCTGAAGCCCCTCCTGCACAAATACGAAAGGGTGCGGGGTTATTTGCGCCTTCACACGCGCCTCACCACGCTGAAGCGCATTCGTCTGCGCGCGTGCCGCACTCACGCGGCGACGACTTCCCGCGGACCAGCATGGGCGCACGCCAATACCGGCTGCACCACTGGCCATGCCAAAGGGAGTTTCCATGCTGCGCTATGCCGTCATCTTCTTCGTCATCGCCCTGATCGCCGCCGTGCTGGGCTTCAGCGGCATCGCCGGCGCCGCCACCAACATCGCGTGGGTGCTGTTCGTCGTCTTCGTGATCCTGGCGATCATTTCGCTGCTGCGCGGCCGGCGGGTCTAGCCGCCGTTCTTCTTCCGCACCGCGAAGCCCGCCGCAAGGCGGGCTTCGCTTGGGCCACGCGCAGGACTACACCGAACTGCGCAGCGTGCAGTCGGCGCGATGGCGCTCCAGTGCCAGTTCGATCAGGCGGGTCACCAGCGCGCCGTAGTCCAGCCCGCTGGCCTGCCACAGCTTGGGATACATGCTGATGCGGGTGAAGCCGGGCAGGGTGTTGACCTCGTTCACCACCACCTTGCCCTCGGGCGTCAGGAACACGTCCACGCGCGCCAGCCCCGCGCACTCCAGCGCGCGGAAGGCGCGCACGGCGATGCCGCGGATCTCGTCGCTCTTGGCCGCGTCGAGGGCGGCCGGCACCACCACGTCGGCGCCGTGCTCGTTGATGTACTTGGTGTCGTAGGCGTAGAACGCGTCGTGCACGACGATCTCGCCGCAGACGCTGGCCTCGGGCCGGTCGTTGCCCAGCACCGCGCACTCGATCTCGCGGCCGTCGATGGCCGTTTCCACCAGCACCTTGTGGTCGTAGGCGAAGGCCAGCGCGAGGGCCTCGGCGAAGCCGGCGGCATCGTGCACCCTGCTCACGCCGACCGACGAACCCTGGTTGGCGGGCTTCACGAACAGGGGCAGGCCGAGCCGGTCTGTCAATGCGTCGAAGTCGGCGGCATCGCCGCGGCGCAGGCAGGCGAACGGCGCCACGTCCAGGCCGGCGTCGCGCAGCAGGCGCTTGGCCACGTCCTTGTCCATCGCCACGGCCGAGCCCAGCACGGAGGAGCCGACGAAGGGAAGGTTGGCCATGCGCAGCAAACCCTGCAGCGAGCCGTCCTCGCCCAGGGTGCCGTGCACGATGGGGAACAGCACGTCGATCTGCTCCAGGCTGCGCCCTGGATCGGCCGGCACGAGCTGGCCGCGCTCGCGTCCCGGCGCCACGGCCAGCGAATGGCCGCTGCGGTTGAGCGCGATCCGCGCCGGGTCGTCGGCGTTGAGCAGGAAGCCGTCGGCATCGCTGATGTGCCACTGGCCCTGCTTGTCGATGCCGATCAGGATGGCGTCGAAACGCGTGCGGTCCAGCGCGTCGAGGATGTTGCGCGCCGATTGCAGCGAAACCTCGTGCTCGGCCGACTTGCCGCCGAAGATGATGCCGACGCGGATCCTGTCCACCCGGGAGTCCCATGGTCCTTGGAGTCCGCATTCTAGTGCCGTCGGCGGACGGATAGGCCGCTAGAATGGCGGCATGGACCTGTCCCCCTTCGACGCCCTCAAGCCACTGGCCGGCCGCGCGCTGGAAACCGCGCTCAACCACGCGCTGTCGCTCGACCCCGACGCGCAGGCCGCGCTGCGGCCGCTGGAAGGGCGGCGCATCCAGTTGAAGGTCGACGCGCCCGCGCTGGCGATGGACATCGTCGTCGCCGGCGGCGGCCTGCAGGTGGGCCCGGCCAGCGAAGTGCTGGAAGCCGACCTGGCCGTGCGCAGCACGCTGGGCGGCCTGCTGGGCCAGTTGCCGTTCCTGCGCCGCGACCACGCGCCGCCGGTGGGCAAGGTGAAGGTGTCCGGCGATGCCGAGCTCGCACGCCGCCTGCAAGCGCTGGCGGGCAGGTTCGATCCGGACTGGTCGCTGCCGTTCACCCGCGTGTTCGGCGACGTGATCGGCGTGCAGATGGCCAACGCCGTGCAGGCCGCGCTGCGCAGCGCGCGCACGGCGGCCGGCAACCTGGCCGGCACCGCCGCGGAATACGTCACCGAGGAATCGCGCGACGTGGTCGGCCGCGCCGAGCTCAACGCCTTCCACGACGACGTGGACGCGCTGCGCGACGACGTGGAGCGCATCGCGGTCCGGGTCGGTCGCCTGGCCGCGCGCGCGGAGCATCGCGCATGAAGTCCGTCCTGCGGGCCAGCAAGATCGGCCGCGTGCTGCTGCGCTACCGCCTGGACGACCTGCTGGACGACACCCCGGCCGAACGCTGGCTGCGGTTGGCGCGGCCGTTCGTGCCGCGCGCCTCGGCCGAGATCGCCGCGCAGCCGCGCGGCGCGCGCCTGCGGCTGGCCTTGCAGGAACTGGGGCCGATCTTCGTCAAGTTCGGGCAGATCCTGTCCACCCGCCGCGACTTGGTCCCGCCGGACGTGGCGGAGGAACTGGCGCTGCTCCAGGACCGGGTGAAGCCGTTCGACGGCGAGACCGCGCGCCGCATCGTCGAGCAGGCGCTGGGCCGCCCGGTGGCCGAGGCGTTCGCCTCGTTCGACACGGTGCCGCTGGCCTCGGCCTCGATCGCGCAGGTGCACGGCGCCGTCCTGGCCGGCGGCCGCGAGGTGGTGGTCAAGGTGCTGCGGCCGGAGATCGAGAGGCAGATCGCCGCCGACATCGCCCTGCTCAACTCGGTCGCCGCGCTGGTGGACCGTGCCCATCCCAGCGCGGACAAGATCCGCCCGCGCGAGATCGTCGCCGAGATCGAATCCACCCTCGCCGCTGAACTCGACCTGCAGCGCGAGGGCGCCAACGCCAGCGTGATGCGCCGCTTCTGGAAGGACTCGCCGGACCTGTACGTGCCGGAAGTGATCTGGACCCACACCGCCGAGCGCGCGCTGACCATGGAGCGCGTGTACGGCATTCCCTCGGACGACGTCGCCGCGCTGGATGCGGCCGGCGTCGACCGCAAGGCGCTGGCGGCCAAGGGCGTGCGGGTGTTCTACACCCAGGTGTTCCGCGACAATTTCTTCCACGCCGACGCGCACGCCGGCAACATCTGGGT
>CALJUL010000001.1 GCA_937975725.1 uncultured Pseudoxanthomonas sp. | reverse complement strand
GCATGGTCTTGATGACCTTGTCGAGCGAGACCTTGTGCTTGCCGTCGCCGCGCATCGCCATGCGGCTGGCGTTGATGGCCTTCACCGCGCCCATCGCGTTGCGCTCGATGCAGGGGATCTGCACCAGCCCGCCGATCGGGTCGCAGGTCAGGCCCAGGTTGTGCTCCATGCCGATCTCGGCGGCGTTCTCCACCTGGCTGGGGCTGCCGCCCAGCGCGGCGACCAGCCCGCCGGCGGCCATCGAACAGGCCACGCCCACTTCGCCCTGGCAGCCGACCTCGGCGCCGCTGATGCTGGCGTTCTCCTTGTAGAGGATGCCGATGGCCGCGGCGGTGAGCAGGAAGTCGAACACCCGCTGCTCGCTGTTGCCCGGGCAGAAACGGTCGAAGTAGTGCAGCACCGCCGGGATGATGCCGGCCGCGCCGTTGGTGGGCGCGGTGACCACGCGGCCGCCGGCGGCGTTCTCCTCGTTGACCGCCAGCGCGTACAGGTTGACCCAGTCGAGCACGGTCAGCGGGTCACGCATGGCCGCTTCCGGGCGCGCGGACAGTTCGCGGTGCAGCGCCGGCGCGCGGCGCGAGACGTGCAGGCCGCCGGGCAGGGTGCCTTCCTCGCGGATGCCGCGCGCCATGCAGCCCTGCATGGCCGCCCAGATCTCGCGCAGGCCGGCATGGATCTCGTCCTCGCTGCGCCAGCTCTTCTCGTTCTCGAACATCAACTGGGCGATGCTCAGCCCGCTGCGCTGGCACTGCGCCAGCATCTCGTCGCCGCTCTTGAACGGATAGGGCAGCGGCGTCTCGTCGGCGACGATGCGGTCTTCGGCCGCTTCGTCGGCGTTGACCACGAAGCCACCGCCGACGGAGTAGTAGTCGCGGGTGGCGATCACGGCGTCATCGGCGCCGTAGGCGGTGAAGCGCATGCCGTTGGTGTGGTAGGGCAGCTTCTGCCGCTTGTTCATCACCAGGTCGCGCTTCTCGTCGAAGGGGATCTCGTGGCTGCCGTGCAGGCGCAGCTTCTTCGTGCCGCGGATGCGCTCCAGCGCCGGCGGGATGATGTCCGGGTCGATCCGGTTGGGGTAATGGCCTTCCAGGCCCATCAGCACCGCCTTGTCGGTGCCGTGGCCGCGGCCGGTCAGCGCCAGCGAGCCGAACACTTCGGCGCGCACGCGCGCCACGTCCTGCAGCCGGCCGAGCTCGGCCAGCCAGCGCGCGACGAAGCGCGCGGCCGCGCGCATCGGGCCGACCGTGTGCGAGGAACTGGGGCCGATGCCGATCTTGAACAGGTCGAAGGTGCTGACTGCCATGCTGCATACCGCCGCGGGAAGACCGCTATTCTAAGCGGGGTAGACGCCGTGCCGGCGTCGTTCCTCACCGGCCATGCCCCTGATCCTGTACCAGCGCGACGACTGCCACCTGTGCGACCTGGCGCTGGACGCGCTCGCCGCCGCGCGCACGCCCGACTTCGACAGCGTCTTCATCGACGGCGACGACGCGCTGGAAGCGCGCTACGGCGCGCGGGTGCCGGTGCTGCGCCGCGACGACACCGGCGCGGAACTGGACTGGCCGTTCGACGCCGCCACGGTGGCGGCCTTCCGGGCCTGACGGGCCGCGGCCTATTTGGCCTTGAAGACGACCCGGGTGCTGATCGCCACCTCGTTCGGGATCGTCGACGTGTCGGCCCAGTCGCCGCCGCCGACGCCGAAGTCCAGCCGCTTGACCGTGGCCTTGCCCGCCAGCACCGGCTGCGCGCCGGGCGTCCAGGTGAAGGTCAGGGTGACCGGCCTGGCGACGCCGCGCAGGGTGAGCGTGCCGTCGGCGGCGTACTGGTTGCCACCGAGCGCGCGGAACTTGGTCGCGGTGTAGCGGGCCTGGGCGAATTTGCCCACGTCGAAGAAATCGGCGGACACCAGGGTGCCGTCGCGGTCGGCGTTGCCGGTCTGGGTGCCGGCCAACTGGATGGTCACGTCCAGCCGGGACGAGGCGAGTTGCTGCGGATCGAAGCTCAGTGCGGTGGTGAAGCCGCCGAACTTGCCGGTGAAGGTTTCGCCCTGGTAGTTGCTGGCGAACACCAGCGTGGAGCCGGGCGACTGCACGTAGTCGGCGGCCATGGCGGGCGCGGCCGCCAGCAGCAGGGAGGCGAGCGCGAGCCGCGCGCGGTCAGCGGTTTTCATCGGGGGCGTCCTGTACGGGGGAAAGCGGGGCGGCGGGCGCGCGGTGGCGGCCCGGCAGCATGCGGCGCAGCGTGTCGTCGTTCTGGAACAGGTGGTGGTAGAAAGCCGCGCCGGCATGGGCGAGGACCAGCGCCACCAGCGTCCAGAACATCGCCTCGTGCGCCTGCGAGGCCAGTTCATGCAGCGATTCGCTGCGGCCGGCGATGGCCGGCAGGTTGAACAGCTTGAACCATTGCAGCGGATAGCCGGCCGAGGAGTTGAGCACCCAGCCCGACAGCGGGATCGCCAGCAGCAGCACGTACAGCAGCCCGTGCGTCACCGAGGCGATGCGGTACTGCCACAGCGGCGCCCCCGGCGCCGGCGCCGGCGCGCCGGCGTACAGCCGCCACAGCAGGCGCAGCACCGCCAGCGCCAGGATGGTCAGGCCGATGGACTTGTGCAGGGCGTACACGTTGATCTTGCGCGGCCCGTTGGGCAGGTCGCCCATGGTCAGGCCGATCCAGGCGATCGCCAGGATCAAAACCATGATGACCCAGTGGAACAACTGGCTGACGGCGCCCCAGCGGGCGTCGGTGTTCTTCAGGCTCATCGCGGGATCTCCGTGGCGGGCATCGCGGGCGTGGCGTCGGCATTGTCGGCGTGCGCATCGCCGGCCTTGCCGCTGCGGACGGCTTCGGCCTCGATGCGCAGTTCCACTTCGTCGCCGATCACCGATTTCCACGCCGTCACGCCGAAGTCGGCGCGGCTGATGCGGGCGGTGGCGGAAAACCCCACCGTGCGCCGGAACGGCGGCAGCGGGTGGCGCCGGGCGGCGTTGAAGGTGGCGTCCAGCGTCACCTCGCGCGAAACGCCGCGCAGGGTGAGCGTGCCGTGGATGGTGGCATGGCGGTCGTCCACGGGTTCGATATGGGTGGAGACGAAGCGGGCGTCCGGGTGGCGCGCGGCGTCCAGCAGGGTGCGCGCCAGCACCGCACGGTTCCATTCCGCGTCACCCAGGTCCAGGCGCTCCAGCGGCACGCTGACGTCCACGCGCGCGCTGCGCCAGTCCGCGGGATCGAACACCAGCGTGCCGGTGCTGCCGGAGACGGTGCCGATGGCCTTGGAGAAGCCCGCGTGGTCCACCGCGAACATCACCCGCGTGTGCACCGGGTCCAGCGCGTATTCGGCCGCGCCGTCCGCCGCCGTCGCCGCCAGCGGCAGCCACGCCAGCAGGCAGGCGAAGCGGCGGATGGCGCGGAGGAAGGGGCGGGCGTTCGGCATGGGTCCGGATTCTAGGCGGGCGGGACGAAGATACTCCGCTTGCGCGTGCAACGGTCCGTTGCGAGGATGCCGGACGGAGCGGGGTGCAGGGAAAGGATGGCGGGGATGGCGAAGCGTGCGTTGGGATGGCTGCTGTGGTTGTTGTGCCTGCCCGTGCTGGCGCAGGCGGGCGTGCCGGAGATCCCGCGCTTCCGCCTGGTCAGCGCCGCCGACGGCCTGCCGTCCACCACCATCACCGCACTGGCGCGCGACCGTTCCGGCTATCTGTGGATGGCGACCTGGGACGGCCTGGCGCGCTACGACGGGGTCGGCTTCCGCGTGTGGCGGCACGATCCGGGCGACCCGGCCTCGCTGCCCG
This sequence comes from uncultured Pseudoxanthomonas sp., assembly GCA_937975725.1. Taxonomy (GTDB): domain Bacteria; phylum Pseudomonadota; class Gammaproteobacteria; order Xanthomonadales; family Xanthomonadaceae; genus Pseudoxanthomonas_A. The sequence goes on along the minus strand of CALJUL010000001.1, from coordinate 54,940 downwards.
GCAACGTGGTGCAGGCGTTGCACATCGACGCCGACGACCGCATCTGGGTGGCCACCGAGAACGGCGGCATGAGTGTGATGGAGCCGGGACGCAAGGGCTTCCGTCACTACCGTATGGCCTCGCATCCGCAGATGGGCAGCGACGACGTGTTCGCCATCGCCAGCCGCGGCAGCGACCTGTGGTTCGGCACCTTCGGCGGCGGCCTGCACCGGCTGTCGGCCGACGGCCGCATCACCCGCTTCGCCGCCGGCGCGGCAGGCGCCGGCCTGCCGTCGGACAACGTGCTGGCGCTGGCCTTCGACGCCAGGGGCATGCTGTGGATCGGCACCATGGGCGGGCTGGCGCGCTTCGACGGACGCAGCGTGCAGCGCGAGCCGCTGCCGAGCGGCGACAGCCTGATCGTGTATTCGGTGACGCCCGACGCCGGCACGCTGTGGGTGGGCGCCGCCGACGGCGTGCACCGCCGGCTCGCGGACGGGCGCTGGGTGGCGCCGGCCTGGTCGGCGATGTTCGGCCGGCCCAACGCGCTCATCGCCATGACCAGCGACGGCCATGGCGAATACTGGCTGGCCGCGCAGGGCGGCCTGTGGCGGACCGAGGGCGACCGCGCGCCGGCACCGGTCAACTACGATGCCCAGGGCGTGGGCATCGGCCGCGTCCTGCAGACCGTGCTGGCCCTGCCCGACGGCGGCCTGTGGGTGCCGGTGCCGACCCGCGGCTTGGCCTACCTACGCTCGGACTGGCGGCGGATCGCGGCGTTCTCGTCGGCGCAGGGGCTGGGCGGCGGGCTGTACCGCGGGCTGGCGGCGGCGGACGAGCAGGGCCTGTGGCTGGCCAGCAGCACCGGCAAGGTGGAACGGCTGGACACGCGCACCGGCCAAGTCGTGCCGCTGCCGCACCACGCCACGGAGTTCTCGCAGTTGCGCATGACCTCGGTCTTGCAGGACCGCAGCGGGCAGCTCTGGCTGGGCCACCGCAACGGCCTGATCCGCACCGACCCGCAGACCGGCGCGATGGTGCAGTGGGGCCAGGGCGGCGACGAGCCGGTGCCCGACAAGACCTCGGTCGAATGGCTGGCGGAAGCGCCCGACGGCAGCCTGTGGCTGGTCACCCAGTTGGGCAGCGTGCAGCGCCGCGACGTGGCCAGCGGCCGCATCCTCGACACGATCGCCAAGGACAGCGAAGCGGGGCAGGCCCTGCCCGACATCGAAGGCATCGCCGTCGCTCCCGACGGCATGCCGTGGCTCGCCACCGCCGCCGGCATGCTGCGCTGGGACGCGGCGGCGCGGCGCTTCGCGCCGGTGCCGGAATTCGGCGGCGACCGGATCTACGCCTTCACCTTCGAACATGCCGACCGGCTGTGGCTGCACCGCATGTCGGGCGTGGAAGCCTGGCGGCGCGAGGGCGCGCGCTGGGTGAACGAGCGCCGCATCGGCGCGGCCGAGGGCCTGCCGGCGCTGGAATCCACCGGCCTGGCGGTGGACCCGCAGCGCCGGGTCTGGCTGGGCACGCGCCGCGGCCTGTTCCGCATCGATCCCAACCTGCGCGGCTCGGACGCGTCGCTGCGCAACTTCGGCGTGCGCGAAGGCCTGCTGAGCCAGGAGCTCAACGAGCGCGGCCTGTTCATGACCCGCGACGGTCTGCTGGCTTCCTCCGCCGCCGACGGCTCCGTCGCCCTGCTCGACACCGGCCTGCCGGACCCCAGGCCGCTGGTGCCGAACCTGGTGCTGGACACGCTGCAGGTCAGCCGCGGCGACGACACCATGTACGCACCGGCGGCGGAAGGGCTGACCCTGCAGCCCAGCGACCACGAACTGATAGTCAGCACCCGCCTGCTGAGCTACGAGAACCCGCTGGGCAACCGCTACCGGTCGATGCTGGAAGGCTTCGACACCACCTGGGTGGACCAGGGCACCAGCGGCGAGCGCGTGTTCTCCACGCTCGCGCCCGGGCGCTACCGCCTGCGCGTGCAGGCGCACGACGCCGCCGGCAATCCTTCGCGCGAGCTGGTGCTGCCGTTCCGCGTGCTGCCGCCGTGGTGGCGCAGCCCGTGGGGGCTGGCGATGTTCGCCCTGCTCGGCGTGCTGGCGCTGGTCGCGGCCGGCGCCGCCTACCGACGCCGCGTGCGCAGGCGCACCGCCTGGCAACTGGCCGAGCACAAGCGCGAACTGGCCGAACAGGCGTCGCTGGCGAAGACGCGCTTCCTGGCCACGCTGGGCCACGAGATCCGCACCCCGATGACCGGCGTGCTGGGCATGACCGAACTGTTGCAGGCCACGCCGCTGGACGCGCGCCAGCAGGGCTACGCCGACGCCATCCAGCGCGCCGGCACCCACCTGCTGCGGCTGGTCAACGACGCACTGGACCTGGCCAAGATCGAGGCCGGCAAGCTGGAACTGCAACAGGTCGACTTCGACCTGCACGCGCTGGTCGAAGACGTCGGCGCGCTGATGGGGCCGGTGGCGGGCAAGCGCGGCCTGCGCTTCCAGTTGCGGATCGCGCCGGACCTGCCGCGCAGCGTCAACGGCGACCCGCTGCGCCTGCGCCAGATCCTGCTCAACCTGCTCGGCAACGGCATCAAGTTCACCGAGGCCGGCTCGGTGTCGCTGCATGCCTCGGCGCTGCCCGGCGGCGGCGTGCTGCTGGACGTGGCCGACACCGGGCCCGGCATCAACGCCGAGCAGCAGGCGCGGCTGTTCCGGCGCTTCGAGCAGGCCGAGGGCGCCAATACCACCGCGCGCTACGGCGGCAGCGGGCTGGGACTGGCGATCTGCCAGGAACTGGCCGTGGCGATGGGCGGGCGCATCCGCGTGGACAGCGCGCCGGGCCAGGGCACGCGCTTCCACGTCGAATTGCCCACGCTGGGCGCGGCGCCTTGGCCGTCCACGGCGCCGGCGGCCGGACCGGCGGTGCTGCCCGCCACGGTGCCGCCCTGCGACGTGCTGCTGGTGGAGGACGACGCGACGGTGGCTGAAGTCGTCGCCGGCCTGCTGCGCGCGCGCGGGCATCGGGTGGTGCACGTGCCGCACGGACTGGCGGCGCTGGCCGAAGTGGCGGACAAGGCGTTCGACCTGGCCTTCCTTGATCTCGACCTGCCCGGCCTGGACGGCATGGCGCTGGCCCAGCACCTGCGCCAGCGCGGCATCACCGCGCCGCTGGTCGCGCTGACCGCGCGCGCCGACGCCGAGGCCGAACCAATGGCGCGCGCGGCGGGCTTCGACGAATTCGTGCGCAAGCCGGTGACCGGCGACATGCTGGCCGAGGTGATGGTCCGCGTACTGGCCGCGCGGCGCGCGGGCGAAGCGGAGGCCGCGGCCGTGCCGGATGCGGAGGCGGCGCCATGATCCGGGCCGCGGTCGCGCACCGGCGTGCGGGCTGGAAGGCCGCGGGATTGCTGCTGGCCTGGCTGGGCGTTGCGACCGCCGCCACTGCCGCTGCGGGCGTGGGTGCGGAGCCGTCCGCGGAGTTGCCGCAGCCGCAGGAGCCGAAGGAATCGCAGGAATCGCGCAAGCCACCGGCAACTGCGTTCCTGGGCGGCTTCCTGGTCGAGTCGCGCATCCTCTATCCGCTGGAGGTCGAAGGCTGGCAGGCGCGCGGCGAGCATCGCTTCGAGCAGCCGGAGCTGGGCGTTTCCGTGCGCTACCAGCACGGCGAGGACCAGACGCGCTGGATCGACGTGTATTTCTATCCGGTGGGCCTGCCGCCGCCGGAACGGCTGGCGCGCGAAATGGAGAGCACGCTGGAAGGCATCCGCACCCACAGCGGCTACGCGCAGGTGGAGACGACGCGGGTGCGCGACTTCGCGGTCGCGATCGGCCGCGGCGATGCGCGCCGCAGCTATCCCGCGCAGTCGGTCGGCATGGCGCTGCGGCGCGACGGCAAGCGCTACGCCTCGGCGATGACGTTGCTGGCCAAGGACCTGTATTTCATCAAGGGCCGCTACAGCGCCGAGGGCGACAAGGCTCGGCCGGCGCGGTTGCAGGCGCAACTGGAGGATTTCACGGTGGCGCTGGTGCGTTCCGCGCACCTGGTCAGCACCGGCGGCTGCTGGATGCCGGCGCCGATCGTGCAGGTGGACGCGCCGGACGCCGAGGCCGCGGGCGCCTTGATGAGCGCGCGGGGCGACGCGCCGGCGGGCGCGGTGCGCGTGGTTGCGTTCGCCGACCGCATCGAGGCGACCGACCCCGTATCGGTCGAAGCGCAGGCGTTGCAGCAGATGGCGATGGTGCCGGCCGGGCGCTGGATCGAGGGCTGCCACCCGCCCGATGAGATGACGCCGCGCGTGCCCGAGGGCATGCGCGAAATCCGCTTCGAATACCGCCTGCCGCCCGAGAACGGCGACGGCACCACGCGGCCGCTGCGCAAGCGCCGCATAGGCGTGGGCTGAGGCCGCGCCGCCGCGGGCGGCGGATTCAACGCGATGATGGATCGGCCGGCCAACGGGTCAACCGGGCGGCGGTTCAGTCGCGCAGGCGTACCGCTTCCGTCACGCCCAGCACCGGGTCGTAGAAGAACCAGTCGCCGTGCTGGTCTGCCAGCGCGTCGATGCGCGGCCGCTGTGCCCTGTCCACCCGGCACAGCACGCCGAAGCCGTAGTCCGTTCCCGGTGCGGGCGACTCCTTCGGCGCCTCGCCTTCGTCGGCCAGGACGTCCATCAGTGAGCGCGGCCTGGTGCCCCAGCTCAGGCAGTCGGCGCCGGCCGACGTGTCCGTGGGCCACTGCATCGCCTTCCAGAACGCCGCGCGGCCGGCCGCTTCCAGGCGATGCGCGGCGACGCGCTCGCCATCGCCGGTGGTGGTGAGTTCCCAGCCGCCGTCGCGGGCGCGCACCTGCCACACCGCTTCGTCCGGACGGGCGGTCATGGTGTGGCGGTAGTCGCCGGCGAAGCCTTCGGACTGCGCGGCGGCGGCGGCCGCTGCCAGCAAAGTGAGGCCTGCGAAGGAGCACCGCACCGGTCAGTCCGCCCAGGATTCGACGTAGAGGGTGCGGCCGGGATCCTCGGGGTCGCGGTGCACCCAGATGCCGCCGATCTCGCCCGTGGGCAGGTACAGGCTGTCGTCGAGCGCCTGCATGGTGCATTCGGCGTCGCCGGCGGGCGCGTCCTCGTCGCGCAGGCGCGCCTGCCGGCAAGCCTGTTCCACGTGCGCGCGCAGCGCGGCCTGGACCTGCTCGTAGGGTGCGTCGATCCGGTACTGGTGGTCGCCCCAGCGCTCCGAATCCAGCAGCCGCACTTCGCCGACCGGCTGGCCGGCCAGGCGCACGCCGCCGGGCGCCAGCAGTGCGCGCGCGTCCAGTGCCACCTGCGGCTCGCTGTCGTCGTCGGACAGTGCCTGTTCGCATTCCAGTTCGATCCGGACCACGTGCGCGCGCCAGCCGGGCGCCAGCTCGTCGAGGCGGCGCGCGCGTACGCGGTCGCAGCCGGGTGCCGCGCCGCCCGCGCCGGCGGCGGGGTCGGCAGGCAGCGGCATCGTCAGGGCGGGGAAGTCGCCGCCGTTCACGTGGAGTATCCGCGCGGCCGCGGTCTCCTCGGCGCGCACGCGCGCGCCGACGGCGATCAGCAGGCCGGCGACGGCGGGGACCAGCAACTGGCGGCACTCCATTGCGTCGCTCCGGGGTGGTTCGCGGCGATGCGCCGCAGGCAGGACCGGCCTATCTTGCGCTGAAGCCGTGCACGGCTTCCACCAGCACGGCGACGTGGTCCGGGTCCATGTCCGGCGACATGCCGTGGCCCAGATTGAACACGTGGCCCTCGCGCGAGCCGCCGTTGCCGTCGCGGTAGCTGTCCAGCGCGCGGCGCACCTCGGCGCGGATCGCCTCCGGCGAGCCGTACAGCGTGGCCGGGTCCAGGTTGCCCTGCAGCGCGACCTTGCCCCGGGTGCGGCGCGCGGCCTCGCCCAGTTCCATCAGCCAGTCCACGCCCACTGCGTCGGTGCCCGAGTCCGCCAGCGCTTCCAGGTGCGCGGCATTGCCCTTGCCGAACAGGATCAGCGGGGCGCGCTCGGCGCCTTCGCCGCGGTCGAGTTCGCTCGCGATGCGCTGCAGGTAGGGCAGCGAGAATTCGCGGTACATCGCCGGGCTCAGCACGCCGCCCCAGGTGTCGAACACCTGCAGCGCCTGCGCGCCGGCCGCGCGCTGCGCGGCCAGGTAGGCGATCACCGCGTCGGTGTTTACCGACAGCAGTGCGTGCAGCGTGGCCGGGTCGTTCAGCGCCATCGCCTTGATGCGGGCGAAGTCCTTGCTGCCGCCGCCCTCGACCATGTAGCAGGCCAGCGTCCACGGGCTGCCGGAGAAGCCGATCAGCGGCACCTTGCCGTCCAGCTCGCGGCGGATGGTGCGCACCGCGTCCATCACGTAGCGCAGCTCGGTCTCCATGTCCGGCACGCCCAGCTTCGCCGCGTCGGCGGCGCTGCGCACGGTGCGCTCGAACTTGGGGCCCTCGCCCTCGACGAAGTACAGCCCCAGGCCCATCGCATCGGGCACGGTGAGGATGTCGGAGAACAGGATGGCTGCGTCCAGGTCGTAGCGGCGCAGCGGTTGCAGGGTGACCTCGCAGGCGATCTCCGGGTTCTTCGCCATGCCCAGGAAGCTGCCCGCCGCCTTGCGCGTGGCGCGGTACTCCGGCAGGTAGCGCCCGGCCTGGCGCATCAGCCACACCGGCGTGCGGTCCACGGGTTCGCGGCGAAGCGCGCGCAGGAAGCGGTCGTTCTTCAATGCAGTCATGGGGAATCCGGCGGAAGGATCACTTGGGCGCGTCGGCGCCGCGCGCGAACATCAGTTGGAAGCCGCGCTTGAGGTGGCTGTCGCGCGCCTTCTCGAAGGCGGCGGTGGCCTCGTCCTGCAACAGGTACTGCTCGCGCTTCAGTTGCGCGCGGCCGCCGATCTGGCCGGTCTCGCGCAGCAGTTCCCAGCCGCCGAACAGGTCGGGCTGCAGGGTCAACTGGACGTAGCGGGGCGCCTCGCCCGCGGAGGGGCGTTGCTGGAGCAGGATGCGCATGCCGCCATTCTAGCCGGACAGGACCGCCAGCACCCGCGCCTCGTCCACGTCCGGCACCACCTCGGCCCGGCCCAGGCCGCGCCACAGCACCAGCCGCAGGCGGCCGGCCACGTTCTTCTTGTCCAGCCGCATGCGCGCCAGCAGCGCCTGCGGCTCCAGACCGGCGAGCAGCCGCACCGGCAGGCCGAAACCGTGCAGCGCGGCTTGCAGCCGGTCGGCGTCGGCGGCCGGCGCCAGGCCCAGGTCGGTGGACAGGCGCGCGGCCAGCACCATGCCCACCGCCACCGCTTCGCCGTGGTTGAGGTTGTCGTTGCCCAGGCCGCCGTAGCCCTGCTCGGTCTCGATGGCGTGGCCGAAGGTGTGGCCGAAGTTGAGCAGGGCGCGCTCGCCCTTCTCCAGCGGATCGCGTTCGACGATCTCGGCCTTGTGCTCGCAACTGGCGGCGATGGCCAGCGCCAGCGCTTCGGGGTCCATCGCCAGCAGCGCGGCGCGCTCCTGTTCCAGCCACTGGAAGAAGCGGGCGTCGCGGATCGCGCCGTACTTGATCACCTCCGCCAGCCCCGCGCGCAACTCGCGCGGCGGCAGCGTCGCCAGCGTGGCGGTGTCGGCGAACACCGCGCGCGGCGGATGGAAGGCGCCGACCAGGTTCTTGCCCTGCGGGATGTCCACCGCGGTCTTGCCGCCGACCGAGGAGTCCACCATCGACAGCAGCGTGGTCGGCACCTGCACGCAGTCCACGCCGCGCATCCAGCAGGCCGCGGCGAAGCCGGCCAGGTCGCCGACCACGCCGCCGCCCAGCGCGACCACGCAGGCGTCGCGGGTGGCGCCGAGCGTGGCCAGGGCGTCGATGGCGTGGCCGAAATGGGCCAGGGTCTTGGATTCCTCGCCGGCCGGCAGGATGAAGGTGCCGATGGCCAGGTCCGGGCGCGCGGCGTGCAGGGCTTCGCGCACGGCGCCGGCGTAGAGCGGGGCGACGATGGAATCGCTGACCAGCAGCACGTGGCGGCCGCGCACGTGGGCGGCCAGGGCGGCGCCGTCGCCCAGCAGGCCGGGGCCGATGGCGATGGTGTAGGGGGTCTCGCCGCCGACGTCGACGGTGCGGAGCTGGCTCATGCGTTCTCTTCGATGGGCTGCCAGCGATGCGCCAGCAGTTGGGTCAGGCGGGCGGTGGCCTCGGGCGGCGCCAGGCCGTCGGTGTCCAGGGTCAGGTCGGCCACCTCGCGGTACAGCGGCTCGCGCAGCACCGCCATCTCGTGCAGCACCTGCTCGCGGTCCGGTCGTTGCAGCAGCGGGCGGTTGGTGCAGCGGCCCAGCCGGCGCAGTTGCGCTTCCACCCCGACCTGCAGGTAGACCACGTAGCCGCGGCGCTTCATCAGCGTGCGGTTGTCCGCGTCCAGCACCGCGCCGCCACCGGTGGAGACCAACTGGCCGTTGCCGGCCAGCAGGTCGGCCAGGGTGGCCTTCTCGCGTTCGCGGAAGCCGGCCTCGCCGACGTGCTCGAACAGCGCCGGGATGCTGGCGCCGGCGCGCTCCACGATGACCTGGTCGGCATCGACGAAGGCCAGGCCGAAGCGCGCGGCCACGCGCTTGCCGATGGAGGTCTTGCCGGCCCCCATGGGGCCGACGAGGATCAGGTTGGGGGCCGGATTCATGGTGGGCAGATGCTAGCACCGCCGGCCGGCGTGGCGCGGCGTTAACGGCGGCGGGGCTAGCTTGGCCTTCCGGCACCGGGCCGGGCCACCGCAGAGGAACGCATCATGTCCGTCGCCAAGATCATCGAAGTCAACGCCGCATCCAGGACCAGCATGGAGGACGCGGTCAAGGCCGGGTTGAAGAAGACCGCCGAGACGGTCAAGCGCATCAAGGGCGCCTGGGTGAACGAGATCAAGGTCGTCACCGACGAGGACGGCAACGTCCAGGAATGGCGCGTCAACCTGCGCATCACCTTCGTGGTGGAGTGAGCCGCGGGAGCGGAACGCCTGCGCCTGCGGGAGCGGCGTGAGCCGCGATCCGGGACTGGTGCTGTCGTATTCGCCGGAACCGGCCGTTCGTTACCCGTCCGCTGGAGTCATTCCGCTCCCCGGGCACAAGGGCCTGCGGTCGCGACTTACGCCGCTCCTGCCGCGGGAAGCGGCCGGCGTTGCGCGTCCAGCGCAATGGTGCGCTCGGCGATGGCCGGCAGCGTCGCCAGCAAGTGGCGACTGGTGCGTTCGTAGTGCTGGATGAAGCGGTCCAGTTGCGCGCGGTCCATGCCGCGACGTGCGGGGTCGCGCGCCGCCAGCGCCTGCTCCTGCTGCCAGCGCCATGCCCGCACCACCTCGAAGCCCGGCGGTTGCAGGAACCACAGCGCGTCGATGCGCGCCCACAGCGCGGGATAGTCGCGGCGCAGCGCCAGATTGCAATGGCGGCGCCAGCGGCCGTCGGGGTCCTCGTCGCGCTCCAGCGCGTTGAGCGGCGCGGCGAGCGCGGCCTCGTCCTCGGGCGCAGCCTTGAGGCACCAGCCTTCGAACAGCACCAGGTCCAGCGGGCCTTCCGCCACCGGCCATCCGGCTTCCGCGCAACGGTCGTCGGCGAGCTTGTCGAAGCGCGGCAGGGCGGTGCGCTCGCCGGCACGCAGGGCGTCCAGCACGCGGCAGCCCATCGCCACGTCGTGGGTGCCGGGCGGCCCGCGGGTGGCGAGCAGCGGATGGACGCCGACCGCCAGCGCCTGCCGCTGCGCCCGCGTCAGGTACAGGTCGTCCAGCGAAAGCACCGCCACCCGCAGCCCCTGCGCACGTCCAAGGTCCGCGACCTGCGCCGCCAGCGTGGACTTGCCGCTGCCCTGCAGGCCGGTGATGCCGAACACCGGCGCGCGCGCGGGCAAGGCGCGCGCCGCCGCCAGCGCGGCCGCGGCCAGCGCTTCGGGGAAACCGGCGGGATGCGGCGACGGCGCCATCGCGCGACAATAGCGCATGCCCGGCCCGCGGGCGCCATGCCGCCGTCTTCCACCATGTCCGATCTGTACGCCGAAGCCCTGTCCACGTTCGCCGCGCTGTTCGAAGAAGCGCGCGCCGCCGGTACCGAAGCCGAGCCCAATGCGATGACGGTGGCGACCGCCACGCCCGACGGGCGGCCTTCGGCGCGCACCGTGCTGCTGAAGGCCTTCGATGCGCAGGGCTTCGTCTTCTACACCCACACGGACAGCCAGAAGGGCCGCGAGCTGCACGACAACCCGCGCGCGGCGCTGCTGTTCCTGTGGCGCAGCCTGCGCGAGGCCGGCATCCAGGTGCGCGTGGAAGGCGCGGTGGCGGCGGTGGACGCGGCCGATGCCGATGCCTACTTCGCCTCGCGCCCGCGCCAGAGCCAGCTCGGCGCATGGGCATCGGCGCAATCGGAGACGCTCGCTTCGCGCGAGGCGTTCGAGCAGCGCATGGCCGAGGCCGAGGCGCGCTTCGCCGGCGGCGACGTGCCGCGGCCGCCGGGCTGGGGCGGCTACCGGGTCGTCCCGGAAGCCATCGAGTTCTGGTACGGCGCGCAGTTCCGCCTGCACGAACGCTGGCGCTACGAGCGCGACGCGGCGGGCGCGTGGGGCAAGCGCATGCTGTTCCCGTGAGCGGGCCCGGCGACGGCATGCGCCTGGTCCCCGTCTACCGCGTCACCGTGTTCGTGCCGCCGGAGCATGCGGAGGCTCTCAGGCGCGGTATCTGCGCGGTCGATCCCCTGCAGGCCGGCGACTACGGCGAAGTCATGTGGACCGCCGCGGCCGGCGAGGAGCAGTTCCGCCCGCTGGCGGGCGCGCGCCCCACGCTCGGCACTGTCGGCGAACTGAGCCGGGCACCCAGCGTGCGGTTGGAATTCGCGATCCTGCGCGAACCGGAACGGCTGCGCCGGGTCTACGAGCAGGGCATCCGCGCCCATCACCCCTGGGAAGTGCCGGCGGTGTTCGTGGACGAGGCGTGGTTTCCGCTGCCGTCATGATGGAACGCCTTTCCTCCCCGAAGACGGTCGATCGCGCATGAGCACGGCATCCGGTCCACAACGCATCGTCTGCCTGACCGAGGAGCCGACCGAGACGCTGTACGCGCTGGGCGAGCAACACCGCATCGTCGGCATCAGCGGCTTCACCGTGCGGCCGCCGCAGGCGCGCCGGGAAAAGCCCAAGGTCAGCGCGTTCACCAGCGCGAAGATCGACGAGATCCTGAAGCTGGAGCCGGATTTCGTGGTGGGCTTCTCCGACATCCAGGCCGACATCGCCGCCGAACTGGTGCGGCGCGGCGTGGAAGTGTGGATCAGCAACCACCGCAGCGTGGACGGTATCCTCGACTACGTGCGCCGGCTGGGCGCGCTGGTCGGCGCCGCCGCACGCGCGGACGCGTATGCCGATGCCCTGCAACGCGGGCTGGACGACGTGCGCGCGCAGGCCGCGCGCCTGCCGCGCCGCCCGCGGGTCTATTTCGAAGAGTGGGACGAGCCGCAGATCACCGGCATCCGCTGGGTGTCGGAACTGATCGGTATCGCCGGCGGCGACGACGTGTTCCCCGAGCTGGCGCGCGAACCGCTGGCCAGGCAACGCATCCTCGCCGATGGCGCCGAAGTCGTGCGGCGCGCGCCGGACATCGTGCTCGGCTCCTGGTGCGGCAAGAAGTTCCGTCCCGATCGCGTCGCCGCGCGCCCCGGCTGGCAGACCGTCCCGGCGGTGCGCGACGGCGAACTGCACGAGATCAAGTCGCCGCTGATCCTGCAGCCCGGCCCGGCGGCGCTGACTGACGGCGTGCAGGCCATCGCGCGGATCGTCCACGCCTGGGCCGCCCGGAACGCCTGAGCAACCGGCCCCTGCCTTGCCGTTGTGGGAGCGACGCAAGTCGCGACCGCACGCCATCGCCATTCGCAGAACACGACAGCGAGCGACGGCGAAAGGCCAGTTGCAGCGAATGACGTTCGGTCCGTGGTCGCGACTTGCGTCGTTCCTGCAGCGGTTGGCGGGCAGGCCGGAACGGCCTCAGAAATTGCGTTGGAACTCGACCTTCTCGGTGCGTCCGTCCACCGTCACCGTGGCCTCGAAGCGGTAGGAATTGTGCGGGGACACGCGCACGGTGCCGATGTGGTCCATGTAGCCGCCGGCGTCGATCTGGCGCAGCGATACCGACTGGCGCGCGCCCGACAGATCGCGCGCGCTGACGGTGACCTCGCCGTCGATGCCGGCTTCCTCGCCGCTCGCGGTCGTGCGCAGTGCGATCACCACCAGCGCGGTGCCGGCGTCGCGGGGCACGCCGTACTGCTTCGCGATCGCCTCGCTCAGCGACAGCGTGGGCAGGGCGGTATAGCGCACGCGCAGGGTGCCGAAGTCGGTTTCGGCCGGCGCCGGTGGCACGAATTCTGCGGCGCGCGGTTTTTCGCCGCCGGAGCAGGCGGGCAGCAGGGGCGATGCGGCAAGCAGGAGCAGCAGGGGCAGGCGGTTCATGGCAGGGACCGTGGCGGAGTCGGACAGGGAGGGAGTGCGGATGGGCTCAGTCGTTCGCCGCCGACAATTCGCTGCCGCGCACCGTGGCGGCGTGGACGGCCTTCGCCACCAGCGCCTCGAAGCCGCCGGCCTGGAAGGTCTCGACGGCGGCCTGGGTGGTGCCGTTGGGCGACGTGACGCGGCGGCGCAGTTCGGCCGGCGGCTCGCCGCTCTCGGCCAGCATGCGCGCGGCGCCGAGGATCGTCTGTTGCACCAGCGTGCGCGCCGCATCGGCGGGCAGGCCTTCGGCTTCGGCGGCGGCCTCCATCGCCTCGGCCAGCAGGAACACGTAGGCCGGGCCGCTGCCGGACACGCCGGTCACCGCGTCCATCCGCGCCTCGTCGTCGATCCACACGGTGCGGCCGGCGGACGCCAGCAGCGCCTGCGCGAGTTGGCGCCCGGCTTCGCCGACCTGCGTGTTGGCGAACAGGCCGGTGACGCCGGCGCCCAGCAGTGCCGGGGTGTTGGGCATGGTGCGGACCACGGCGATCCCGCCGCCCAGCCAGCGCTCCAGTTGCGCCGACGTGATGCCGGCGGCGATGGACACCGCCAGCGGCCGCGTCGCCTGCGCGGCGTCGGCCAGCGAGGCGCAGACCGTGCGCATCACCTGCGGCTTGACCGCGAACAGCCAGGTCGAAGCACCTTCGACCGCGGCGGACGCTGCGTCGAACGTGGCCACGCCGAAATCCGCGGCCAGCGCATCGCGGCTGGCGGCGTTGGGATCGGCCACGCGGATCGTCGCGGGGGTGGTACCGGCGGCGATCAGCCCACCGATCAGGCTGCGGGCCATGTTGCCGCCGCCGATGAAGGCGATGGCTCCTGAAACGGGGAGGGCAGGGGATGCGGTCATGGCGGGCTCATGCGGGAAGCTGCGGAAAGGGCACGCCGACGATGCGCGCCTGGAAGCCGTGTGCCAGCGCGTGGTTGCCGACGTAGGTCAGGGCGATGTTGCCGTCCCAGGCGATGTCGAAGCGGTCGCCGTCGTCGGTGCGCTGGAAGCGGATGCGGTGGTTGGCCGCGCCGTCGTGGCCGAGCAGGTAGAGATGGAAGGCCAGGTCGTCCGCGTCGGGAATCTCCCCTTCCGCGCGATCGACTTCGAACGTCCTGCCGTCCAGCCATTCCGGCGTGTACAGCGCCGCCTCGCAGACCGGAAAGCCGCCTTCGCCGCCCCAGAAGGTCGAGGACAGCGTGCAGCGATGGTAGTTGCCCCACACGCCGGGCGACTGCCAGTCGCCGTCGTGTCCGGCGTCTTCGTCTTCCTCGATGTCGCGCTCGTCGTAGTAGGGCCGGCTGCGCAGGTGCAGGTCGAACCACACCCGACCCTCGACCAGGCGCGCGGTCCAGGCGAATTCCTCCAGCGCATGGCCCTCGGGCCACGGATTGCCGGGGAAGCGGATGCGTCCCTCGATGCCGCTCACGTCGCCGCTCCGTGCGGCGCGGACCGTGCGCCGAACAGCGCGGTGCCGATGCGCACCATGGTGGCGCCGTGCGCGATGGCCAGTGCGTAGTCCTCGCTCATGCCCATCGACAAAGTGTCCATGCCGGGGTGGCGGGCGGCGGCCCGGTCGAACAGCGCCTTCATGCGGTCGAAGGCGGCTGCGCGCAGGGCCGGGTCCGGATGCGGCGCGGGAATCGCCATCAGGCCGCGCAGCGCCAGCCGCGGCTCGGCCGCGATAGCGTCGGCCAGGGCGTCCACGTCCTCCGGCCGGCAGCCGTGCTTGCTGGCCTCGTCGTCGATGTTCACCTGGATCAGCACGTTCAACGGCGGGCGCTCCGCGGGCCGGTTCCGTGACAGCGCCCCGATCAATTTGTGACGGTCTACCGTCTGCACCCAGTCGAACGTGCGCGCGGCCACGTCCGCCTTGTTCGATTGCAGGTGGCCGATCAGGTGCCATTCCAGCCCCAGGTCGGCCAGTCCGGCGATCTTGCCCTGGGCTTCCTGCACGTAGTTTTCGCCGAAGGCGCGCTGCCCGGCGGCCGCCAGTTCGGCGATGGCCGCGGCCGGCTTGAGCTTGGACACCGCCAGCAGCCGCGGCATTGGCCGATGCGCCGCATTCGCTGCGTTTTCAAGGCGTTGCAGGGTCTCGCTGAGGGTGTCGGCGAGCATGTTCATCCAACCATTGGCGGAAACGGCAAGGGCGCTATACTGCCCTCAGGGGAAGTATCGTTCCAGTTCGCAGCAACTTGGGGAAGCAGCGTCATGGATATCGCCGAACTCTTGGCGTTCTCGGTAAAGAACAAGGCCTCGGACCTCCACCTCTCGGCCGGCCTGCCGCCGATGATCCGCGTGGACGGCGACGTGCGCCGCATCAACATCCCGGCGCTGGACCACAAGCAGGTGCACGCGCTGGTGTACGACATCATGTCGGACAAGCAGCGGCGCGACTTCGAGGAGTTCCTGGAAGTCGACTTCTCGTTCGAGATCCCCTCGCTGGCGCGCTTCCGCGTCAACGCCTTCAACCAGAACCGCGGCGCCGGCGCCGTCTTCCGCACCATTCCCTCGGAAGTGCTGACCCTGGAAGACCTGGGCTGCCCGCCGCTGTTCCGTGAACTGATCGCGCAGCCGCAGGGCCTGATCCTGGTGACCGGCCCGACCGGCTCGGGCAAGTCGACCACGCTGGCGGCGATGGTCGACCACATCAATAAGAACGAATACGGCCATATCCTCAGCGTCGAGGACCCGATCGAATTCGTCCACACCTCGCAGAAGTGCCTGATCAACCAGCGCGAGGTGCACCGCGACACGCACGGCTTCAACGAGGCGCTGCGCTCGGCGCTGCGCGAGGACCCGGACTACATCCTGGTCGGCGAGTTGCGCGACCTGGAGACCATCCGCCTGGCGCTGACCGCCGCGGAGACCGGCCACCTGGTGTTCGCCACTCTGCACACCAGCTCGGCGGCCAAGACCATCGACCGCATCATCGACGTGTTCCCCGCCGGTGAGAAGCCGATGGTGCGCTCGATGCTGTCCGAATCGCTGCGCGCGGTCATTTCGCAGGCGCTGCTGAAGAAGATCGGCGGCGGCCGCACCGCGGCGTGGGAGATCATGGTGGGCACCCCCGCCATCCGCAACCTGATCCGCGAGGACAAGGTGGCGCAGATGTATTCGGCCATCCAGACCGGCCAGCAGAGCGGCATGATGACCTTGGACCAGCACCTGCAGGACCTGGTCAAGCGCGCACTGGTCACGCGGCAGCAGGCGCGGGAGTACGCCAAGGAAAAGCGGTTGTTCGAATGAAAGGGGCCGCAGGCCAGGGGCCGAAGGCCGGAGAGAAGCCGGATAGAGCGGGTTTCCTCTGCTTTCCCCTGGACCCCGGCCTCCGGTCCCCGACCCCTGGAGCACTTCAATGAGCACCATCGACTTCACCTCCTTCCTCAAGCTGATGGCGCACCAGAAGGCGTCGGACCTGTTCATCACGTCCGGCATGCCGCCGTCGATCAAGGTGCACGGCAAGATCTCGCCGATCACGCAGACGCCGCTGACCGCGCAGCAGTCGCGCGACCTGGTGCTCAACGTGATGACGCCGGCGCAGCGCGAGGAGTTCGAGAAGAGCCACGAATGCAACTTCGCCATCGGCGTGGCCGGCGTGGGCCGCTTCCGCGTGAGCTGCTTCTACCAGCGCAACCAGGTGGGCATGGTGCTGCGCCGGATCGAGACGCGCATCCCCACGGTGGAGGAGCTGAACCTGCCGCCGATCATCAAGACGCTGGCGATGACCAAGCGCGGCATCATCATCTTCGTCGGCGCCACCGGCACCGGCAAGTCGACCTCGCTGGCGGCGATGATCGGCTACCGCAACCAGAACTCGACCGGCCACATCATCACCATCGAGGACCCGATCGAGTTCGTGCACAAGCACGAGGGCTGCATCATCACCCAGCGCGAGGTCGGCATCGACACCGATAGCTGGGAGGCGGCGCTGAAGAACACCCTGCGCCAGGCGCCCGACGTCATCATGATCGGCGAAGTGCGCACCCGCGAAGGCATGGACCACGCCATCGCCTTCGCCGAGACCGGCCACCTGGTGCTGTGCACCCTGCACGCCAACAATGCCAACCAGGCGATGGACCGCATCATCAACTTCTTCCCCGAGGATCGCCGCACCCAGTTGCTGATGGACCTCTCGCTCAACCTCAAGGGCGTGGTGGCGCAGCAACTGGTGCCCACGCCGGACGGCAAGGGCCGCCGCGTGGCGATGGAGATCCTGCTCGGCACGCCGCTGGTGCAGGACTACATCCGCGACGGCGAGATCCACAAGCTGAAAGAAGTGATGAAGGAATCCACCAACCTCGGCATGAAGACCTTCGACCAGAGCCTGTTCGAGCTGTACCAGGCCGGCGAGATCAGCTACGAGGACGCCCTGCGCTACGCCGACTCCCAGAACGAAGTCCGCCTGCGCATCAAGCTGGCCCAGGGCGGCGACGCCCGCACGCTGGCGCAGGGGCTGGATGGGGTGGAGATTGCGGAGGTGCGGTGACGCTATCCGCACGATATGTCATGCAGAAAGGGACGGGTGACCGTCCCTTTTTTATGTGTTGCTGAGTGGTGCTGATTTGATTCCTTTCAAATCCTATTGTGCACTCTGTTGCAGGGAGTAGGGGGCATGACTCTTCTAAGGGAACTGCATGTCCATGCCTCAGCGGGGTTTCATGGGTAGCGTCCCTGTGGCGCATCGGTCGCGCTAAAGAATTTTTCTAAAAATGTGATGGCACATTTAGGTATTTTGCATCGTGCGCGTATTGACGCTCGCATTTATCCAGATATACCTTCGCCATTAGTGTTGATTCGGAATTGTTTGCATGAGGAAGCTGGCTCCATTGCTGATACTTATCCTCTTGGCGTGTGCCGGAGCAGCCTTTTTCTTTGCGGAAGAGCAAGGTGTTCCGAAGGTCGCCGAAGGAAACACCGAGTTGCTTCCGGAGAAAGAGTCTCCCGATTTCTCAGGCACGGACGATGAGGGGCTGGAAAGAGCATCGACTCTTGGCGATGTTGCCTTTGCAGGAGGGGCGAATCCATCCCATCCGTTTCCGGCAGTCGCCAAGTCAAGGGATAGGTTGTCGTTGGATGGGGACCCATTCATTGCCGAAAGCAAGGAAGAGCAACGGTGGCTTGATCGCAATGGATATCCCAACTCGGAGCAATGGACTACATATTCCTCTGCTCCCGATCATTTACTTAAGCAGGCCGCTGATGCGGGGGATAGGGTCGCTTATGTAATGCTGGCGGGGCGGTCTCTTGCGAAGGGCGACAAGGGTGCAGTGGATAACCTGTTGCAGGAAGCAAGATCGGGGTCCAATTTCGCAATCATGACGCTTGCTTCTTACATGGGTGGAAGCCAGGAGGGGGACATTGAGCTTGGCTATGCCTTGTCGCGTGTTGCAGAGATGCGTGGCGATTATCGGATTGCTGTGGCAAGAGAGGGCATGTTCCCTCGTGCATTGACGCAAGAGCAAAGGCTCAAGGGGGAGGCAAAGGCTTTGAGTATTTTTGCAAAGTTGCGAGATGAATCGAGAGTTGCAACGTTTGTTGATCCCAGGCCCATTGGAAAATAGAGGTAAAAGGATTTCTTATGAAGAGGCGGACTTTTGGAATTCTGGCGGGAATGATTGTTTCGGCAGCGGCAATTGCATGTGCGACGTTGCCTTTGCCGATACCTCCTCTCCCTATAAAATTGAGTTGGACTGATTTGGCCAAAGCGAAGTCGGAAGGATTTTCAAATCCAGGACATGCGGCGGCGATGAAGAAAATAGATTCTTATGCGTCGACGGTGGTGGGAGACGATGCTTGGAAGAAGAACAACTATCAGGGATATTTCACCTACAGCAGTCCATTGGGCGGGGCTAATATAATCTGGATCGATAAGCCCTGTGGCAAGAAAGCTGCTGAACTGTCCGATAAGGATTCTAAGGAGGGGGATGGTGGAGCAGTAGGAGGTGGCGAGATCGATTTTGGGATGGGAAATAATGGCAATGGAAAGCCATTTGAGAACTGCTTCACCAACACGGTGAAAGCTTGTGCCAGCGCAGGCGGTGGGAAGGAGGTTTGTGAGTATCAAACATTTCTGGAGTGTCCGGATTTCGGCTTGGGGTGATCTCAGGCTTCAATCTCTGGTTGGTTCGGGTGTAGTCAATGACGGTTGACTGATCTCTTCCCGCTACTTCCATCTCGTTGCCATGTAACACTCAAACAGTGGCCCCCGATTGTGTCCGGACATTCGGGGGCCTTTCCGATTTGAGCGAATTTGAGATTGTCTCCGCAATTTGGTTCCTGGCACGATGGTGCGCTTGACCGGGCTGCACACTCAACCCTTCATGCTGCCGGTATCCAACCACCGCTGGTGCCACGACAGCGCCTCCGGCAACAAGTGCGGGGTGTGCTTGCCGTAGCTCTGGTGCAGGGCGCGGTCGAAGTAGTCCTGCAACGCATCGCGGTAGTCCGGATGGGCGCAGTTCGCGATCAGGGTGCGGGCACGCTGCTTGGGCGTGAGGCCGCGCAGGTCGGCCAGGCCCTGTTCGGTGACGATCACGGAGACGTCGTGTTCGGTGTGGTCGACGTGGCTGACCATCGGCACGAGCGACGAGATGCTGCCGCCCTTGGCGGTGCTGGGGCTCAGGAACACCGACATGAAGCCGTTGCGGGCGAAGTCGCCGGAGCCGCCGATGCCGTTCTGGATGCGGCTGCCCATGACGTGGGTGGAATTGACGTTGCCGTAGAGGTCGGCCTCGATCATGCCGTTCATGCCGATGCAGCCGAGCCGGCGCACGAGTTCCGGATGGTTCGAGATTTCCTGCGTGCGCATGACGATGCGCTCGCGGTAGAAGGCGATGTCGCGCTTGAACGCTTCGTTGGCTTCCGGACTCAGGGCGAAGCCGGTGCAGGAGGCGTGGTCGAGCACGCCTTCGCGCAGCAGGTCCAGCATGCCGTCCTGGATGACCTCGGTGAAGGCGCTCAGGCCGCGGAAGCCGCTCTTGGCCAGTCCGGCCAGCACGGCATTAGGGATGTTGCCCACGCCCGATTGCAGCGGCAGCAGGTTGGGTGGCAGGCGGCCCTGCGCCACTTCGTGCTCGAGGAATCCGATCAGGTGGCCGGCGATGCGTTCGCTGGTGGCGTCGAAGGGCGTGAATGGACTGTTGCGGTCGGGGCCGTGCGTGCGCACCACCGCGACGATGCGGTCCGGGTCACAGTGCAGGGCGGTGTCGCCGATGCGGTCGTGCGCGCGTTCCAGCGGGATCGGCTTGCGGTGCGGCGGCAGCGCGGTGCCGTAGTAGATGTCGTGCATGCCTTCCAGGCCGGCCGGCTGCCAGTCGTTGACTTCGACGATCACCTTGCGGGCCAGGTCCAGCCAGGTCTTGTTGTTGCCGACCGAGGTCGAGGGCACCAGCGTGCCGTCCTCGCGGATCGCCGAGACTTCGACCACCGCGGTGTCGATGGGGCCGTAGAAGCCGAACCACACGTGCTGGGCCACGTGGCTGAGATGGATGTCGATGTAGTCCAGGCTGCCTTCGTTGATCCGCTTGCGCGCGTCCGGGTCGCTCTGGAACGGCATGCGCAGGGCGATGGCGTCGGCCTTGGCCAGCGCGCCGTCCAGTTCGGGCGCGGTGGAGGCACCGGTCATCAGCTTGATCTGGAAGGGCTGGCCCTCGGCGTGGGCGCGCTCGATGCGGGCGGCCAGGGCCAGCGGCACGGCCTTGGGGTAGCCCGAGCCGGTGAAGCCGCTCATGGCCACGGTCTCGCCGGGCCGGATCAGGGCGGCGGCGTGTTCGGCGGTGACAACGCGCTCGCGGAGCGCGGCATGGCGGATGCGGTCTTCGGACATGAGGGAGGCAGTGACGGGGATGATGGCGAAACCACCATTATCGCCCGTGGCTCCGCGGCGCAGGATACGGACATCGCCGCGTGCGCGGTTTGCGCCGGATCAATGCCCCGCCGCGGCCATCCAGGGCGGGCGCCGTTGCGCGGCGCGCCGGAACGCGGGGCAGTCCTCGCGGTGCGCGCCGGGCAGGTAGCCCAGGCTCATCAGGAATTCGCCGGTGATCTCGCCGCCGGTGAAGCGGAAAGTCCGCTTGAACAGCTTGACCCATTCGGCCTTGTCGCGCGGGTGGTGCGCGTCCAGCCATTTCGCGAAACCGCCGTGGCTGTCGCGCAGCCGCTGCACCACCTGCGCGTTGTGGATCGCCGCTTCCACCTTCAGCCGGTTGCGGATGATGCCGGGGTCGGCCAGCAGCCGCGCGCGGTCGTCGTCGCCATAGCCGGCCACCGTGTCCACGTCGAAACCGCCGTAGGCGGCGCGGAAGCCCTCGCGCTTCTTCAGCATGGTCTCCCAGCTCAGGCCGGCCTGGTTGATCTCCAGCAGGAGGCGTTCGAACAGCATCGCCTCGCCGCGCTGCGGGAATCCGTATTCGTGGTCGTGGTAGGGGCCGTGCAGCGGGTGGCCGGGGGCGAAGTCGCAGTAGCCGGACATCGGCGGGTTCCTGGGCGGTCGTGACGCGCCATATTAAGGCCGCTCGAGGACAGCACCTGTCCGCAGGCACCTGTGGCGGCGGCGGGCTAGAATGCCGCCATGGAAGACGCCTCGCCCCTGGCCAACCACCTGCTGATCGCCTCGCCGGCGTTGTCCGACCCGAATTTCGCCCGCAGCGTCACCCTGATCTGCCAGCACGACGACGAGGGGGCGATGGGCGTGGTGGTCAACCGAGCCTCCGAGTACACACTGGGCGAAGTGATGCGGCAGATGAACCTGGAGGCGCACGACCCGCGCCTGTCCGAGCGCGTCGTGCTCAGTGGCGGGCCGGTGCACCCGGAACGCGGCTTCGTGCTGCACGACGGCGAGCGCGAATGGGATTCCACCATCGCCGTGGCCGACGGCCTGTACCTGACCACCTCGCGCGACATCCTGGAAGCCATGGCGGTGGGCGAAGGCCCGGCGCATGCCGTCGTCGCGCTGGGCTGCGCGGGCTGGGGCGCGGGGCAACTGGAATTCGAACTGGGCGAGAACAGTTGGCTGACCGTGCCCGCCGACGCCGCACTGCTGTTCGACGTGCCGCTGGAGCACCGCTGGCAGGCTGCCGGGCAGCGCATCGGCGTGGACATGACCCTGCTCACGGACTACAGCGGCCACGCATGAAGCCGCGCACGCCCCTCTTGTCGCCACGTCGACGCCAGCCGCGGCAGGATCGCGGCGCATGCGCACAGAGGAGGGGCCGGGCATGAAGCTGGACGGCACGGTGCTCGGATTCGACGTGGGCTCGCGCCGCATCGGCGTGGCGGTCGGCAGCGCCTACGGCACCGGCGCGCGCGCACTGGCGGTGGTGGACGTGCATCCGCACGGCCCGGACTGGCCGGGCATCGACCGCCTGCACGCGGAGTGGAAGCCCGACGGCCTGGTGGTGGGCGATCCGATGACGCTGGAGGGCGGCGACCAGCCGGCCCGCCGGCGCGCGCATGCCTTCGCCCGCGAACTGCGCAGCCGCTACGGCCTGCCGGTGGTGCTGGTGGACGAGCGCACCAGTTCGCTCGAAGCCTCGCAACGCTTCGCGCTGGACCGCGCCGAGGGCCGCAAGCGCCGCCGCGACGCCGTCGCGCTGGACGCCGTGGCCGCCGCCGTCATCATCGAACGCTGGCTGGCCGCGCCGCACGACGCCACCCAGCTCACCTGATTCCTCCCAGTGATCGCACCATGACCCCACAACTCGATTCGGACGGACGCCTGCACCACCTGCTGACCCTGGAAGGACTGCCGCGCGAAGCGCTGTGCCGGTTGCTGGACCGCGCCGGCCAGATCCGCGACGCCGCACTCGGCCGCACGCCGCGCCGGCAGGTGCTGGACGGCACCACCGTGTGCACGCTGTTCTTCGAGCCATCCACGCGCACGCGCAGCTCGTTCCAGATCGCGGCCCAGCGCCTGGGCGCGGACGTGCTGAACTTCGACGCCTCCACTTCCTCCACCCGCAAGGGCGAGACCGCGCGCGACACGCTGCGCAACCTGGAGGCCATGGGCGTGCGCGGCTTCGTCGTGCGCCACGCCGACGACGGCGCGGTGGCCGCGCTGGCGGCGGAAGCGGGCGAGGGCACGGCGCTGGTGAACGCCGGCGACGGCCGCAGCGCCCATCCCACCCAGGGCTTGCTGGACGCGCTGACCATCCGCCAGGCCAAGGGCGCGGACTTCTCGCGGCTGAAGGTGCTGATCGTCGGCGACGTGAAGCATTCGCGGGTGGCGCGCTCGGACCTGCACGCGCTGCACACGCTGGGCGCGGGCGAGATCCGCGTGTGCGGTCCGGCCCCGCTGCTGCCCGACGACGACACCCTGGCCGGCTGCCGGGTGAGCGACGACTTCGACGCGGCGCTGGAAGGCGTGGACGTGGTGATGATGCTGCGGTTGCAGCGCGAACGCATGGAAGAAGGGCTGGTCGCATCGCTCGACGACTACCACCGCGACTACGGCCTGACCGCCTCGCGCCTGGCCCGTGCGGCGAAGGACGCGGTGGTGCTCCATCCCGGACCGATCAACCGCGGCGTGGAGATCACCGACGAGGTGGCCGACGGCCCGCAGTCGCTGGTGCTGCGCCAGGTCAGCAACGGCGTGGCCATCCGCATGGCGGTGCTGGAAGCGCTGCTGGGCTGAGACCGCGCGCGGCCTCTGCCGTCAGTCCTGCGCGGCGACGATACGGTCCTTGCCGGCCTGCTTGGCGCGGTACATGGCGCGGTCCGCGCGCGCCAGCAGTTCGTCCTGCGATTCCTCGGGCTGCCAGCGCGCCACGCCGGCGCTGAAGGTCACCTCGATCCGTTGCCCGTCGTGCACCAGCGGGCGCTGCGCCAGTTGCGTGCGCAGCCGTTCCAGGGTGCCGCTGGCTTCCAGGAAGCTGGTGTCCGGCAGCAGCAGCACGAATTCCTCGCCGCCGAAGCGGGCGACGGCATCGCTGCCGCGCAGCGCGGCGCGGGCCACGCCCACCACGTGGCGCAGCGCCGCGTCGCCGCCCAGGTGGCCGTGGGCGGCGTTGATCTGGCGGAAGTCGTCCAGGTCCAGCAGGGCCAGGCACAGGGTCTGGCCGCTGCGCAGCGCGCGCACGGATTCGCGCTTGAACAGTTCGTCGAAGCCGCGGCGGTTGAGCGCCTCGGTCAACTGGTCCACCCGCACCAGCGTGGACACCGATTGCAGTTCCTTCTCCAGGTCGGCCACGCGCTTCTCGGCGGCGTCCACCTCGTTGCGCGCGGCCATCAGGTCGCCGCGCGCGCGCAGTGCCTGCGCCTGCAACTGCCCGGTGTCGTGCAGGATGTCCTCCATCCGCTTGCCGAGCTCGGCGATATTGCGGCTCTCGCGCACGGCCTGGGCGTGGAAGCTGATGCGGTCGTGGAATTCGCCGGTGCTGCTGGCCATGCCGTCCAGCCGTTCGACGAAGGTGACCATCATCTCCTTCATCGACGCCTTGGATTCCTCGATGCCCTGCTTCAGCAGGCCCTGCTTGTAGATCACCTCGCGCAGCTCGCTGCGGGTCTGCTCCAGCGTGGACAGCTCCATCGGTCCGCTCAGCAACTGGCGCACGGCACTGATCTGATCCTGCAGCCAACTGCCGTCGTCGATCAGTTCGCCGACGTTTTCCAGCAGCAGGTCGAACAGCTTGCGCATCAGGTCCTGCGCGTCGTTGACTTCGCCGGCGCGGGCGTTGACCTGCTGGCACAGCGCCTTCAGCTCGGTGCACAGGGGTTCCAGCGGCTGCGGCCGCGCCCATTGCCGCACGCGGTCGGTCAAGGCGTGCGCTTGCGACACCAGCGCCGGATCGTCGCCCAGCATGGCCTCGACCGCGTGGTGGAGCGTGTGCTGCAGCAGTTCGCGCAGTTGTTCGGATTCGGAGCCGGGGATGTCGTCCTCCAGCGTGCGGATGTACTTGTCCACCAGTTGCCGCAGCGAGCGTCCGTAGCGCGGCCAGTCGCGTTCCTGGTGGGCGTCGCGCAGCAGTTCGCCGATGCCGCGCAGGTCGCCGCGCAGGCCGGCCACGCCCTCGGCGAAGGCGGACAGCAGCGTGCCCGGGTCTTCGGCCTGCGCGAACAGCGCCTGCAATTGCCCGCTGCTGATGCTGGGCGCCGCGGCGCCGCCGCCCGGCGCGTGCGAGGAGGACGGCGCCGCCTGGCGCCCCCACAGCCGGCGCAGGGGGGCGGCAAATCCTGATTTGCTGTCGGCCGTATCGCGCATGGGCACTCGCACGGCCGTGGCCGCAAGGGAGGGAATGCCGGTGTTATCGGCCGTGGGCACGGGCAGTTGAGGGCGCCGCGGCGGCGGTGGGCCGGAGCGTGGGCGAAGCGTGACCGGCTGCCCGCTCCGCGCGGCGGTTCAGTCGGCCGCGGGCGGGAACCGCGCCAGCGTTTCCTCGACGATCGCCAGGTGTTCGCGGGCTTCCGCATGCCCGCCGGCCGCGGCCGTACGGACCTGGTCCAGCGACGGGTGCGACACGATCAGCAGCAGGTTGCCGCAGCCGGGGCAGGCGTAGTCGGTCACCTGCTCGTGCAGCTCCATCGCGGTGGCGCGGCTGTCGCCCTGCCAGCCGCAGGGGCAGGCCAGCACGCGCTCGCGCCAGCCGGGCGAGAAATAGTCCGGGACCACTTCGGCCATGGTCAGCGGCCCCGGCGCTGGGCGAACAGCCAGTCCCACATCGGCGCGTGGGCATAGGCGGCGTCCCAACTGTTGTGGTTGGCGTCCGGGAATTCGGTGTAGCGCGCGTCGCGCGCGCCCGCGGCCTTCAGTGCCGCGTCCATGCGCCGCGACTGCGACGGCGGCACCACGTCGTCGCGGCCGCCGTGGAAGATCCATACCGGTACGTCCTTCAGGCGCTGCGCAGCGGCGGCGAAGGGATCGGCCGCATCGCCGACGCTGTGCGCGCGCATGCCGGGGCGCGTGTCCTTCCAGTCGACGGTGAGGCCACCGCACACCGGCACCAGCGCGGCGAAGCGTCGCGGCTGCTGCAAGGCCAGTTCCCAGGTGCCGTAGCCGCCCATCGACATGCCGGTCAGGTAGACGCGGTCGGGGTCGCCGCCGAACTCGCGCATCGCGGCGTCGAGCGCGGCGAAGGCGATGGGGCCGGCGGCCTCGGTCCATTCCGTGCCTTCCGGCGCCTGCGGGAACACGGCCAGCGCCGGGAAGTCCTGCGCATGCTGGCGCAGGTACGGGCCCAGCCCCGCCATCGTCTGCTTCACCCCGTCGCTGCCGCGTTCGCCCGAACCGTTGAGGAACACCACCATCGGTAGCTTGCCGCTGCGGAAGCGCGTGGCGGGCACGAAGACTTGGTAACGGTAGGTCCGTCCGTCCAGCACGACCTCGCGCGGGACGAATTCGCCGGTCGGATTCATGGGGGGTGTCGTGGAGCAGGCGGTCATCAGGATCAGCAGCAGTGCCAGGCAGATCGGTTTCAAGTGGCGCATGAGTGAAGAGGCGGTGGCGATCAGGGCGCAGCATAACCCGCGCCAGTGCGCTGAGGCCCGGAAGCGCCGCCGAGGCTCCCCGACCGACGAGCCCCAATGCAAGGCCGGATCGGCGGCCCGATCCGTTTTATGATTGCGTTCCCACGGCGAGGTCAGACGAGGCGGCATGACTCCGCCGGACGCCGTGGGCGCAATGATGCGAATCATCCAGAAGGAGAATGGCTACATGAAGATGGATATCAGGACAGGCTGCGCCTGCGCAGCCATGCTTGTCGCAATGGCGTGGTCTTCGGGCGCAGATGCCCAGCGATCGCCGTGGTGGGAACGGCAGAAAGCGGCCAATGCCGCCGTGGCCGAGGCACCGGCCGCGGCGCAGGCGGAAACCACGACGCCTCCTGCACAGGTGCCGCAATATGCGCCCGTCGTCCAGCGAGAAACGGTCGAAGGGCCGGGTTATACCCATGTGGAAGCTGGCGTCGGCCGCGTGGATGTGGGGTTCTACGACATCGATGAAAGCGCCAATGGCGGTTATGTGCGCGGCTCCGTGGCAGTGACCGACAACCTTTACGTGTTCGGCGGCCACGAACGGGTATCGAAAAGTTGGGACATCGATACCGAGCGCTTGAAGGCCACGATCGACCAGACGGAGATCGGCCTGGGCGCCAGCATCCTGCTTTCTCCGCGCGCGGATTTCGTCAGTGAGCTGTCGTTGCTGAGGCTGGGAGCGAAGCTGTATTACGACGATCTCGAGGGCAGCGGCCACGTGTACGCTGGTACGCTGATGCTGGGCATCCGCGCCAGGCCGGTGTCCAACCTAGAACTCTGGGCCAAGGCAGGCTACCGGCGCGTGGACGACAATCTGTTGATCGACCACTCCATGGTCGGCAACCTGGGCATCCAGTATCGCTTCACTCCCGTCTGGGGCCTGGTGGGTGAGGCGGAAGTCTATGAGGACGTGCGCTTCTACCGATTGGGCGTGCGCGCCAGCTTCTGATCCGTAACGAAGAAGGCCCGCGCACGGTGTGCGGGCCTTGCCGGTGGCGTGTGCTCCTGCATGGCCCTATGTCCGATGGCCTTTGAGGGTTGGCATCGCGCTGACGTCGCTCCCACAAGGGATTTATCGTGTGTCGGAAAAACGGTCGAACGGCCTGTAGGAGCGACGTCAGTCGTGACGGATAGCAACGACACACCGCGATGCTGGGTCCGAATCTGACGGACCAGCAAGCCTTGCACCGTCACGATGCCATGATGCTCGCAAGCATTCTGCTTCGGGTGTGGTCAGTGCAGCAGGATCACCGTCGCCAGCCCCAGGAAGCAGAAGAAACCCATCACGTCGGTCACCGCGGTGACGACGACGGTGCCGGCGACGGCGGGGTCGATGTTCATGCGCTTTAGCAGCAGCGGCAGCAGCACGCCGGCGGTGGCGGCGGCGCAGAAGTTCAGCACCAGCGCCATGGCGATGACCAGCGACAGCATGGGGCTGCGGAACCACAGGAAAGCGATCACGCCGACGATGCCGCCGATCAGCACGCCGTTGATCAGCGCCACGCGCAGTTCCTTCCACCACAGGATGCCGGCGTTGCTGGAACCGACCTGGCCCAGGGCGAGGCCACGCACCATCAGCGTCAGCACCTGCACCGCGGCGTTGCCGCCGATGCCGGCGACGATGGGCATCAGCACGGCCAGCGCGACGATCTTCTCCAGCGTGGCGTCGAACTCCTTGATGACCGTGGCGGCCATGAAGGCGGTGAACAGGTTGATCCCCAGCCACACCACGCGGCCGCGCACGGCGCGCTTGACCGGCGAGAACAGGTCCTCGTCCTCGTCCAGGCCGGCGGCGCCCAGCGCCTGGTGCTCAGCCTGCTCGCGGATGATGTCGACCACGTCGTCGATGGTGATGCGGCCGAGCAGGATGTTGTTGTCGTCCACTACCGGCGCCGACACCCAGTCGTGGTCGGAGAACTGGCGCGCGACTTCCTGCGCGCTCTCGCCCACGTCGATGGCCGGTTGCTCGTCGTCGATCAGGCGGTTGATCGGCGTGGTGTCCTCGTGCGTGACCAGCGCGGCCAGCGGCACGCGGCCCAGGTACTGGTGGCGGCGGCTGACCACGTACAGGTGGTCGGTGTGGTCGGGCAGTTCGCCGCGCAGGCGCAGGTAGCGCAGCACCACGTCGACGTTGACGTCGGCGCGCACCGTAACCACGTCAGGGTTCATCAGGCGGCCGGCGGTGTCCTCCGCGTACGACAGCACCTGCTCCAGGCGCTCGCGGTTCTCGCGGTCCATCGACTTGAGGACTTCGTCGATGACGGTGTCGGGCAGATCCTCGACCAGGTCGGCGAGGTCGTCGATGTCGAGGTCCTCGACCGCGGCGACGATCTCGTCGGTGTCCATGTCGGCCAGCAGGCTTTCGCGCACCTCGTCGCCGACGTGCACCAGCACTTCGCCGTCGTCTTCCGGATCGACCAGGCCCCATACGATTTCGCGCTTGCCCGGCGGCAGCGATTCCAGCAGGTTGCCGATCTCCGCGGGCGACAAGGTATTGACCAGCCGGCGCACCGGTCCCAGCCGACCGCTGTCGAGCGCGTCGGAGAGCAGGCGCAACTGGCGTGCGGTCTTGTCGTGGCGGATGGTCTCGACCATTCGGTACTCCGGAATGGGGCCGATCCGTCAGGCGGATGCGACCGGGGCATCAGGCGTTCATGCCGCCATTATCGCCCGGGCTGCGATTTATGGACACCCTGCGGAGGGGTGGAGAAGTCGGGCGTGGGAGCGACGTCAGTCGCGATGAAGCTCGCGCGGTGGCCAGTCGCGACTGACGTCGCTCCCACGGAAGCAACCCGGTGGGGCAGGCCGCGCCGGCCGCCTTCAGCCAGCGCTCGATGCCGGCGCGGTCGCGCGCCTGCAGCAGCTTGCCGGCGCGGGCCTGGAGGGCCGACAGGTCGCTGTCGCGGATGGCCTTGCGCAGTTCCAGCAGGGTCGCCGGGTGCAGGCTGAACTCGCGCAGGCCCAGCGCCAGTAGCATCGGTACCAGCGCGGGGTCGCCGGCGATCTCGCCGCACACGCTCACCGGCACCGCGTGCTCCGCGGCGGTGGCGATGACGTGGCGCAGCAGCCGCAGCACGCCCGGGTGCAGGGGCGAATAGAGTTCGCCCAGCGCGTCGTTGTTGCGGTCCGCGGCCAGCAGGTACTGCACCAGGTCGTTGGTGCCGATGGAAAGGAAGTCCACCACGTCGACGAAGCCGTGCAGGGCGATGGCCGCCGCGGGCACTTCGATCATCGCGCCCAGCGCCACCTGTTCGGCCACTTCGTGGCCCTGCTTGCGCAGCCGTTGCGTGGCCAGGCGCAGGCGCCGGCGAACTTCCATGATCTCCTCGCGGCAGGCGACCATCGGCACCAGGATGCGCACCGGCCCGTAGGCGGATGCGCGCAGGATGGCGCGCAACTGGGTCTCGAACACGCCGTCGTGGGCCAGCGACAGGCGCACGCCGCGCAACCCCAGCGCGGGGTTGTCCTCGTCCTCCAGCGCCAGCCCGGTGCGGTCGGCCTTGTCGGCGCCCAGGTCGAGGGTGCGGATGGTGGCCGGGCGGCCGCCCATGCCCAGCACCACGTCGCGGTAGACCTGGAACTGTTCGTCCTCGCTGGGCAGTTCTCGCCGTTGCAGGAACAGGAATTCGGTGCGGTACAGGCCCAGGCCGGTGGCGCCGAGGGCGTGCGCGCGCGCCACGTCCTCCAGCGATTCGGCGTTCGCCCACAGGGCGATGTCCACGCCGTCGCGCGTGCGGCTGGGCTTGGAGCGCAGGCGCCCGAGCTCGCGCGCCTCGCGCGCGGCCTCGCGCAGGCGCTCGCGGTACAGGCGCAGGTCGTCCGGGCCGGGATCGACCACCACTTCGCCGCTGCTGCCGTCGACCAGCAGCACGTCGCCGTCGTTGATCCGTTGCAGGAACGCCGTATTGCCCACCACCAGCGGCAGGTGCAGGCTGCGGGCGAGGATGGCGCTGTGCGACAGCGCGCTGCCGGCAGCGGTGACCACCGCCACCACACCCTGCTGGCGCAGGTGGGCCAGTTCGGACGGGGCCACGTTGTTGCTGACCAGCACTTCGCCCGCCAGTGCGGTGGTGTCGGGCACGTGCTGGTGCAGGTGCGCGTGGATGCGCCCGATCACGTGGTCCAGGTCGTCCATGCGGCTCTTCAGGTAGGCGTCGTCCATGCCGTCGAAGACCGCGGCCAGGCGGTCGCGCTGCAGGCGCAGCGCGTAGTCGGCCGAATAGCGCCCGGTGCGGATCAGGCCGTCCAGGCCCTGCAGCAGTTCCGGGTCGTCCAGCAGCAGCGCGTGCAGGTCGAGGAATTCGCCCACCTCGCGCGCCAGCGCGCCGTGCAGGCGCGTGCGCAGTTCCTGCATCTCGCCGCGGGTGGCGTCCACGGCCGCGTGCAGCCGGGCCAGCTCGTCCTCGACCTGCTCGGGCAGGACGTGCTGCTCGGCGACGTCGAGCGCGTGCGGCAGGCGGACCCGGGCGCGACCCAGCGCACTGCCGCGCGAGGCCCCGGTGCCGGCCAGCAGCGCCCGCATCAGCTTTCCTCGTCGAACCGTCGTTCGAACAGCGCCGCCACGGCGTCCAGCGCCGCCGCTTCGTCCTCGCCGTCGATGCGCACGGTGACCGGCGTGCCCTGGCCGGCGGCCAGCAGCATCACGCCCATGATGCTCTTGGCGTTGACCTCGCGGCCCTTGGCCGCCAGGGTGGCGTTGCAGCGGAAGCCGGACAGGACCTGGACGAGCTTGGCGGTGGCGCGCGCGTGCAGCCCCAGGCGGTTGGAAACGGTGAGTTCGCGCTCAAGCATCGTCGTGTATGACTCCATTGCGTGCGCCGGCCGCGGCGGTGGCCGGCAGTTCGTCCAGTCCCTGTTCCGAATAGTTCATCACCCGCAGCAGCATGGGCAGGCTGAGCGCGGACACCCGCCGCACCGGCGTGCCCAGACGGGCCAGCCTGCCGGCCAGGTTGCTGGGACTGGCGCCGTACAGGTCGGTCAGCACCAGCACCCCGTCGCCACCATCGACCCGCCGCAGCGCGGCCGACGCCTGCGGCAGCAGGGTGTCCAAGTCCGCGTCGAACGGCACCTCGAAGGCTTCCGCCTTCAGGGGCAATTGCCGCAGCAGCGCCGTGGCAACCGCCAGAAGCGCCGCGCCCACGCCGGGATGAGTCACAAGGAGAATGCCACAGGCCATGCCGGAACGTTAACAGACCGGCATGACGCGCAGGAAGCGGCGCGGGTGGAATGGTGCGTGATGTGAGGATGTCCTTGCAGGAGGGGCTTCAGCCCCGACCGGGAATCGGTATCCCGAACACTGGCGGAAAAGCATCGGGGCTGAAGCCCCTCCTGCAGGGGCGATCCGGCGGCGGGGGTCACTCCAGCTCGCGGTGGAACGTGGCCACTTCCTCCCAGCCCTGCTCGCGTGCGTGCCGGGCCAGGGTCTCGGCCAGGTAGACCGAGCGGTGCTTGCCGCCGGTGCAGCCGAAGGCGATGGTCACGTAGCTGCGGGTCTCGCCGCGCAGGCGCGGCAGCCAGGTGTCCAGGAAGCCGCTGACCTGGCCGACGTACTCGGCCACCTCGGGCTGCGCGTCGAGGTAGCCACGCACCTTGGGGTCGCGGCCGGAGTAGGGGCGCAGTTCCGGGTTCCAGTGCGGATTGGGCAGCACCCGCGCATCGAACACGAAGTCGGCGTCGGCCGGCACGCCGCGCTTGTAGGCGAACGACTCGAACAGCAGCGACAGTTGCGAGCTGCTGTTGAAGGCGAACTCGGCGATCAGCCGGCGCCGCAACTGGTGCACGTTGAGCTGGCTGGTGTCGATGATCAGGTCGGCCTCGTCGCGCAGCGGCTGCACGATGGCGCGCTCCTGCCGGATTGCCTCCTGCAGCGACAGTCCGCCGCGCCCCAGCGGGTGGCGGCGGCGGGTGTCGGAATAGCGGCGCAGCAGCACGTCGTCGTTGGCGTCGAAGAAGATCAGCCGGCCTTCCAGTCCCAATTGCTCCAGCGCCGCGCGCCACTGCGCCAGCCGCGACAGGTCGCTGCGGCCGCTGCGCACGTCGATGCCCACGGCGATCTTCGGCGGCAGTTCGTCGTCGCGCATCAGGCTGCGCACGAAGGACGGCAGCAGGTCGACCGGCAGGTTGTCGACGCAGTAGTAGTCCAGGTCCTCGAAGGTCTTCAGTGCCACCGACTTGCCCGAGCCGGACAGGCCGCTGACGATGACCACGGTGGGCGCCGCCGCGCGCGGCGCGTCGTCCGCGTCCGGGGTTGCCGGCCCGGCGGGCAGGGACGGTCCGGCGGTCATGGCGTGCTGCGCTCCAGCAGGTTGCTGTGGCGGGCGATGAACATGGCCGCCGGGTCGATGCCCTTGGTGCGCAGGATGTGCAGGCGGGTGGCGGCCTCGGTCAGCACGGCCAGGTTGCGGCCGGGCATCACCGGCAGGGTGATCAGCGGCACGTCCAGGTCCAGCACGTGGCGGGTGCCGGAGTCGCCGGTCAGGCGCTCGTAGCCGTGCGCGGTGGGTTCGGTCATCGGCCGGGTCAGGTGCACGATCAGGCGCAGGTACTTGTTCTTCTTCACCGCGGTGTCGCCGAACATCTCGCGCACGTTCAGCACGCCCAGGCCGCGCACTTCCAGCAGGTCCTGCAGCAGTTCCGGGCAAGTGCCGTCCAGCACGTCGGGGGCGATCTGGGTGAACTCCGGCGCGTCGTCGGCGACCAGGCGATGGCCGCGGCTCAGCAGTTCCAGCGCCAGCTCGCTCTTGCCGGAGCCGGCCTCGCCGGTAATCAGCACGCCGATGGAATAGATCTCCATGAACACCCCGTGCAGGGTGACGCGCGGCGCCAGCGTGCGGGCGAGGTGGTAGGAGATGTGGTTGAGCAGCTCGTGGCCGCGCTTGGGCGAGATCCACAGCGGCGTATCGTTTTCGTTGGCGGCCTCGCGCAGGTCCTCGGGGCAGGACTGGTTCTTGCTGATCACCAGCGCCAGCGGGCGGGCCTGCACGATCTTCTCGATGGTCTCCCAGCGCTGGCGCGAATCCAGCGAGTCCAGCCAGGTCAGTTCCTCGGTGCCGAGGATCTGCACCTTGTTGGGATAGACCGCGTTGAGGTAGCCGGCCAGAGAGGGGCGGCGCGAGACGGTATCGCCGGCTTCCAGCACGCGCTTCTCGCCCTTCTGCCCGGCCAGCCAGCGCAGCGCCAGTTTGTCCTTCTGCTGGTCGAACAGTTCGCGTGCGGTGATGCTGGTATTCATGCGGGGCCGTGGTCCGGGAGGGAAGGGCGCCGATGCGCGGGCTGCGCGTCGGGCGCGGCCAGTGTAATGCCGGTCACCGGCACTGCGAACCCGCCGGCGCGGAAGGCCGGTGCCATGGGATCACGGCGCCGCGCGGCCGCGGGCGCCGTGGGATGGGAAATGAAAGCGAGGACGGAGGTGCGGCGCGTGCCGCGCCTCCGTGCGGAGGCCGTGCCGGCGGCGCTTCAGCCGACGACTTCGTTGCGGACGTGCCGCTGCGCGTCGGCGCGCTTTTCCTTGTGCTTGACCAGCAGGCGGTCGAGCTTGTCGGCCAGGATGTCGATGGCGGCGTACATGGTCTGCGCACCGGCGTCGGCGTGCAGGGTGCGGCCGGAGACGTTCACGGTCGCTTCGGCCAGGTAGTCGGGCTTGCGGGTCCCCAGTTGCGTACGGACTTCGAAGGGTTGGTCGAAATGGCGCTCCAGCCTCTTGAGCTTGGTTTCGACGTACTCGCGCAGGGCGGGCGTGACTTCGATTTCGTGGCCGTAGGTCTCGATACGCATGATGTGCTGCCTCCTTCGTGTCGGTTGGGCCGCGCCGTGGTGGGCGCGGAAAGCGCGTCATGGGACATGACAGCGCGGCAGGGTCTGGGGTTCCGTCGATTCTCCTGTGACAGTGGCGAAGGGAAGCGGTGCTTCCAGGTCCAAAGATGGACCCGTCCGCGGCAACTATCAACCTTCGTGCGCGTTTATTTCGCGCGTGCATGCGGGGTGTTAGGAAAGCGTTGCGGCGGTGCGGAACCGGGTCACGGAAACGGCGGCGGGACGCGCCGGATTCAGCCGATGCGCACGCGTTCGTGCGAGGACAGGATGTTGAGCGCTTCGCGGTACTTGGCCACGGTGCGGCGCGCGACGGGCACGCCGGAGGCTTTCAGCAGGTCGGCCAGCTTGGCGTCCGACAACGGCTTGCGCGGGTTCTCGTTCTCCACCAGCCGGCGGATCATGGCCTGGATGGCGGTGCTGGAAGCCTCGCCGCCGCCGCCGGTGTCGATGCCGGAGGCGAAGAAGCTGCGCATCGGCAGGGTGCCGCGCGGCGTGCGCACGTGCTTGCGGGCGATGGCGCGGGACACGGTGGATTCGTGCAGGCCCACTTCCTCGGCCACGTCGCGCAGGGTCAGCGGACGCAGCGCCTGTTCGCCGAATTCCAGGAAGCCGGCCTGCTGCCGCAGCAGGCAGCGCATCACCTTGAGCAGAGTCTCGCCGCGCGCCTCCACGCTCTTGAGCAACCAGCGGGCTTCCTGCAACTGGGTCTTCAGGTAGCCGGCGTCGCTTTCGCCGCATTGGCGGATCATCTGCTCGTAGCCGCGGTGGATGGCGATGCGCGGCAGGGTGCTGCCGGCCAGCGCCGCGCGCCAGATGCCGCGCTGGCGCCAGACGATGCAGTCGGGCACGACGTAGGTGTCGTGCGCCAGCTCGCCGATCTGGCCGCCGGGCTTGGGGTCGAGGGTGCGCAGCAGTTGCACCGCTTCCTCCACCTCGGCGGCGGGGCGCTTGAGTTCCTGCGCCAACCCGGCCACGCCGCTGCGCGGCAGGCGCTCCAGCGCGTTGCCGGCGATGCGCAGGGCCAGGGCCTTGCCGGGGGTATCGTCGCTGAGCACGGACAGTTGCAGTTGCAGGCATTCGCCCAGGGTGCGCGCAGCCACGCCCACCGGGTCGAAGCGCTGCACCTGGTGCAGCACCACCAGGATCTCGTCCTCGCCGGCCTCGACGTCCGGACGCAGGGTCTGGGCGATGGCGTCGAGCGGCTCGCGCAGGTAGCCGTCGTCCTCCAGGGCGTCGATCAGCGCCGCGCCGATGCGGCGGTCGCGGTCGGAGAGGTGGGACAGGTGCAACTGCCACAGCAGGTGGCTGTGCAGGGTGTCGGCCTCGGCCATGCGCTCGGCGGCGCTGCCGTGTTCGTCGTCGTCGAACGAGCCGCCGCTGCCGCTGCCGGTCCAGGGGCCTTCGTCGTCGGCCCAGTCCGGTTCGCGATCTTCGCTGCGGTCGTCACTGGCCGCGGTTTCCTGCGGGGCGGTTTCGCCGGCGGGCGGATCGTCGCCGCCGGGAGCGGCGTCTTCGCCCTCTTCGGCCCAGTCCAGCAAGGGGTTGGATTCGACCGCCTGGGTCAGTTCGGTTTCCAGTTCGGCGGTGGACATCTGCAGCAAGCGGATGGCCTGACGCAGTTGCGGCGTCATGACCAGTTGCTGTCCCAGCGATGTCTGCAGGCGTGGCTTCATTCCCGACCCGGAAGGCGCGGCGGCCGCAGCCGGGCGCGCGCCCGGATCACAGGCGGAAGGTTTCGCCCAGGTAGACCCTGCGTACGTCCGGATTGGCCAGCAATGCGTCCGGCGCCCCCTGCGCCAGCACGCTACCGGCGTTCAGGATATACGCCCGGTCGCAGATTCCCAAGGTTTCGCGGACGTTGTGGTCGGTGATCAGCACGCCGATGCCGCGGTCCTTGAGGTGCTTGACGATGCGCTGGATCTCGCCGACCGAGATGGGATCCACGCCGGCGAAGGGCTCGTCCAGCAGCATCAGCCGCGGGCGGGCGGCCAGCGCGCGGGCGATCTCCACCCGGCGGCGCTCGCCGCCGGACAGGCTGGCGCCGAGCTGGTCGGCGACGTGGGTGACCTGCAGTTCGTCCAGCAGCGCGTCCAGTTCGCGCTCGATGCCCGCCTTGTCCAGGTCCTCGCGCAGTTCCAGCACCAGGCGGACGTTGTCGGCCACGCTCAGCTTGCGGAACACCGAGGGCTCCTGTGGCAGGTAGCCCACGCCGAGCTTGGCGCGCCGGTACATCGGCTCGCCGGTGATGTCCTGGCCGTCCAGGGTGATGCTGCCCGCGTCGGCGGACACCAGCCCGACGATCATGTAGAAGCAGGTGGTCTTGCCGGCGCCGTTGGGGCCGAGCAGGCCGACCACTTCGCCCGGCTCCAGGGTCAGGCCGAAGTCGGCGACGACCTCGCGCTGCTTGTACCGCTTGCGCAGTCCCTTGGCGGCGAGCATCAGTTCTTGCCCTGCGCGGACTTGGGCTGGATCACGGTGCGCACGCGGGTGCCGTCGCCGCCGCTCTGCACGTTGCCGGTCTTGAGGTTGTAGACCATTTTCTGCCCGCTGTTGGAGCCGCGCTGGGTCTTGACCGTGTAGTTGCCGGTCAGGGTCAGGGTCTCGGTGCGCAGGTCGTAGTCGACGCGGTCGGCGGCGGCGTCCATCCAGGTGCCGTCGTCCAGTTGCTGCTTCAGCTTGACCTGCTTGCCGGTGAACACCGCGCGCGACATCTCGCCGTCGGCCATGTATACCTCGGCGGCGTTGGAGGCGATCTCCAGCGTGCCCTGGGTGACGACCACGCCACCGGACAGCAGGGTCTTGCCGTCGCCGTCGAAGTTGCCGTTGGAGCCGCCGGCGTCGATGGTCGTGGGCTGGTTGCGGTCGGCCGACTTGGCCACCGCGCCGGCGGCGGCGAGCAGGCCGGACAGCAGGAGGACGCTAACGGGCAGAACGCGGTTCATAGATCGATTTCACCTGGGATTTGAAAGCGTAGTCCTTGGTCTTGAGATTGGCCTCGAACCCGCGCCCGCTCAGTCTAGAGCCTGGCTGGGTGAGGGTCACCTCGTCGTCGCTGGTGGCCAGGTCGCGGTCGGGGAATACGTTCAGCGAGGCCGTGTCCAGCCGCATCTGCCGGCTGCCGCCTACCGGCGGCGTACCGTGCACGCCGCCGCGCAGCCGCAGTTCCTCGCCCTTGGCGCTGAGCCAGCCGGTCTCGGCGCGCAGTTCCCAGTAGCGGCCGTCCTTCTCCGGTAGCAGGAACAGCGGCGTGGCGATGGTGAAGGTCTGGTCCGCCGGGTCGCGCGCCATTTCCGGCGCGCGCACCGCGACGGCCTCGGTGCCTTCGGCATTCAGCGCGATCATCTCGAAGTCGCGCATCACGTAGTCGGAGCGGTCCGCGGTGACCTTGTCCGGCTCGGGGACGTCGCGGTTGCGCCAGGCCGACCAGCCGCTCAGGATCGCCGCCAGCAGCAGGACCAGGCCCAGCGTGGTGCGCCAGGTCATGCGGTCGCTCCTTCGGGCGCGTGGCCCTGCGCGGCCAGCAGCAGGTCGCAGGCTTCGCGCGCGGCGCCCAGGCCGCCGCCGGCGCGGGTGCGCCAGTGCGCGTGGCGGGCAGTCCACGGATGCGCGTTGGCCGGCGCGATCGCCAGGCCCACGGCGAGGAAGGACGGCACGTCGGGCAGGTCGTCGCCCATGAAGGCCGCCTGTTCCAAGCCGATGTCCAGCGCCGCGCACAGCTCGCGCACCCTGGCCAGCTTGTCCTTGACCCCGGTGAAGACCTGCACGCCCAGTTCGCGGCCGCGCGCTACCGCCACCGTGCCGCCGCGCGCGGTGATGAAGGCCACCTCGATGCCGGCGCGCTTCAGCAGCACCAGCCCCTGGCCGTCCTGCACGTGGAAGGCTTTCTGCTCGCGGCCCTCGCCATCCAGGTAGAGCCGGCCATCGGTCAGCGTGCCGTCCACGTCGAAGCAGGCCAGGCGGATGCGCGCAGCCCGGGCCAGCAGATCGTCGGTCAGGTCGTGCAGGTGGGACAAGGGCATGGGCGGCGGGACGGGCTCGGGGAATGAGAGGCGCGGACGGGAGGCAGGGTTACACCACGCGGGCGCGCAACAGGTCGTGAATGTTGAGGGCGCCGACCGGACGGCGTTCAGCGTCGACCACGATCAGGCCGCTGATCTTGTGCGTCTCCATCAGGCGAGCGGCCTCCACGGCCAACTGGTCGGCGCCGATGGTCTTGGGCTGGCGCGTCATCACCTCGGCGATGCGCGTGGCGCGCACGTCCAGCGCCGGATTGTCCAGGGTGCGGCGCAGGTCGCCGTCGGTGAACAGGCCGGCCAGCCGGCCGGACGCGTCGACCACCGCGGTCATGCCCAGCCGCTTGCGGCTCATCTCCACCAGCGCCTCGCTGAGGCTGGCGCCCTCGCCGATGCACGGCACTTCCTCGCCGGCGTGCATCACGTCGGTGATGTGCAGCAGCAGGCGACGGCCGAGGCTGCCGGCCGGGTGCGAGCGGGCGAAGTCGTCGGCGGTGAAGCCGCGCGCGTCCAGCAGCGCGACCGCCAGCGCGTCGCCCATCGCCAGCGAGGCGGTGGTGCTGCTGGTCGGCGCCAGGTCCAGCGGGCAGGCTTCGGCGGGCACGCTGACGTCCAGGTGCACGTCGCTCTCCCGCGCCAGCGTGGACTGCGGCCGGCCGGTCATGCCGATCACGATGTTGCCCTGGCGCTTGAGCACCGGCAGCAGCATCAGCACTTCGTCGGATTCGCCCGAATACGACAGCGCCAGCACCACATCGGCGTCGGTGATCATGCCCAGGTCGCCGTGGCCGGCCTCGCCCGGGTGCACGTAGAAGGCGGGCGTCCCGGTCGAGGCCAGCGTTGCCGCGATCTTGCGCGCCACGTGCCCCGACTTGCCCATGCCGGTGCACACCACCCGGCCGCGGCAGGCCAGCATGGCCTGGCAGGCGGCGGCGAACGCATCGTCGATGCGGGCCGCCAGCGCGTCCAGCGCGCGGGCCTCGATCTCGACGACGCGGCGGCCGCTGGCGGCCAGGCTGGCGGCCGGCGCAGGCGGGGCCGGGGACTGCGGCGGAGTCATGCGGGAGCGGACGCCGGGGTTAGAATGGGCGTTCATTTTAGTGGGAAAGCCCGTTGGACGCCGAAACCATCCGTGAACTCATCGAAACCGGCCTGCCCGGCGCCCGCGCCGAGGTCCAGGGCGCGGACGGGGTGCACTTCGAGGCCACCGTGGTCTGCGACGCCTTTCGTGGCAAGCTGCCGCTGGCGCGCCACCGCCTGGTCTACGCCACCCTGGGCGAACTGATGGGCGGCGCCATCCATGCGCTGGCCCTGAAGACGGTCACGCCGGAAGAGGCCGGCCGCGCCTGAGGGCGGCACGGCCGGGATCATCCATCGCGGGGGAAGGCTCGATGCGCGGGAGTGCGGTCAGGTTCGGGTGGATACTGGCGCTGGGCTTCGCCGCGGCGGCCACGGCCGGGGAAGCGCCCAGGGAGGCGTTCGCTGACGCGCCCGCGGCTTGGAAGGACTACTTCGTGCGCGCACAGGCGGCGGTGAAACTGCAGGACCCGCTGCAACGCTGCCTGGCCTTCCCGGACCTGCCCGGCAACGCCTGGCCGGAGGGCCACGCCGCCGCCCATTGCCGCAACCACTTCGCGCTGGAGGAAGTGCCGGCCGCCGAGATCCGCGCGGCGCTGGACGCGGGCGGAGCGGTCGCGCTAGACGCGCGCCTGCAGGCCCTGCTGGAGCGACACTTCGACCGGGACGATCCGCGCGAGGATATCCATTACGTATTCGACGCGCTGCGCGACGCCGGCCCCGACATGGATGCGCTGTCCCGGCAATGGCTGCGCCAGGCCCCCGACAGCGCGTACGCCCACCTGGCGCGCGCCGTGCACCTGGACAGCGCGGCCTGGGCGGCGCGCGGCGGCAAGTACGCTGCCGAGACGCCCGCCGGGAACCTGCGGCGCATGAGCGAGATCGCCGGCCAGGCGGTGCTGATGTACGAGCGCGCCGTCGAGATCGAGCCGCGCCTGATGCCGGCCCACGAGGGCCTGCTGCGCATGGCCACGATGGATTCGCGCGACGACGTGGCCGCCGAGGCGATCCGCGCGGCCGAGCGCTGGGACCCGGCCTGCCTGTCAGTGGCGCGTGAGCGCATGCGCGCGCTGGAGCCGCGCTGGGGCGGCTCGTACCCGGAGATGTTCGGATACGCGCAGGCGCTGCAGGCATTGCAGGCGCGGCGCCCGGCGGTGGCGATGTACGTCGGCGCTCCCTTCGCCGACAGCGGCGACGTGCTGTCGTCCGACGACGCGCATGCCGGGGAGGCCATGCAGGCGCTGGACCTGGCGGTGCGCCTGGGCAGCGCCGAGTCCTACCTCAAGGACGCGGCCAACGCCGCGTTCACGACGGACAAGCAGGTGCGCGACACCTGGAAGGCGTATGCCTACCTGTTGCAGGCCGAGCGCTTCTCCGAACAGAACGCCTGGGTGCAGCGCACGCTGGCCGGCTTCCTGGTCAGGCGCGATCCCGCCTGGGCGCTGCGCCACGCCGAGCGTGCGGTGCAGGCCGAGCCCGCCGATGCCCTCGGCCGCTACTTGCTGGGCGCGGCCTACAACAACAGCCGGCGCCACGAAGAGGCGCAGGCGCAGTACCTGCTGGCGGCCGAGGACGCGGGCCAGCGGCAGGAGGCCCTGCGCGAGATGTCCGCCATGTGGCTGTACGACAGCGGCCTGCCGCCGCGGCAACGTTCGGCCAAAGCGCTGCCGCACCTCCAGCGGCTGATGAAGGAATACCCCGCGGACGGCCGCGGCTGGATCATGCACGCGCAGGAGCGCGCGCTGGCCGAGAATCACATCGACGAATCCTTGCTGCAGACCGCGCTGGAGAAGGCCGACCCGGACGATCCGTGGCAGGCGCACTTCATCCGGTCCCTGCAGGAACTACGCGCGCGACGCCCCGTCGAAGCGCCCCGCCCACCCGAATAGGCAGACCCTTTCCACATGCAGAAGATCATCGTCACCGGCAGCAACGCGCTCAACGGCGAAGTCACCATCTCCGGCGCCAAGAACGCCGTGCTGCCCATCCTGTGCGCCACCTTGCTGGCCGACGCGCCGGTGGAGATCACCAACGTGCCGCACCTGCACGACGTGGTCACCACGGTGAAGCTGCTGGGCGAGCTCGGCGCCGGCATCACCATCGACGAGGGCACGCTGGCCAAGGGCCGCGGCATCACCATCGATCCGACCACGGTCAGCCGCTTCGTCGCGCCCTACGAGCTGGTGAAGACCATGCGCGCCTCCATCCTGGTGCTGGGCCCGCTGGTGGCCCGCCACGGCGCGGCGGTGGTGTCGCTGCCCGGCGGCTGCGCCATCGGCTCGCGGCCGGTGGACCAGCACATCAAGGGCCTGCAGGCGCTGGGCGCGGACATCACCGTGGAGAACGGCTACATCAAGGCGCGCGCCGCGCGCCTGAAGGGCGCGCGCTTCGTGTTCGACATGGTGACCGTGACCGGCACCGAGAACGTGATGGCCGCCGCCACTTTGGCCGAAGGCACCACGGTGCTGGAGAACGCGGCGATGGAGCCGGAGGTCACCGACCTGGCCGACTGCCTCAACGCACTCGGCGCGAGGATCGAGGGCGCCGGCACGTCGCGCATCGTCATCCACGGCGTCGAGCGCCTGGGCGGCGGCCGCCACGCGGTGGTGCCGGACCGCATCGAGACCGGCACCTTCCTGGTGGCGGCGGCGATGACCGGCGGCAAGGTCACCGCGCGCAATGCGCGCCCGGACACGTTGGAAGCCGTGCTGGACAAGCTGAAGGAGGCCGGTGCCGCCATCGAGACCACCGCCGACAGCATCACCCTGGACATGCAGGGCCGGCGCCCGAAGGCGGTCAGCCTGACCACGGCGCCGTACCCGGCGTTCCCCACCGACATGCAGGCGCAGTTCATGGCGCTCAACTGCATCGCCGACGGCGTGGGCGTGATCAACGAGACGATCTTCGAGAACCGCTTCATGCACGTCAACGAACTGCTGCGCCTGGGCGCGGACATCCGCGTGGAGGGCCATACCGCCATCGTGCGCGGCGTGGAGAAGCTGGGCGGCGCGCCGGTGATGGCGACCGACCTGCGCGCGTCGGCCTCGCTGATCCTGGCCGGGCTGGTGGCCGAGGGCGAGACCACCATCGACCGCATCTACCACCTGGACCGCGGCTACGAGAACATCGAGGAGAAACTCGGTGCGCTCGGCGCGCAGATCCGGCGCGTGTCGTGAGCGGGCACGATCCCCGGCTGTCCGGCCTGCGGCCACGGTTCACCCGGCGGCGCAAGGTCCTGCTGGGCCTGGTGCTGGCGCTGCTCGCGCTGGTGGCCTGGCTGCACGCGACCGGCGCGGCGGCGACCCACGGCATCGCCACGCGCGACATGGACTGGAACGGCGACGGCACGGTGACCCAGGGCGAGATCGCGCAGGCGGTGTTCTCGGTAGTGGTGAAGCAGACGCAGGAAGGACCGCGCCAGTGCAGCACCTTCGCCTGGCGGCGCGGCGGCGCCACCATCCGGCGCGATTGCAGGACGGTGTTCCACCCCGACGGCGCAGGCGACGCGAAGCCCTGAAAGCAGAAGCCCGGCATCGCCGGGCTTTCTTCTTTGCGTGTTCGCGTGTTCGCGTGCGCGGCCGGCGTCAGTGCCAGGAAGTCATCTGCAGGCGGAAGGTCTCGCTGCCGTCCTCGCGCTGCACGATCCGCACCGGCGCCGGCACGCCGGCGACGATCCAGACGCTGGTCTGCTTGTCGCCGGCGCTCTGCACGACCTTGGTGGCGTCCAGTGCGCGGCCGTCCACGGTGATCTTCTCGCGCCCGGCGACGCGGTAGTCCAGCGGCTTCGCCTTGCCGTTCTCCACCAGGCGGTAGCTCATCGCCGTGCGCCCGGCCGCCACGTCGCGCACCAGCGCTAGGTTGACCAGCAGCGCGTCCATGTCGCCCACGCGCAGCGCCACCGGGCCGGCGCGCTGCGGCTTCACGTCGCCGCTCCAGCGCGCCTGCATGCCCCGCCAGTCGTAGCGCGCGACGACCGAGCGGGTCTTCATCAGGTAGGTGCTGCGGTCGCTGCCGGCGATGGGGCGGTAGCGGCCCGCGCCGTCCTCGAACACGGTGGCCTGGCTCAGGTTGGCCATCGCGTTGCGGATGCCCATCGAATACGTCCAGCGGTCGCCCTGCCGCGTCAGCGACATCGCGCCGCCGGCCGAGATGCCCTTGTACGAAGCCGAATACTGGGCGGTGAAGGGTTGCAGGGCCCAGGCCGGCGCCGCGGCGGCGCCCAGTGCCAGCGCCAGGGGGATGATGCGCAACGTCCTTGCCATGGAAGTCCTCGGGGCGGGCGGTCAGGGTGGAGCGGCGATGCGAACGTGAAGCGCCCGGCTCAGCGCAGCGATTGCAGGATCAGGTCGATGGCGTCCATGCCGTTCTCGCGCTGCAGGATGCGCGCCGGCACCGGCAGGTCGGAGGCCACCCAGACGATGGTCTCCTTGTTGCCGTCGGTGCGGACCACCTTGGTCGTGCTGTGCGCCTTGCCGCCCACGGTGAGCTGCTCCTTGCCGGCGATCTGGTAGACCATCGGCTTGGCGCGGCCGTTCTCGACCATGCGGTAGTTGAGCGGCTTGCCGGCGGCCACGTCGCGCACGATGGCCAGGTTGACCAGCAGCGCGTCCATGTCGCCGGCCTGCAGCTTCACCGGGCCGGCGCGGTCGGGCTTGACGTCGCCGCTCCAGGTGGCCTGCGCCTTGCTCCAGTCGTAGACGGTGCTGACGTTCTTCTTCTTGATCAGCAGGCGCGAACTGTCGCTGCTGCTCAGCGGGCGCAGGCGGCCTTCCTGTTCGTCGAACACGGTCTTCTGGCTCAGGTCCACGGCCTGGTTGCGCACCGTCAGCGTGTACTGCCAGCGGTCGCCGCCCTGCGGGGCCAGCACCATCTGGCCCTGGCCGACCATGCCCAGCGCGCTGGCCTTGTACTGCGCGTTGAAGGCTTCGATGGCGAAGGCGGGCATGCTCGCGGCGGCCAGCACGGCGGCCACGGGCAGCAGGCGGAGGAAGCGGAGGCGGGTGGGGGTCTTCATGCTCAAGGCACTCCTTGGTATTCGACCAGGCGCAGGTCCAGCGTGTCCTGGCCGTTGTCCCGCTGCAGGATGCGCACGGGAGTGGGCACGCCGTCGGCGACCCAGAACAGCGTTTCGTCGTTGCCGCCGTTGGTCCGGCTGACCCGCAGCGCGCTGTAGCTGAGGTCCTCGACCTCGACGTTCTCGGGTTCGGCGGCCACGGCGTAGTGGTACTCGCGCACGCGGCCGTTGTCGACCACGCGGTAGCTCAACTGGCGGCCGGGCTGCGCGTCGCGGATCACCGCCAGGTTCATCAGCAGGGCGCTCATGTCGCCAGGCTGCAACGGCAGCGGCGCGCGGCGCTCCTTCTTGATGTCGCCCTGCCAGCGGGCGCTGTGGGCGTTCCAGTCGTAGGTGCCCACCATCCTCTTGCCCATCAGCAGGGCATGCCGGACGGTGGCCTGGCTGAGCGGACGGAAGTGGTCGCCGTCGGCGTCGAACACGGTGCTCTGTTCGATGTTCAGCCCGGCCAGCCGGGCGAAGCCGCGGGTGCCCTTCACGTTCAGGTCGATCTGCCACTGGCCGGCCCCGCGCGGCGCCACCTTCATGCTGGCGTTGCCGGCGAGCTTGCCTTCGCGGTAGGCCTGGTAGCTGGCCACGAACGGCTCCAGCGCCCAGGCGGGCGAGGCCGCGGCGGCCAGGGCCAGGGCGAGCAGCAGGGAGCGCAGCGAGCGGTGCATTCAGGAAAGAGAGGGGTCCAGGCGGTCGGACGAATCTAGGGACAGCGGATTTAATCGC
This sequence comes from uncultured Pseudoxanthomonas sp., assembly GCA_937975725.1. Taxonomy (GTDB): domain Bacteria; phylum Pseudomonadota; class Gammaproteobacteria; order Xanthomonadales; family Xanthomonadaceae; genus Pseudoxanthomonas_A. Next base: position 10,318 of record CALJUL010000001.1, on the reverse strand, counting down.
GCCTGACCGTGCACGAAGACCGTTTCGCCCTGTTCAGCCAGGGCGCCCTGCGCCGCCAGTTCCAGCACCGCCACCAGTAGCGCGTGCTCGCGCGGCAGCAGCCGCGCCGCCAGCGCCTCCGGGGTGTCGCCGGGCAGCACCGGCACCCGCGCCTGGGCGACGACCGCCCCGGCGTCCAGTTCGGGCACGACGAAGTGGACGCTGGCGCCGTGCTCGGCGTCGCCGGCCTCCAGCGCCCGCGCGTGGGTGTGCAGGCCGCGGTACTTCGGCAGCAGCGAGGGGTGGATGTTGAGCAGGCGGCCGCGGAAGCGGGCAGTGAAGGCATCGCCCAGGATGCGCATGTAGCCGGCGCAGACCACCCAGTCCGGGCGGACCGCGGCCACGGCGTCGGCCAGCGCGGCGTCGAAGGCGGCACGGTCCGGATACGCCCTGGGCGAGGCGCTCCAGCGCCGCTCCGCCGGCACCATGGCCAGCGCCGGCGCCTGCGGCTTGTCGGAGAACACGCCGACGACTTCGGCATCCAGCCGGCCCGCTTCGATGGCGGACAGGATGGCGCGCAGGTTGCTGCCGCGGCCGGAGGCCAGCACGGCCAGGCGCGCCGTCATGGCGCCGCCTCCGCCCGCCGCTCGGCGCGCGCCAGCGGCCACACCAGCAGCGCGCCCACGGTCGCCAACAACATGTCCGCGTGCGCGTCCCACACGTCGCCTTGCTGGCCGTTGTAGGACTCGGCCGCTTCCGGCGACAGCGCCAGGGCGATGCCCCATTCCATCCATTCGTAGAGCAGGCTGGTGCACATGACCAGCATCACGGCGACGGTGAAGGCCAGGCCCGGGGACAGCGCCGGCCAGCGCTGGCGCAGCCAGTGCCACGCGGCCGGGGTGAGGCAGAGGCCGTACATCAGGTGGATGAAGCGGTCGTAGTGGTTGCGCTCCCAGCCGAAGGCGGCGGCCGGCGACCAGCCCAGCAGGTGCTGGAACCACTGCTCGTAGGGCACGTTGGAATACAGCCAGCGCGCGCCGATGCAATGCACCACGACGAAGGCGCAGACCAGCGCGAAGTGCAGCGGCCGCAGCGGCCAGCGGCGGTCGTGCCACCACAGCCAGGCCAGGCCGAGCACGGTCAGGCTGCTGTGCAGCGCCTGTTCCAGCGGCCAGCGGGGGGCGATCCAAGTGGCGGCGAACACCGCCAGCGTCAGGCCGAAGGCGGCCTTCTTCGCGGGCTGCATGCGCCGGCTCAGCCGATCCGGACGCGCTCGCCGCCTGCCGGCACCACCTGGCCGATCTGCCAGTGCGCCAGCCGCAGGCGGGCCAGGTCGGCCTGCACCGCCGCCGCCTGGTCCGGCGCCACCACCAGCACGAAGCCGATGCCGCAGTTGAAGGTGCGCCACATCTCGGCGTCGGCCACCGCGCCTTCGCGCTGCAGCCAGTCGAACACCGGCGGCAGCGTCCACGCGCCGGCGTCGATCTCCAGGCCCAGGCCCTCGGGGATCACGCGGATGATGTTCTCGGTCAGGCCGCCGCCGGTGATGTGCGCCATGCCGTGCAGGTCGTGGGCCTGCAGCAGTTCCAGGATCGGCTTCACATACAGCGTGGTCGGGGCCATCAGCGCATCGGCCAGCTTCACGCCGCCCACGTCCAGCTCGGCCGGCCGGCCGGCGCGGTCGTAGATGCGGCGCACCAGCGAATAGCCGTTGGAGTGCGGGCCGCTGGAGGCGATGCCGATCAGCACGTCGCCGGCGCGCACCTTGGCGCCGTCCAGCAGGCGCGACTTCTCCACCGCCGCCACGCAGAAGCCGGCCAGGTCGTATTCGCCCGGGCCGTACATGTCGGGCATCTCGGCGGTCTCGCCGCCGATCAGCGCGCAGCCGGACAGCTCGCAGCCGCGGGCGATGCCGCCGACCACCGCGACCGTGGTGTCCACGTCCAGCTTGCCGGTGGCGAAGTAGTCCAGGAAGAACAGCGGCTCGGCGCCCTGCACCAGCACGTCGTTCACGCACATGGCCACCAGGTCGATGCCGATGGTGTCGTGGCGGCCGAGCTGCTGGGCCAGCTTGAGCTTGGTGCCCACGCCGTCGGTGCCGGAGACCAGCACCGGCTCGCGGTACTTGCCGGACAGGTCGAACAGCGCGCCGAAGCCGCCCAGCCCGCCCATCACTTCCGGGCGGAAGCTGCGCTTGACCAGCGGCTTGATGCGTTCGACCAGTTCGTTGCCGGCATCGATGTCGACGCCCGCGTCGCGATAGGTCATCGGGGTGGGGGCGGGGGTCGGCTGGGTCACGGGCGGTCGTCGGCGGGGCAAGAGGCGTGATTTTAAAGGAATCGGCGGGTCCAGCGGCCGTCCTGAACGGGCGAGATTGGCGGTCGGGTGCCATTCGGGCAACAATTCGCGTGATCCAGAGAGCACAAGGACGCTCGATGCGCCGCATTCCAGGTATCGCCCTCGCCGCCGCCCTGTTCGCCGCGGCGCTGGCCACGACGCCGTCCGTGCAGGCCCAGTCCGGCCTGCGCACGGAGGGCGATGCCGCGTCCGCGCGCGGGGTGTACCAGGCCGAGGTCACCGTGAACGGGCAGGGCGAACCCGAGCGCCAGGGCGGCTTCGCCCGCGCGCTGGGCACCGTGCTGGGCAAGCTGTCCGGCGACCGCGGCGCGATGTTGCGCCCGGGCGTGGGCGCCGAACTGCGCAACGCCAAGGACTACGTCGAAAGCTACGACTACCGCCAGGACCAGGGCACTTCGCCCAGCGGCGCGCCGACCTTCCGCACCACGCTGGTGGTGCGTTTCGATCCCGACCAGGTCGATGCGCTGGCCGGCGCGCTGGGCCTGCCGGTCTGGCCGCAGCCGCGGCCCAAGCCGGTGGTGTGGCTGGCGATCGACGACGGCAGCGGCCCGCGGCTGGTGGGGCTGCCGCAGTCCAACGCCGCACGGCCTCTGCTCAACCGCGCCGTCGAGCGCGGCTTCAGCCTGGGCCTGCCGTCCGGCGGCGCCGCCGAGCAGGTGCTGGCCGGCGCGATCTGGCGCCAGGACACGGCGGCGGTGGCGCGCGCTTCCTCGCGCTACAGCCCGCCGATGCAACTGATCGGCAAGTTGTACCGCAATAAAGGCGGCTGGACCGCTGATTGGGTGTTCGTGGACAACGGCAAGGTGCTGGCCAAGTGGTCCATCGACGATGCCGACGCGCGCCGCGCGATGGCCTCCGGTGCCGACGGCACCGCCGACGCTCTGGTCAAGCGCTACGGCAAGCGCGGCAGCGCCGGCCCGGCCGGCACCTACCGCGTGGTGTTCAGCGGCATCCGTTCCACCGACGACTACCTGCGCCTGACCGGCCACCTGCAGAAGATGTCGGTGGTGCGCCGGATCACCCCGGTGCGCGCCGCGGGCGACACGCTGGAGCTGGACCTGGAACTGGTGTCGGGCCTGGCCGGCTTCCGCCGCATGTTGGGCGACGACGCCCCGTTCACCGGCGGCGAAGGCGAGCCGCCGGCCTATCAGATGCGCTGACCGCGAGGACACCGGATGGACCTTTCCCCTTCGCCCGTCGGCACCCTGGCGCGACGCTGGCAGTGGCTGCTGATCGCGCTGGTGGCCGGCTGGCTGATCTGGCTGCTGGCGCCGGTGCTGACCCCGTTCGTGTTCGCCGCGCTGCTGGGCTGGCTGGGCGATCCGTGGGTGGACCGGCTGGAGCGCTCGGGGCGGTCGCGGACGGTGGCGGTGGTGCTGGTGTTCACCCTGATGCTGTTGCTGCTGGTACTGGCGCTGGTGATCCTGGTGCCGATGATCGAGCGGCAGGTGGTGACGCTGATCGAATCGCTGCCGCAGTACCGCGACTGGTTCGTGCAGCAGGCGCTGCCGTGGGTGGAGCAGCGCACCGGGCTGGAACTGGTGGCGTGGCTGGACCCGGAACGCATCATGGAATGGATACGTGCGCACTGGCAGCAGGCCGGCGGCGTGGCGGCCACGCTGTTCGGCTATTTCTCGCGCTCGGGCTTCGCAGTGATGGCGTGGGTGGCCAACCTGGTGCTGCTGCCGATCCTGACGTTCTACTTCCTGCGCGACTGGGACAAGCTGGTGGAGCGCATCGCGGCGCTGGTGCCGCGCGACCACATCGGCACCGTCAGCCGGCTGGCGCTGGAATCCAACGAGGTGCTGGGCGCGTTCCTGCGCGGACAGTTCCTGGTGATGCTGGCGCTGGGTGCCATCTACGCCGCCGGCCTGTCGGCGGTGGGGTTGAAGGTGGGCCTGCTGATCGGGATCATCGCCGGCCTGATCAGCTTCGTGCCGTACCTGGGCACGGCCACCGGCATCGTGCTGGGCGTGGTGGCGGCGCTGGTGCAGTCCAGCGGCGACTGGACGCTGGTGGCGCTGGTGCTGGGCGTGTTCGTGGTGGGGCAGATGCTGGAAGGCTACGTGCTGACGCCGCGCATCGTCGGCGACCGCATCGGCCTGCATCCGGTGGCGGTGATCTTCGCGATCATGGCCGGCGGGCAGTTGTTCGGCTTCCTGGGCATGCTGCTGGCGCTGCCGATCGCGGCGGTCGTCAACGTGCTGCTACGCTTCGCCCACGAGCGCTACACCCAGAGCCCGCTGTACGCCGGCGACCGCCCGGCGATCGTGCTGGATCCGTTCATCGACAAGGGCAGCGTGGAGCAGGCGCACGCGCGCGAGCCCGACGACAAGTGAGCCGGCGATGAGCGGCCAAGGCATCGGCCCGCAGTTGCCGCTGGCGCTGCGCTATCCGCCCGACCAGCGTTTCGACAGCTACGTGCGCCCGCCCGAGGGCGCGCTGGCGCTGCTGGACGCGCTGGCCACGCGGCCGGGCGCCGACTGGCTGTACCTGGCGGGTGCGGCGAAGACCGGCAAGACCCACCTGGCGCTGGCCGTGTGCGCGGCTGCCGAGCGTAGCGGCCGCCGGGCCGCCTACCTGCCGCTGGCCGCCGCCTCCGGCCGCGCGCGCGAGGCGCTGGACGCGCTGGAAGGCAACGACGTCATCGCCCTGGACGGACTGGAGGCCATCGCCGGCCGCCGCGAGGACGAGGTGGCGCTGTTTGACTTCCACAACCGCGCCCGCGCCGCGGGGATGAACGTGCTGTACGCCGCGCGCGGGATCCCCTCGGAGATCGGCCTGGCGCTGCCGGACCTGCGCTCGCGCCTGCAGCAGTGCATGCGGGTGATGCTGGATCCGCTGGACGACGATGGCCGCCGCGACGTGCTGCGCGACCGCGCGCAGCGCCGCGGGCTGGTGCTCGAAGACGCCGCGCTGGACTGGCTGCTCACCCGCACCGACCGCGACCTGGGCGCGCTGGTGGCGCTGCTGGACAGACTGGACCGCGCCTCGCTGGCCGCCCAGCGCCGCGTCACCGTGCCCTTCCTGCGCAGCGTCCTCTGACCCGCGCAGGTGCGCCTCGGCGCACTGCCCCGCGCTTCGCCGGTACGGCCAATGACGGATTGTTCCAGTTACCCGTGTTGCATTCGCCCTGGCGCGGATGGAGGACTTGAAAGCTCTGGAGCCGCGGATGACGCGGATCGACACGGATAAAACGGATCAATGCAAAGCTCTTATCCGCGTTATCCGTGTCTCCCGCTTTTCTTCCCCCGGCGCCCCGCCATCCAGCCGCAGCGCAACGCATCCGCGGTCGAAGAGGATCGAGCGAAGTGCGCCGGCGCACACCCTACGGCGGGGACGGGGCTTGCAGCGCGGCTTCCAGTTCGGCCAGCCGTTGCGGCGTACCCACGTCGGTCCAGCGGCCGGCGTGGCGTTCGCCGTGGATGCCGCCGGTGTCCATGTGCGTGCGCAGGAGCGGCGCCAGGCGGAAGCGGGGCTTGCCGCCGGCGGTAGTGCCCGGCGGTTCGTCCAGGTGGCGCTGCCAGTCGTCCAGCAGCGCGGGGCGATAGACGCCGATGCCGGCGTAGGTCAGGCGCTGCGCGCCTTCACGGCGGATCAGGCCGGACGGATCCAGCGCGAAATCGCCGTGGGTGGCGTAGCCGGGTGGGTCGATCATCACCAGGTGCGCCAGGCCGCGCGGTTCGCGCGGCAGCCGCGCGAAGTCGTAGTCGGTCCAGATGTCGCCGTTGACCAGCAGGAACGGCGCCTCGCCCAACAGCGGGCGCGCGTTGAGCATGCCGCCGCCGGTCTCCAGCGGCGTGTCGCCTTCGTACAGGTATTCGATGCGCAGTCCCCAGCGCGCGCCGTCGCCCAGCGCCTGAGGGAACCGGTCGGCCAGCCAACTGGTGTTGACGATCACCTCGCGGATGCCCAGCGCGGCCAGCTTTTCCAGGTGCCACACGATCAGCGGCTTGCCGCCCGCGGCGATCAGCGGCTTGGGCGTGTGGTCGGTCAACGGGCGCATGCGCTCGCCCAGGCCGGCGGCGAAGACCAGCGCCTTCATGCGATGTCGCCGCGGCCGCGCAGGGCGGGCTTGATGCGGTCGTCGAGCAGCCGTTGCAGTCCGGCGAGTTCGGGATAGCGCGGCAGCACTTCGTCCAGGTAGACGATGAAGCGGGGCACGTCGGGCAGGTACTTGGTCTTGCCATCGCGGTAGTGCAGCCGCGAGAAGATGCCCAGGATCTTGAGGTGGCGCTGGATGCCCATCCAGTCGGCGTCGCGCAGGAACACCGACCACGCCGGCACCGGCAGTCCGGCGGCGCGCGCGCGCGCGTGGTAGTGCGCCAGCCAGCCGTCGACGCGCTCCAGCGGCCAACTGAGGAAGGCGTCCTTGAACAGGCTCATCGGATCGTAGGCGATGGGGCCGCGCACGCAGTCCTGGAAATCCAGCACCGCCGGGCCCGGCATCACCGGCATCAGGTTGCGCGGCATGAAGTCGCGGTGGGTCAGCACGCGCGCCTGGCCCAGCGCGTTGTCCATCAGCCGGCGCTGCGCCAGTTGCAGCGCCTCGGCCTCGCCGCAGTCCAGCCCGATGCCCAGGTGGCGGCCCAGGAACCATTCCTCGAACAGCCCGGCGTCGCGTTGCAGCAGGGCTTCGCCGAAATCGCCCATGCCGGGCGGTGGCGCGATCGCCTGCAGCAACAGCAACTGTCCGATGGCGGCGTCGAACCAGGCGTCGGCGTTGTCGTCGGCGATCGAATGGGCGAGCGTGGGTCCGCCCAGGTCCTCCAGCAGCAGGAAGCCGTTGGCCACGTCGATCGCCAGCACCTCCGGCACGCGCACGCCGCCGCCGGCGAGCAGCGCATGCACCGCGAGCCACGGGCGCACGTCCTCCAGCCCGGGCGGCGAATCCATCACGATGCGGCTGTGGCCGTGGCCCAGGCTGCGCCAGTAGCTGCGGAAGCCGGCGTCGACCGACGCCCGGTCCAGCCGCGCGAGGGGATCGCCCAATGCGCCGCGCGCCCAGTCCAGGCGCTGGGCTTCCCGCCCGGAGGCGTCCTGAATCATGTTCATCATGCAATCGCGGCCAAAACGGGCATCACTCCCGTTAAGAGTAAACTGGCATGCCAGCCACTTGCGAGGGCCGCATGGCAAAACTCCAACCCGTCCTGCTCTCCGGCGGCTCCGGCACGCGCCTGTGGCCGCTGTCGCGCGAAGCGTATCCCAAGCAGTTCCTGCCCCTGGCCGGCAAGGAGACGATGCTGCAGGCCACGTGGCGCCGCGTGGACGGACTGGCCGATGCCGCGCCCATCGTGGTGGCGAACGAGGAACACCGCTTCCTGGTCGCCGAGCAGTTGCGGCAGGTGGGCGCGCCGGTACCGGCCATCCTGCTGGAACCGGTGGGGCGCAACACCGCCCCGGCCATCGCGGCGGCGGCGTTGCAGGCCACCGCCGCGGGCGAGGACCCGCTGCTGCTGGTGCTGCCGTCCGACCACGTCGTGCGCGACGTCGCGGCGTTCCGGCAGGCCGTGCGCGCGGCGATGCCGGCGGCCGAAGCGGGCGCGCTGGTGACCTTCGGCATCGTGCCCGACGCGCCCGAGACCGGCTTCGGCTACATCCAGGCCGAAGCGGGCGAAGGCCTGCGCAAGGTGTCGCGCTTCGTCGAGAAACCCGACGCCGCCACCGCCGCTGCGTACCTGCAGGCCGGCGGCTATTACTGGAACAGCGGCATGTTCCTGTTCCGCGCCAGCCGCTTCGTCGAGGAACTCGGACACTTCCGCCCCGACATCATGGCGGCCGTGCGCGCGGCGTTCGCGGAGGCCGCGCGCGACGGCGACTTCGTCCGCCTGGACAAGGACGCCTTCGCCGCCGGCCCGTCCGACTCCATCGACTACGCGGTCATGGAAAAGACCGGGCACGCGATGGTGCTGCCGGTAGACATCGGCTGGAACGACGTGGGTAGCTGGTCGGCGCTGTGGGACGTGGCCGAGCGCGACGCCGACGGCAACGCCTGCCACGGCGACGTGATCGTGGTGGACAGTCGCAACAGCTACGCCTATGCGAACCGGTTGGTGGCGCTGGTCGGCGTGGACGACGTGGTGGTGGTGGAGACCGACGACGCCGTGCTCGTGGCGCGCAAGGACAAGGTGCAGGAGGTCAAGCAGGTGGTCGCGCGGCTCAAGCAGGAGCAGCGCAGCCAGGCCGTGCTCCACCGCGAAGTGCATCGCCCTTGGGGCAGCTACGACTCGGTGGACATGGGCCACCGCCACCAGGTCAAGCGCATCAAGGTCAAGCCGGGTGCGGCGCTGAGTCTGCAGATGCACCACCATCGTGCCGAGCACTGGATCGTCGTCAGCGGCACCGCCCGGGTCACTCGCGGCGACGAGATCCTGTTGCTGTCGGAGAACGAGAGCACCTACATCCCGCTGGGCGTGAAGCACCGGCTGGAGAATCCCGGCAAGGTGCCGCTTGAGCTGATCGAAGTGCAATCCGGCAGCTACCTAGGCGAGGACGACATCGTCCGCTTCGAGGATGTGTACGGGCGCGGGCAGTAGCCGCGTCACGCCAAGAAAAAGCTGGGCAGGCGCGCGTTCGCCGGCGTGCCGTCTTCGCCCGCCCTGCATGCCGGCGGGCAGGACTAGGGTTGCGGCGCCGTGCGGCGCCAGACTTCGCGTTCGACGCGCTTGCCGCCTTCGTACCGCTCCAGCGTCCAGGTATCGCCTTGCAGCGTGTAGCTGAAGCGGTAGCTGCCGCTGTCGGCCAGCGGATACGACGCCATCCGCGGCGTCTCGACGTAGCCGTCCGCATCCGCGGCGAACGTCCCGGCGCCGCCGGCCCAGAAGCGCCCGTCCTGGGTAGTGGTGAAGGCGAAGTGGCCGTCCGCCAGCAGCTTGATGCCCTGCAATTTCAGGCTCGCGTAATCGACGTGTTTGCCTTCGGCGTCGACGAATTCGCCGGATTCCAGCCGCCACGCGCCGTCCAGCGGCGATGCCGCCAGCGCCGTCCAGGCGAGGAGCGACAGGGCGAGCGACAGGCAGATCGTGCGGAAAAGGCGGTGCATGCAAGGTCCGGCAATCGGGTGGCGGCGAGTGTAGCAACGGCGGCCGGACCGGCTGCGGCTGAGAGATTCGTCGCAGGCGCGGCGAGGCATCGCCAATGGTGGAACCCCGGAAAGACGAAGGCCCCGCCGGGCGGGGCCTTCGCGCAGGCGCGACGCCGCGGGATCAGCGCTTCTTCACCAGCGCATAGACGAAGAGCAGCACGATGGCGCCGACCACCGAGGCGATGAAGCCGGCCGGTTCGCCCGGCGCGTACCAGCCCAGCGCACCGCCGATGTAGCGCGCCAGCAACGCGCCCGCGATGCCCAGTACGATGGTCCACAGGAAGCCGAGCTTGTCGTTGCCTGGCTTCAGCGCGCGCGCCAGCAGGCCGGCGAGAAAGCCGATGAGCAAGGTCCACAGGATGCCGCCGCCAAAGATCTGTTCCATCTGAACGCTCCGGGTTGGAAGTGGGGGCCGGCGCAGCGTAACCCAGCCGCCCTGGTTGGGCCATCCCATCGGCGATGGGAGGCATGCAAGCAAACCTGTAGGAGCGACGCAAGTCGCGACGGGCTTTCCCATGAAAGCCTCATCGCGACTTGCGTCGCTCCCACAGGAGGCGAGACGAGAGGAGGGCGGCGAGGCCGCCCCGGCCACTCAGCAGCAGCCGTGGTCGCCGTGCTGCTCGCCGCCGGCCACCGCGGACACGCCGGTGGTCTCGCCGCGCACGCTGGCGGCGTGGTGTTCGGCGATCACCCGCGCCACGCAGGCGGTGACCTTCTTGCCCATCGGGATGTGCAGGAACTCGTTGGGGCCGTGCGCGTTGGAATGCGGGCCCAGCACGCCGGTGATCATGAACTGCGCGCCGGGGAACTTCTCGCCCAGCATGCCCATGAACGGAATGGTGCCGCCCTCGCCCATGTACATCGCGGGCTGGCCGAAGAAATCGCGCGAGGCATGGT